>DASYAO010000027.1:0-14768 GCA_036501285.1 Gaiellaceae bacterium
ATGGAAGGTGCGCTACGCGCTGATGCTCGGGCTCGAGCGGGTGCTCGGCGAGAAGCCGCCGCACCTCGCCTCGGGCACCGAGCTCCGGCGCCACCAGGTCGACGCGCTCGCCGGGATGCTCACCGAGCTGATCGCCGCGAACCAGAAGCACGAGAACGGGAACGGCAACGGCAGCTCGAACGGCGCGGTTGCGGCCGAGGAGCTCGTCGCCGAGGAAGACGAGGAGGACGAGGACTTCGCGATCGAGGGTGAAGCCGAGGCCGACGAGTCGATCCCGCTCCCGCTGCCGCCGAGCGAAGACCCCGGCGCCGAGCGGCGCTACCGGTTCCGCCACCCAACCGCTTCGGGCAAGACGATCGCGGCCGCCGGCTTCGTCGAAGCCGCGCGCACGGAAGGCGTCCTGATCCTCACGCACCGGCGCCTGCTGATCGACCAGTTCCGCCGCGAGCTGAAGGAGCACGGCTACGGGACGCGGATCACGGAAGTCATTCTCGGTGACGACAAGTCGCGTAAGCAGGCGCCGATCACGATCCAGACCTACGCCTGGTTCGCGCGGCACGTCGACGAAGTCTCGCGCACCGCATACCAGCTCGTGATCTGCGACGAAGCGCACACCGCTCTCGGCGAGAAGACTTCGGCTGCGATCCGCAGCTTGTCCAACCCGATCTACATCGGCATGACGGCGACGGAGGAGCTGATCGCGAAGCAGGTTTCGGACGTCTTCCCCGCGTCGGTCGACGACCTGCCGCTGTCGGATGCCGCCCGCCGCGGCCTGATCGCCCCGCTTCGCTGCCTGCGCGTACCCCCTGTAGCCGCGATCAACTCCGTGCCGATCGTCGGCGGCGACTTCGAAGAGCGCGCACTCGCCGCGGCTCTCGACCACGAGGCTTTGAACATGGCCGCTGCGACGCTCTACCGTGAGCGCTTCGGCGACACACCGGGCATCGTCTACGCGGCCGGCGTCGACCACGCCTACAACCTCGCGACCGCGTTCCGAGCAGCTGGGATCAAGGCAGAGGCCGTGTCCGGTCGCACGTCGCCGACGAAGCTCGCTCAGATCCTCGCGGCGTACGAGCGTGGCGAAATCGACGTCCTGATCAACGCGATGCTGCTTGCCGAGGGCTGGAACTCTCCGCGCGCGACCGTCGTCATGCATCTTGCGCCGACGGCGTCGAAGCGCGTCTACCAGCAGCGCATCGGCCGGATCATGCGCATCCATCCGCGCAAGGAAGCAGGCATCGTCGTCGACTTCGTCCCGAAGGGCGCGACGCACAGCGAGCGCGTCGTCTCTCTGCACTCGCTTCTGAACGCGGACTTCTACCGGGAGGGCGCGCGCGTCACACCCGCGCCGCGCCGACGGATGCAACGCCGCGCGCGCCGCAAGTTGACGCCGGCGCCGTGGCTCGTCCCGGTGACACCGGATGTTGCTCGCAGACTGGGGGTCATCCAGCGCGAGTGGCAGCGCGTCGACCCGAAGTACCTCGACGAGGAAGAGCAGCGCTACTGGGCGACGATCGCAGGACGTCAGATGCGCTTCGACGAGCGCGCGACGTTCGTGCAGAAGTTCACCGGCAACGACTCGTCGAAGGTTGCGCTCGAGACGTTTCTCTCGACTTGCGCCGCGCAGAACCCGAACCGCCGCCTGCGGCTGATCGCGCTCGCCGACCGCGTTTCGATGCGCGTCGACCGGGCCGACTTCGATGACCTCGTCACCCTCGTGACGCAGGCCCCACCGTGGGACAAGGATCGGGCCGCCGGTGTGCGGCTCCTGCTCCGAGCGATCGCCGAAGGGAAACCCGACGCGCCCGAGCAGATCCTCGCCCGCTGGACGTGGCGGCTCGCGCGGGCGGTGCGAAAGGCGCTCGACCGCAAGGCCTCGCAGGAGTACCCGGACGCGAAGAGACTGCTCGGCGCACTCGCGAACTCGCGCGGACACCGGCACGAAGAGAACGCGGCGCGGCTCGTGACCGCCGCGCGGGAGATGCCGGTCGCCGTCGGAGCAGCGCTGCTCGCGACGGCCGAGGGCTACACGCCGCGGGCGAACAAGCACCTCGAAGACGCACGCGAGCAACTCGGCACGATCGAGGAGATCGCCGGCGCGCTCGCCGACGACCTCCCGGCGCCGAAGACCGGCCCCTCGCGCTCGCGGCGGCGCCGCCGGCGCAAGAAGAAAGGACCGTCCGGCGCCGAGGGGCAGGCCGTCCAGACGGCGGCCGCCGAAGGCGAGGCCGCGGCAACGAAGCCCAAGCGCAGGCGTCGGCGCAAGCCGCCCGCGAGCCAGGCGGCGGCGAACGGTGACGCACCGGCCAAGATTCCGGCCGAGGCGCCAACCGATCAAGACGCCGCAGCGTAGTACCTTCGAAGAGTGTTTGTTCTCCTCGGTATCGGTCTCGTGGCCGGCATCGTCACGGCGATCTCGCCCTGCGTGCTGCCGGTCCTTCCGATTCTGCTCGCGGGCGGCGCGTCGGGGCGCAAGCCGCTGCGGATCATCACCGGTCTCGTCGCGAGCTTCACCGTTTTCACGCTGTTCGCGTCGTGGATCCTCGACAAGCTCGGGTTGCCACAGGATTTCCTGCGCAACCTCGCGATCGCGCTTCTCTTCGTCGTCGCGGCGACGCTGCTGGTGCCGCAGCTCGGCTTGCTCGTCGAGCGGCCGTTCGCACGGCTGACTCGGTTCCGCGCAGGCGGCGGTGGATTCGTACTCGGCGTCTCGCTCGGGCTCGTGTTCGTGCCGTGCGCAGGCCCGGTGCTCGCGGCGATCACAGTCGTCGCCGCGAACAACCATGTTGGTTGGCGCGCCGTCCTGCTCACGGTCGCGTACGCGGTCGGCGCTGCGATCCCGATGCTGTTGATCGCCTTCGGCGGTCGTGGGCTCGCGTCGCGATTGCGTGCCGAGGGAGGCCGCCTTCGGATCGCGTCGGGTGTCGTGATCGCGCTCGTTGCGCTCTTGATCGCATTCAACCAGGACGCACGCTTCCAGACCCTGCTGCCCGGCTACACGCAGGCGCTGCAGAACCACATCGAGGACAACAACACGGCGCAGAAGCAGCTCGCGAAGATCCGCGGTGGCAAGCAGACGAAGGAGAGCGTCGGCATCAAGCTCCAGAACTACGGGCCGGCGCCGAACTTCGAGGCGAACGGCGACTGGTTCAACAGCAAGCCGTTGTCGATCGCGTCGCTGCGCGGCAAGGTCGTGCTCGTCGACTTCTGGACCTACTCGTGCATCAACTGCCTGCGCACGCTGCCACACCTCGAGGCGTGGTACACGAAGTACCACAAGGACGGACTCGAGATCGTCGGCGTCCATACCCCGGAGTTCGCGTTCGAGCACGTCTCGTCGAACGTCGGCGCGGCGATCAAGCGCCTCGGCATCAACTACCCGGTCGTCCAGGACAACGACTACCGCACCTGGGATGCGTACGGCAATCAGTACTGGCCGGCCGAATTCCTCGTCGACAAGTTCGGGAACGTGCGGCACGTCCACTTCGCCGAAGGCGACTACGACCAGACCGAGGAGGCCATCCGCGAGCTCCTCGGGATCACGCGCGGATCGGTCACGCACATCGCCGACCTGACCCCGACCGAACCGACGACGCAAGAGTCCTACCTCGGCTTCGACCGCCTCGACCGTTACGTCGGCTCGCCGATCAAGGAGAACGAGGCCGCGCACTACACACTGCCGAAGGACGTTCCCTCGAACGACCTCGCCTACGGCGGCACGTGGATGGTCGACGCGCAGCGGATCATCTCCGGCGCGAACGCGTCGCTCCAGCTGCACTTCTACGCGCGAGACGTCTACATCGTCCTCGGCGGTCACGGCAAGGTCGGGATCTCGATCGACGGAAAGCCCGCGCGCCCCGTCGAGGTGAACTCCTATCGCCTCTACACGGTGCGAATGTCGGACAAGCTCGTCGACAAGCTGCTGACTCTGACGTTCACGCCCGGTGTGCAGGCGTACAGCTTCACGTTCGGCTAGTCGCCGCGGGCGACGTCGTCGCCGCCGTCCTGCTCGCGCTCCCTCAGGAAGCGCGTGAGCTCTGCCGCGAGTGCATCACCCGACGGAAGCTCGGTCTCGGCCGCGAACTCGTCGACGCGCCCCTCGAGCTCTTCGACGTAGGCGGCAGTCTCCTCGTCGGCAGCGACAGCCTCGCTCACCTGCTGCATGTAGGCCTCGCTCGCGTCGTCGAGCTCGCTCGTATCGAGCGGCACCTCGAGCAGCGTCCCGAGCCGCTCGCAGAGCGCCTTGGCCGCGCGCGGTGACGGCGTCAGCGACACGTAGTGCGGTACGGCTGCCCAGAGCGACACGGAGGGGATTCCCGCAGCGCCACACGAGTCGTGGAGCACGCCGACGATCCCCGTCGGGCCTTCGTAGCGCGACGGCTGTACGTTGAGCTTGTCGATCACGGATGCGTCGTTCGCACTCACGGTGACGGGTGCGGGGCGAGTATGCGGCACGTCGGCGAGCAGTGCGCCGAGCGTGACGACGAGCTCGACGCCGAGATCCTTCGCAAGCCCGGTGACGAGCCCGGCGAACGTGCGCCAGCGAAGGCTCGGCTCGGTGCCGAGCAGCACGACGGCGTCGCGATCGCTGCGCTCCGGCCGCGCATGGCAGAAGACGTTCTCCGGCCAGTCGATCTTGCGCACCGTCCCGTCGACGAGCGACACGTGCGGCCGCGTCGACTGGAAGTCAAAGAAGCTCTCGGAGTCGATCGACGCGAATTGCTGCGCGTGCCAGTGACGGTTGAGAAACGCCGTAGCCATTGACGCGCCCTGTCCACCGTCGTTCCAGCCGCGAAACGACGCGACCAGAATCGGCTTTGTCAGCTGCGGACGGCTCTCGACACGAAGGTCTTCCATCAACTCATCCTAGAGGGCCTCGGTCGCCACAGAAGCGCGACGAGGATTGCGGTCGACGCCCAGAGCGCAGCGGCGAGCGTGACGTGAATGAGCACGAGCCACGAGGGAAGCTTCGTTCGGTATTGCACTTCACCCACGGCCATCTGCGCCGCGAGCACCGCAAGCACGAGGAACGCGGCGCGCAATTGGCTCACCCTCCGGAGCACGAGCCAGCCGAGGAGACACGCGAGCGAGATGCCGAACACTGCCGTCGCCCGCACGTGTAGCCACACCGCGGGCCGGAACGACCAGACGCGCGGCACGGCGATGCTGCCCGAGTGCGGGCCGGCGGCGGTCGCGAACGCCCCAGTGACGACGAGGACGGCACAGGCGAGCGCGACGAGCAGGCCGCCGCGACGTATCCAGCCCGGAACCGCGTCGCCGCGCACGTCCCACGCCTCGAGCAGCACGAGCACCGCACAGAGGAGGACGGCGATCGAAAGCAGGAAGTGGCTGCCGACGAGCCAGGGGTTGAGCTTGTACTTGACCGTCACCGCGCCGAGCGGCGCTTCGGCGAGCGTGCCGGCGAACGCCCCGCCCGCGACCCAGCGCACCCACGACGGCAAGGGTGGCCGCGCGAGCGTCAGCAGCCAGGTTGCGAGAGCGACGAAGACGGCGATCCCGGAGATGATGCGGTTCGAGAACTCGACGTAGGCGTGGTAGTTCGTCGGCTCGACGTTGATGCCGGCGTTGCAGCCGGGCCAATGCTCGCAGCCGAGGCCGGAGCCGGTGAGCCGCACGAACGCGCCGCTCGAGACGATCAGGAAGAGCCAGAGGACGTTGGCGGCGGTGACGCGCCGGAACGTCCGCGCCGACACAGTGAGCCCTCGCAAGCGCGGAATCGAGATCTCCACCTCGTCAGGGTAGCCCCGTCGCACTCGCCCCGAAAAAAGGAGCGGCGGCCGAATGGCCGCCGCTCACAGGGAGAGGAACGTCTGTCTTGCGTGACCATGCTTCGCCGCCTGGAACGTCGTCCCTGCAACGCCTCCGGGCGGACCCCCGCGGGTGCCTGCCGCATCGGGGCCACTGGGCGTGCGAAACAGGGCTAGCCGCCGTCGAAGAAGCCGGTCGGTGCCAGGTGATGGCCACCTCCGTGTGCGCCGAGCAGCGCGGTCAGAACGGCGATCGCCAGCAGGAGGCCACGCTTCCCGTACAGCCATGTGAGCTTCCGTGCCACAGTCTTCACCTCCTCTGCGAGCTAGAACCTGAAGTCCTGGAGCGCCTCAGCGGCGCGCCGGTAGAGCACCGCAGCCGCCCGGTCGTCACCACGCTGCCGTGCGAGGTCACCCTGTGCGACCCACGCGGCAGCCCGGTGGGAACCGGATGAAAGCTGTGCAAATGCGTCTTCGGCCTTGGCGAGGACACCTTCTGCCTCGTCGAGCCGACCCTGGTCGAGCAGCGCCCGGCCGAGTACCAGCCGAACGTTCCCGATCTCGTCCAAGCGGTCCGCACCTGCGATCGGCGCCTGCCCCTCACCGAGGCACTTGAGCGCATGGCGCGCATGCTCCTCGGCCTTCAGCGGTTCCCCTGTCTTCAGATGCACCTGGGCGAGCGAGGACACAACTGTCGCGACCTCGTCGTCGTTGCCGTGCTCCAGCACGACGCCGAATGCCTCTTGAAGCTTTGCGATCGCCTGCTCGGGCTTGCCGAGCAGGAACTCGAGTCCGCCGAGGTTGTTCAGCAGCCGGCCGACGTTCAGCCGGTCCGTGAGCTCCTCGTACTGAGCCTTCGCCTTCTCGGCGTACGTGCGCGCCAGCACCCAGTGGCCGTCGCGCTCTGCGATCAGCGATGCCTGGAAGTAGGCCTCGCCGAGCGCCTTCGAATCCTGCATCGCCTCGGCGAGCTCGAGCGCGCGCTCGACATCTTCGCGCGCTGCTTCGAAGTCGCGCTGGCGCCGGTAGCAGCGGGAGCGCCAGGTAAGGATGTTCGCGCGGAGTACGTCGGATGGAAGCGACGAGCGCTCGACGAGCGTGAGCGCCTCGCCGAGCAGCGAGACCGCGGTGGCGATGCTCGAGATCAGATAGCGGGCGACGCCGAAGCGGAAGACGACTTCCGCGCGATCGAGATCGGTGAACTGCGGGCCCTCGACGAGCGCGCGCGCCTCTTCGAGGAGCGTGATCGCCGGCCGGACCTCGCCGAGGTGCATCCGCGCCCAGGCGTCACCGGTCAGCGTCCGGACGTGGAGCTCGACGGCGCCGGCGGAGATGACCGCCGCGCGTGCCTCCGAGTACTCCGCGACCGCCGACTCGTACTCACGGCGCTCGAGCTGTGTCTCCGCACGCGCGAGGATCGCCTCGGCGCGCGCGCGCTGGTCGCTCGAGACGCCGCTCGCAAGGAACGTCGCGTCGACGCCGAGCCGCGCGGCGAGCCAGCCGATCGTCTCCGTCGTCGGGCGCGTCTTCCCCCGCTCGATCTGGGAGATGTACTCCTTCGAGAAGCGATCGCCGGCGAGATCGGTCTGCGTCAGCCCCGCAGAGACGCGGAGCGTACGCACCCGGTCGCCGAGGCGAGAGCCTTTCGGGGGAGCAGCGGCAGACCTTCTCGTCGATACGGTCACGACAGGCATAAGTGTGTCTGAAGCCGTACAACGATGCAATCCCCCAATTGAGACAGGTGTCCTCCAAAACGGCTCGGTTATTGGGAAAATGCGTCAAGCGGCCGGTGTAAAAGCCGTGTGACAACGCTTGACCGAGCTACTTGACACGCCTCAGGGGCCGTCCTAGAGTGAGTCCACCTCGCAGCGACCCGCCGCAGGATCGCGACGAGGGGAGCGCCGGAGGGAGTCCAACGATTGCGTTGGCTGGGCCGCAGAGCCATTGCAATCGGGGCCACTCGTAAGGCGCCCCGCCTGACCAACAGAGAGAGCCCCGGGTGCCGCAGCCGGGGCTCTTTCATTTCCGGGCCTCTCCTCCCCGGACGGCTGTGGAGCGATCGGCTCGAAGTTGGTGCAAACCGGACGTGCGGCGGCCGTAGCGTGGACCGCGAGGGTGGCGGGTGTGGCCCCACCCAAAGGGCGGGGTGCGTCGCGCGCGCGAGTACATGAATACGCTTGCTGGGTGACCGACGTCGTCTGGCGGCCACCGCCCGAGGTGGTCGCGCACGCCAACGCGACGCGCCTCATGCGACGCGCCGGCATCGACGACTACCGCGAGCTCGTTCGCCGCTCGGCCGAGGATCCCGCGTGGTTCTGGCCGCTCGCGATCGATGACATGGGCCTCGAGTTCTCGTCGCCGTGGGGACACGTCCTCGACGACTCAAAGGGCCCCGAATGGACGACGTGGTTCACCGGCGGCCGCATCTCGATCGCGCACAACTGCGTCCACCGCTGGGCGCAGCGGACACCTGATGCGATCGCCACCGTCGGCCTCGGCGAGGACGACTCCCGCACGACGCTCACCTTCGCCGAGCTCTCGCGCGCGACGACACGGCTCGCCGAAGCGCTCGTGGGCCTCGGCGTGCGTGCCGGCGACCGCGTCGCGATCTACCTGCCGATGTCGCCGGAGGTCGCGATCGCCTCGAACGCATGCGCGCACATCGGCGCGATCCAGGTACCCGTGTTCTCCGGCTTCGCGGCGCCCGCCGTCGCGCAGCGGCTTGCAGCAAGCGAGGCGAAGGTCGCGATCACGACGACCGCATCGTCACGTCGGGGCAAGCAGGTGCCGATGCTCGCGATCGTCGAAGAGGCGCGACGCGAGGCACCGTCGCTCGAGCACGTGATCGTCGCTCCGTGGGACGAGCTCGTCGCCGGCTGCCCAGGCGCGTTGCCGCCCCTCGAAGCAGACTCCGAGCTCCCGTATCTCCTGACCTACACCTCGGGGACGACCGGCACGCCGAAGGGCGTCGTCCACGTGCAGGGCGGCTTCCTCGTCTCGATCGCGCGCGAGGTCTGCTACCAGGCCGACGTCCACGAGGGGGACGTCGTTCACTTCGCGACCGACATGGGCTGGATCATGGGGCCGTGGACGGTGGTCGGCGCCGGCGCGCTCGGCGCGACGATCGTGTTCGCCGAGGGCGCGCCCGACTGGCCGACGCCGGACCGGCTCTGGCGAATCGTCGAGTCCGAGCACGTGACGATGCTCGGCCTCTCACCGACGCTGACGCGTGCGCTGCTCCCGCACGGTGCGCCGCCGGCGGACCTCTCGTCGCTCCGCACCTTCGTCACGACCGGCGAGCCGTGGAATCGCGAACCGTACAACTGGCTCTTCGCCGAGGTCGGACGACGGCGCGTGCCGATCATCAACTGCTCGGGCGGCACCGAAGTCGGCGCCTGCTTCCTTTCGCCGGTGCCGTCGATCCCGATCAAGGCTTGTTCGCTCGGCGGCCCCGCGCTCGGGATGGCGATGGACATCGTCGACGACGAAGGCAATTCGATCGTCGGCACCGGGGAGGTCGGCGAGCTCGTCTGCCGCAAGCCCTTCCCCGGCATGACGCGCGGGTTCTGGCGCGACCCGGAGCGCTACCTCGACTCGTACTGGCGGCGGCTGCCGGGCGTCTGGGTGCACGGCGACTGGGCCTCCGCCGACGAGGACGGTTTCTGGTTCCTGCACGGCCGCTCCGACGACACGCTGAACATCGCCGGCAAGCGCGTCGGCCCGGCCGAGCTCGAATCGGCTGCGGTCGGCCATGCCGCAGTGCGTGAGGCGGCCGCAATCGGCATGCCGCACCCGGTGAAGGGCGAGGTCGCCTGGATTTTCTGCTGCTTGCTTCCCGGCGCCGAAGCGACCGAGGCCGAGGTCGCCGAAGCCGTTGCCGGCGAGCTCGGCCGCGCCTTCAAGCCCGACCGGATCTTCTTCGTCGAGGCGCTGCCGAAGACGCGATCGGCCAAGATCGTCCGCCGCGCCGTGCGCGCGACCGCCCTCGGGACCGACCCCGGCGACCTCTCCTCGCTCGAGAATCCCGAGTCGCTCGAGGCGATCGCTGCCGCCCTTTGACCGCTCAGGTAGAGTTTTCGACTGAGAGGAGAAAACCTTGACCCTGAGACTCGCACTCGCCCAGATCAACACCGTCGTCGGCGATCTCGACGGCAACCGCGACTCCATCCTCGGCCGGCTCGAGGAGGCGCGCGAGGCCGGAGCCGACCTCGTCCTCTTTCCGGAGCTGTCGGTCACGGGCTACCCGCCGGAAGACCTGCTCCTCCGTCCCGGATTCATCCGCGCCGCCGCGGAGACCGTCTCCGAGATCGCAGCCGAGACGCGCGGCATCGCCGCGCTCGTCGGAGCTCCGTATCTCGACGCCGACCTCTACAACGCCTGCTTCGTGCTTGCCGGCGGAGAGAAGCGCGGCGTCTACCGCAAGCGCTACCTCCCGAACTACGGCGTGTTCGACGAGGACCGGTACTTCGCGCCGGGGCGCGACCTCTTCCTGCTGCGCTTCGGCGAGGTGCGGATCGGGATCACGATCTGCGAGGACATCTGGCAGCCCGGCCCGCCCGCGACCGAGCTTGCACTTGCCGGCGCGCAGCTGATCGCGAACATCTCGGCATCGCCGTTCCACGTCGGCAAGGACCGAGAGCGCGAGGAAATGCTCCGCGTGCGTGCGCGCGACAACTCGTGCTTCGTCGCGCTCTGCAACGCGGTCGGCGGCCAGGACGAGTTGATCTTCGACGGCCACTCTGTCGTGATCGACGACGAGGGCGAAGTCGTCACGAGCGCGCCCGGGTTCGAGGAGACACTGCTCGTGGTCGACCTCGATCCCGTCGCCGCGGTTGGACGCCGGCTGCGCGACGTTCGGCGGCGTTCGCTGGCACGTGAGCGCGACGAGATCGAGGTCGATCTGATCGACCTCGGAGAGCCGCGCGCTCAGAAGACCGCGCTCCATCCGGCGGCTGCGCGCGTGTTGACCGACCTCGAGCAGATGCAGGGCGCATTGGAGCTCGGCCTGCGCGACTATGTCTTCAAGAACGGCTTCGGCGACATCGTGATCGGACTTTCGGGCGGCATCGACTCGGCGCTGACCGCGGCACTCGCCGTCGGTGCTCTCGGCTCTGAGCGAGTGCACGGCGTGTCGATGCCGTCTCGGTACTCGTCCGCCGCAACGAAGGGCGACGCCGAAGTGCTGGCTCGTTCGCTCGGGATCGACTTTCGCGAGCTGCCGATCGAGCCCGTGGTCGATGCGTTCACCGGCGTGCTGGAGCAGACGTTCGAGGGTCACGACTCGGACCTCACCGAGGAGAACCTGCAGGCGCGCGTCCGCGGCACTTTGCTGATGGCACTCTCGAACAAGTTCGGCTGGCTCGTGATCGCCACCGGCAACAAATCCGAGCTCTCGGTCGGCTACTCGACCCTCTACGGCGACCTCGCCGGCGGCTTTGCGCTGTTGAAGGACGTCTACAAGACCGACGTCTTCCGGCTCTCGATCTTCCTCAATGAGCAAGCGGGACGTGAGCTGATTCCGCAGTCGATCATCGACCGTGCGCCGAGCGCGGAGCTGCGGGCCGATCAACTCGACGAGGACTCGCTGCCGCCGTACCCGAAGCTCGACCAGGTGCTCGAGGCGTACGTCGAGCTCGACCGCTCGCGCGACGAGCTCTCTCAGGATGGCTTCGACGAGAGCGTCGTCGAACGCGCGCTCGCGATGATCGACCGCGCCGAGTACAAGCGGCGGCAGGCGCCGCCCGGCGTGAAGCTGCGGCCGAAGGCGTTCGGCCGCGACCGGCGCACGCCGATCACCAACCGCTGGCGCGGTTAAGCCAGGTGCGCGAGTACGGCGCCGAGCACCGGAACCGTGACCGTGAGCGCAAGGCTGAGGTAGCCGACGTAGACGAGCACCGGCCGCGCGGTCTGCGGTAAGCCCTCGCGGATCTGGCGCTGCAGCCGCGGGCCGAGCACGAAGTTGTGGGCGTACGACGCGGCGACGAGCGCAACTGTGAGCGCGATCTTCACCCAGAGCACAGTGCGGAACGGCGGCGCGCAGTGGTCGTAGTCGTGCTGCGCGAGCGGGACGCCCGTGATCGCGAGCACCGCGAGGGCGCCGTAGCCGAGCGGCCGCCAGCGCAGGCCGATTTCGCGCATCGCGCGCTGGCGCGGCTCGCCTTCGAGGATGCGGATCGCAGGCACGCCGACGACGATCAGCGCAATCGAGCCACCGACCCAGACACAAGCGGCCAGCAGATGGATGATGACGACGACTTCCACGGCTGCAGGCTAGAGGCCGCGCAGGAGAGCCGGCAGCTCCTTCGGCGAGATCCGGTCGCGCGTCGCCTCGAGTTCGTCGGCGGTCCACCAGCGGTGCTCGGTGACGTTCTCGGCAGCGAGATCGACAGACGGCTCTGCCTCGTGGCGTTCGACGCGGACGAGGTGGATGCGCTCGTGCTGGTGCACGAGCGAGCCTCCATGCGTGAGCACGTTGATGCGCTCGAGCACGACCGGGCCGAGCTCCGCGTCGTCGAGGCCGACCTCCTCGCGAAGCTCACGCCGCAGCGCCAGCTCGTCGGACTCACCCGATTCGATGCCCCCGCCGGGAGTGATCCACCAGGCGTGTCCACCCGACTCCCAGCGCATGAGCAGCGCCCGTTTCTGCGCATCGACGAGCAGCGCGCGCACGGCACGGCGATCGACCGGCTCGATCCACTCGCGCAGAACGCGGAACCAGCGCAAACGCTCCTCGTACGGGACGGCTGCGTTCGCCGGTGACGTCGAGGGAAGGACGAAGAGTGCCGTCTCTCCAAGTACCCGAGGCTGAGCACCCAGCCCGGGGCGCTCGCCGAACGCCCCGCGGTAGGCCTCCTTGCCGACGAACGCGATCGCGCGCGGATGGAGATCACGCGCGATCGACTCGAGCCGGCCGCTATCGAAGTCGCCGCGGCGCAGGTCGCCGGAGCCGGGCGTCGTCCGGTAGGCCGCATTCGTGACGCCGTAGCCGAGCTCGAGCAGCTGGAACTGCTCGGACGGGTCGTAGAGCCGCGGCGTGAAGCCCGCGTCGTGAAGCAATCGCCAGAAGTCGTTGCGCGGATTCGCGAAGTGCGCGTGTGCGGCCGCCGAGACCCGGCCCGGGTTGATTCCACAGAAGACGCAGTCGAGCCCGGGCGCTAGAACGTCGGGGACGTCAGAGACGGTTCTTGCCACGCGGATGACAGCGTGGCAGACGCGACGTCCACGTCGCGGTGCAGCTCCACGAGCTCGGCAGCGGCGGCGCCGGACGGCCCTTCGCCCGCGCGCCGTAGCGCCGGCGCGAGGTCCAGCTGCGGCACGACCGCGTCACGCGGCCTTTTCCTGACGCTCAGCGCTCCGCCTGCGCGCGTCGGCCGCCCGGCGCTCGCTGTGCGCTACAACCTTGACGAGGCTGACGCGCTCACCCCGGCGTCCGCCGTAGCAACGGGTGTAGCACTCGGCCTCCGAGAGGACGCGAAGCCTCACGGGGCCTCACTGTAGGACCGGGTCCGGACGGACCCCCTGACACCGGAGCCGGACCCTCTAGCGTTCCGCCGATGGCAGAGGCGCACGCGAAGGTCTTCGAGTATTCGGTCGAGCTCACGGCCGACGGCGAGTTGTCGATCCCGGGCGGGGACCCGCTGCAGCCGGCCGAGGGCTGGTCCGCAGACCACCTCCTGCTCGCGGCACTCGTCCGCTGCTCGATCGACAGCCTCGCCTACCACGCCCGGCGCGCGGGGAGCACGGCGCGCGCGAGTGGCAGCGCGTCGGGCCGGGTGACGAAGCGCGGCTCGGACGGGCGCTACGCGTTCGTCGAGATCGACTGCCGGATCGACGCCGCGTTCGAGCCGCCCGTTGCCGATGCATCCGAGCTGGTCGCGAAGGCCGAGCGCGACTGCTTCGTCGGCGCGAGCCTCACCGTGAAACCGACGTACGAGTGGCGACTCGGCTGAGGTACGGTCTCCCGAGATGACGAGTTTGCACGGTGAGGGCGGCGAGGTCGTCGACGTCTCGATCGAGGCCGTTCGCGACCGTTTCCACACGCTCAACGTCCCGCTCGCGTACTTCGACGGGCCGGCCGGCACCCAGTGCCCCGACTCCGTGATCGAAGCGGTCTCGGGCTATCTGCTGACGGCGAACGCGAACTCGGGCGGCAAGTTCCTCACGTCGTTCGTCACCGACGACGTGATCGCCGCGGCGCGCGCCGCCGCGTCCGATTTTCTCGGCGTCATGACCGACGAAGTGATCTTCGGCCAGAACATGACGACCCTCAACTTCGCGCTCTCGCGCACGGCGTCGCGCGACTGGAAGGAGGGCGACGAGATCGTCGTCACGAAGCTCGACCACGACGGGAACGTCGCCCCCTGGCTGCACCTCGCCGAGGACAGGAAGCTCGTCGTCAAGTTCGCCGAGATCGACGACCAGTGCCGACTCGACCTCGACCATCTCGAGTCGCTGCTTTCGCCGAAGACGAAGGTCGTCGCCTTTCCGTGGGCCTCGAACTCGGTCGGCACGATCGTCCCGGTCAAGGACGTCGTCGAGCTCGCGCACTCGGTCGGCGCACTCGCGTGGTGCGACGCCGTCCACTACGCGCCGCACGGTGACATGGAGATTCCCGACACCGGCGTCGACGTGCTGCTCTGTTCGGCCTACAAGTTCTACGGTCCACATCTCGGACTCGCGTGGGCGCGTCGCGATTTGCTCGAGGGCTGGCGGCCCTACAAGGTGCGCCCGTCGAGCGAGGCCCCCGGCCCACGTCACGAGACGGGAACGCTCCAGCATGAGCTCCTCTGCGGCTTCATCGCCACGATCGAGTACCTGCACGGCGTCGGCTGGACGTTCATCAACGAGCACGAGCGCGCTCTCGGCCAGCGCTTCCTCGACGGGCTGCCCGGCGACTGGAAGCTGCACGGGCTGCAGACGATGGATGGCCGCGTGTCGACCTTCGCGCTGACACCGCCGGACGAGACGCCCGCGGATGCAGCGATGCGGCTCGGCATCGCC
>DASYAO010000028.1:0-3927 GCA_036501285.1 Gaiellaceae bacterium
CGTAGGCGTGGCCGCCGAAGACGTCCTTGATCGCCTTCGTCTCGGCGGCGTCGCCGAGCGGGGTGGAGGTGCCGTGGGCGTTGATGTATCCGACCCGCTCGGGCTCGACGCCCGCGCGCGCGAGCGCGGTGCGCATCATCAATGCGACGCCCTCTGCGCCGGGCTCCGGCTGCGCGAGGTTGTGCGCATCGTTCGAGGCGCCGTAGCCGAGCACCTCCGCATAGATCTCCGCGCCTCGGCGCTCCGCGTGCGCCCAGTCCTCGAGCAGGAGCGCACCCGCGCCTTCGGCGATCACGAAGCCTGCGCGCGTCGCGTCGAACGGCCGCGATGCACGCGTCGGGTCGTCGTCTTCGGCGACGAGGCCGCGCATCGCGATGAAGCCGGCGAGGATCAGCGGGATCACGCACGCCTCGGTACCGCCCGCGATGACAGCGTCGGCATCGCCGCGCTTGATCAGCTCGGCCGACTCGCCGATCGCATGCGAACCCGTCGCGCATGCGGAGACGACCGCGTAGTTCGGGCCCTTGATCCCGAGTGAGATCGCGAGCTGTCCCGACGCGGTGTCGACGAGCACGTTCGGCAGGAAGTTCGGCGAGACGCGGTCGGCGCCGCGCTCTCGCAGGACGTCGGATTGCTCGACGATTCCGCTCACGCCGCCGATTGCCGACCCGAAGATGATGCCGATGCGATTCGGGTCGAAGCCGTCCAGGTTCGCGTCGGCGAGCGCCTCACGCGCGGCACCGAGAGCGAAGAGCACGTTGCGCTCGAGCTTGCGCGCCTCCTTCGCCGAGGCGACTTGCAGGGGATCGAAGTCCTTCACCTCGCCTGCGATGCGCACCGAGTACTCGCTCGCGTCGAATGCCTTGATCCAGTCGATGCCGCTCTCGCCGGCGAGCGCCGAGCGCCATGTCGACGGCGCGTCGAGCCCCAGTGGCGAGATCGCCCCGACGCCGGTGACGGCGACGCGCTTCACGGCAGCCACTCCTCGTCGAACGGGATCGTCTGCTGCTTCGGGAAGCGCGCGTACGCCTCCTTCGGATCGGTGGTCTCGCGCTCGACCGTGGCGTCGTGCTTCTGCGCCACCGCGTCGACCGGGTAGACGATGCCGCCGCTGCCGGTGCGCCCTCCGACCGCGATCAGGAACGCGGGCCCGTCGCCTGCCCCGACGATGATGTGGTCGACGCCCGCCGGGCAGTGGAAGTAGTCCCACTGCCGGAGCGGATGCTCCTCGCCTTCGACGATCAGCAGGCACTCGCCCGAGAGCACGAGGAAGCCCTCCTGGTTTTCCTCGCGGTGGTACATCCCGAGCTTCTGACCGGGCCAGATGAGGCCGAAGTTGAACCCGACCTCGGGGAAGCGCTCGCCGCCGCGCTCGAAGTCGCCGTAGACGCCGAACGGGCCGCCGTCGTACCACTGCACGTCACGGATGTTCTCGATGTGCCAGCTCATGCGTGCCTACGCTAACGGCCTCGATGGCCGACGCGCCGCATCGCTCGATCCCATTCCCGCCGATGGAGGCCGAGCTCGTCCGCGAGCTCCCCGAAGGCGACGGCTGGCAGTACGAGCCGAAGTGGGACGGCTTCCGCGGGGTGCTCGAGAACTTCGGCAAGGAGCTGGCGCTCTGGTCCCGGAACGGCAGGCCGCTCCTGCGCTACTTCCCGGAGCTGCGGCCGCTCGGCGAGCTGCTGCCGCCGAAGACCGCGCTCGACGGCGAGATCGTGATCGTCCGCAGCGGCGCGCTCGATTTCGACGCGATGCAGATGCGCCTCCACCCGGCCGAGTCCCGGATCAAGCGGCTCTCGGGCGAGATCCCCGCCCAGTACGTCGTCTTCGACGTCCTGCTCTGGGACGGCGTGCCGGTCTGGAAGCGGCCGCTCGAGGAACGGCGCGCCGAGCTCGAGCGCGTTGGGAAGGCCTTCCGGCTCTCGCCCGCGGTGCGGGACCTGAAGCAGGCGCGGGGCTGGCTCGACCGCTTCGAGTCGCTCGGGCTCGACGGCGTGATCGCCAAGCGGCTCGGCGTTGCGTACCTCCCGGGCTCGCGCGACGCCGTCGTCAAGGTGAAAGAGCACAAGACCGCCGACTGCGTCGTCGCCGGCATCCGCTGGAAGGGCGACAAGCGGGCGGTAGCGACGCTCCTGCTCGGCCTCTACCGCGAGGACGGCGGGCTCGACTACGTCGGCTCGTGCGCCGTCGCCGCGTCGATGCGCGAGGAGGTCGCCGAGCGGGTGCTGCCTCTCGTAGAGCCCGCGAAGGGCGAGCGCTTTTCGGAGCCGAACCGCTGGGGGACCGGCGAGCTCGAGGAGGCGTGGGTCGAGCCGAAGCTCGTCGTCGAGGTTCGCTACGACAAGGTGCAGGGCTCGCGCTTCCGCCACGGCACGAAGTTCATCCGCTGGCGCGAGGACAAAGACGCGAAATCGTGCACGTGGCGCGAGCTGCGCCCGCCGAAGAGCAAGAAGTCCGTCGAGGAGCTGTTTACGAAGTGACTTCGGCGCTCGTCAGGCCGCGCGTCAGCTGAAGCACGCGGAAGCTCGCGCCCGGGACCGCGGGAACCACGCGCGTGAAGAAGCCGTGCAGGCTCGTGCGCGAGGTCTTGCCGACGGAAAGCCACTTGCCGCCCTGCAGCTCCTGCAGCACGTACTGCTGTTTGCCGCCGCCGGGTCGGATCTGGCCCCAGAGCGTGATCGACTTCTTCGTGTGCTTCTCGACGGTGAGCGGAACCTGGAATGCCTGATACGACGGCTTCAGCACGCCGGTGTCGGTCATCACGCCGCTCTGCCAGCCGCTCAGGTCGGGCTCGTCCTCGACGAGGTAGTTGATCAGGAGGTCGACGCGCGGCGTGAGATACGCGCGCAGCGCCGCCTCGCTCATGTACAGCGCCTGCTTCGCGAGCGAGACGCCGAGGAACGTGTCGGGCGGATTCGTCTGGTAGCCGTACTCGGTCAGCCAGATGCGCTTCTTGGCGCCGAACGCCTTCTTCACGTCGCTGATCAGGTTCGGGAGCGTCGCCATCGTCAGCGTCGTGCAGTGCATGCAGCCTCCGGTCGTGGGCGTCTCGGCCGGGTCGGATGGGTACGGGTTGTGTGCGTACGCATCGAGCTTCGCGTGCGCGGCCGCCATTCCCTTGATCCAGGCGACGGGCGAGACGCCGCCGGTCGCCGCGCGCGGGGCGGTGACGCCGCCGCCGACCATCACGTGCTTGATCGCCCTGTGGATCGCCGCGTACGCCGGATTGAGCAGGCGGTTGACGTAGATCGACGGCTCGGTCGGCCGGAGCCAGCGCCGCTGGTTCGGCTCGTTCCAGATCAGCCACTTCGTGACGAACGGGTAGTGCTTCGCGGCCGCGTATGCAAAGGCGGCGAACGGCGCGCCGCTCGTCGGCGCGAAGTTGGTGCCGAGTCCGCCGTTCGACCACGACGGCGCCGAGACGAGCGTCAGGATCGGCTGAATGCCGCGCTGATGCAGACCCTTGACGACCGGGTCGTAGGTACGCCAGTTGTAGACGCCCTTCTTCGCTTCGACCTGGTTCCAGAGGACGTTGATGCGCACGACCTGCACGCCGAGGTTCTGCAGGCGGTCGAGCCGCGCGTTCAGAGTTCCCGGGCCGTAGATCAGGTAGGCGTCGTCCTGCACGCCGTAACGGATCCCGGTCGACGCGAACGCAGGGGAGCAGAGCAGCGCGAAGGCTGCAACCACGACGGCGAGGAAGCGCACGATCGCCTTTTGTCCCCGAGGCAGCACGGCTAAACGGTAATCGGGGGTTTTTAGGGGTCTGTAAGGGGAGTTCACCCCGAATTCTGAGGATTACGCCTCGAGGCCGAGTTTTGCGAAGCGCGGCGGCAGCGAGACGGCCCGGCGCCACATGCCCCGCATCGGGTCGCCGGTGGTGCCGAGCCGGTTGCGCATCGTCTCGAGGGTGAAGGCGGCAGG
>DASYAO010000029.1:0-6645 GCA_036501285.1 Gaiellaceae bacterium
TCGGCGATAAAGCCGAGATCCTCCTCGGCGATCGAGAGCGGCGGCAGACCTTTGATCACGGGGATCCCGTGACCGGCGACCTGACTCAGGATGCGGTGCTCGGAGAAGAGCGGCATCACGACGAGCTGCGCGAAGAGGCCCTGCTGCAGCCGTTCGACGAGCCGATAGCCGTGCGGACGCGAGGTGGGCTCGCCGAACTCGATCGCCCACATCAGCCCGAGGCCGCGCACGTCGCGCACGACTTCGAATTCGTTGATGAGCGGCTTCGTCAGCTCGAGCAGTCTCGCGCCGAGCCGCGCGGAGCGCTCGACGAGGCCCTGCTCGTCGAGCTCCCGCAGCGTCGCGAGCCCGGCGGCCATCGCGAGCTCGTTCGGCGCGAACGTCGAGCCGTGGCTGAACGCGTTCTCCATCGAGTCGAACACGCGCTCGTGCACCCACCGCGACATCAGCAGCCCGCCGACGGGAACGTAGCCCCCGGAGAGCGATTTCGAGACCGGGACGAGGTCGGGCTCGAGCCCCCAGTGCTCGAACGCGAAAAGCTTGCCGGTGCGCCCGAAGCCGGTCTGCACCTCGTCGACGCAGAAGAGGGTGCCGTAGCGGCGGCAGAGCTCCTGCGCGCCCTCGAGATAGCCCGCCGGCGGAAGGTGCACACCCTTGCCCTGGACCGGCTCGACGAGGAAGAGCGCGACGTCTTCGCTCCTGAGCTCCGACTCGAGCGCATCGAGGTCGCCGAACGGAACCTGCGCGAAGCCCGGCAGGAGCGGACCGAAGCGCGACGTGAACTCCGTGTTGCCGTTCGCCGAGAGCGAGCCGAGCGTCCGCCCATGGAAGCCGTGCGCGGCCGAGCGCACCCGCGGCCGCCGCGTCGCGGCGCGGCCGAGCTTCAGCGCCGCCTCGACGGCTTCGGTGCCGGTGCTCGTGAAGAGCACGCGCTCGAGCCGCCCGGGCGTGCGCCGGAGGAGCTCCTCGGCGAGGAGCGGCGGCAGCGGCGACGCGCCGAGCTGCACCGAGCCCGGCAGGTCGAGCTCGAGCGCCTCGACGAGGGCGGCTCGGATGCGCGGGTTGTTGCGGCCGACGTTGAACATCCCGAAGCCGCCGAGCAGGTCGAGGAAACGGACGCCGTCGTCGTCCCAGAGGTAGGCACCCTCGGCGCGGACCCACGTGCGGTCGAACCCGATCGTGCGCAGAACGCGGGCGAATTGTGGATTGATCATGCGTGCCCAGAGGTCGATGCTTTCGCCGCCGCGGGCCTCCACAAGCTCCTTGATCACACCTCGATCACAACTTGACTGTAGAAGATGGGTGTATGGCGTTGCTGCTCGCGCTCGCGTTCGCGACCCAGGTTTCGCCGTGCACTGGGAGCCGGCTCAACGCGACGTTCGCTGCGATCCCGGGCAGCGAGGGCGCGGGCAACATCGTCTACACGTTGAGGCTCAAGAACCGCTCGACGCACACGTGTTGGGTGAGCGGCCTCCCGCAGGCGACGCTGTTCGGGCGGGCGGGCAAGAAGCTGCCCACACAGGGGCGGGCGGAGTTTCCCGGTGAGGCGACGGCGATCATCGTCCGGCTCGCTCCGGGCAAGTCGGCGTCGGCGAACGCCCGCTTCTCGCCCGACGTGCCGGGCGTCGGCGAGGGTCACCCAGGCCAGTGCGAGCCAACGGCGTACTCCCTGCTCGTGAGGCCAAACGGGGGCGGCACCGTCCGGGCGCCGATCAGGCCTGCGACGCCGGTCTGCGAACACGGCCAGCTCTCCTGGTCGCTGCTCTCGGCCTCGCGTTGAAACCCTGACGCCCGGCTGGGGCCGGCCGGACACCTCGGCACGGTCAGCGTCCGCCCGCACTGCCGCCGGCTCTAGACGGGAGCGACCAGCTCGATCGTGAGCCCGGCGCGGCCGACGATCGCGGGCGCGAGCTCGACGCTCTCGCCGAGAAGCGCGAGCGTCGTCGCGACGACGTCGGCGGGCGGCTCGGCGGCGAGCATGCCGGCAAGCTCCGGCACGCGCTGGAGCTCCTCGAGCGCGGCGGCCGTGAGCGCGCGCCGCGCGTAGGCGGCCGCCGCCGCGTTTGCCTCGCGCTCGGTCGGGAGCGCAGCGTAGGAATCGGCGCCGAACTGTGCCCGCAGACGTTCATCGCACTCGTAGAAAGCCGGGCCGGAAAGCTCGAAGCGGCGGGCATGCTCGAGCTCGTGGCGCAGCATCGGACCGAGCGCGGCCTCCGGCAAGCCCGGGAGCTCGCGCCAGAGGGCGAGCCGGTGAGCCCGCTCGCGGAACGGCTCCACCCGCTCCGCGCCGACGGCGCGGAAGACGAGCACGGTGTCTGCCGTCACCCGCCCGGCAGGCTGCAGATAGGCGATCGGCGTCGCCCGAGGCGGTCGGGACGCGTCGACGATCCAGACGGCGAACGAGTCGGGCTCGAGCGCCGCGTCGGCACCGGCGCGCTCGAGCTCGTTGCGAAGCCGTTCCGCCTCGACGATCACGGGCGCACTTTAGGGAGCCTCGACTCGTCTAGCTTCTAGCCTTGCATGGCAACGGCGCTCACCTTCGACCCAACCGACCCGGCCTTCATCGCCGATCCCTACCCGACGCTGGCGGCGCTTCGCGAGGCCGCGCCCGTCCACCGCGACGAACAGCATGACCGCTGGCTCGTGACGCGGCACGAGGACGTGCGCGCCTGCCTGCGTGACCGTCGGCTCGGTCGCAACTTCCGTCACCTCGGCACCGAGGCCGAGTTCAACTCGGAGCCGCTCGATCCACGGTGGCAGGCGTTCTGGGATGTCGAGCGCTGGAGCCTCCTCTTCATCGAGCCTCCCGAGCACACGCGCATCCGCAAGCTGGTCGCCGCTGCGTTCACGCCGCGCGCCGTCGAGTCGATGCGTGCTCCCGCGGAGGCGCTCGCGGGCGAGCTGCTCGACGAATGCGTCGAGCGAGGGCGCTTCGATCTCCTCTACGACTTCGCGCAGCCGTACTCGATCACGCTGATCTGCCATCTGCTCGGCGTGCCGACCGACCGCAAGCGCGACCTGCTCGACTGGTCGCACCGGCACGTGAAGATGTACGAGTTCGACACGACCGACGAGCAGGCGGTGTCGGCGACGCAGGCGGCGGCGGAGTTTCGCGACTACGTCGTCGAGCTGATCGACGAACGCCGCAGCTCGCCGAGCGACGACATGGTGAGCGCGCTCGTCGCCGCGCGCGTCGACGGCGGGAAGCTCTCCGACGACGAGATCGTGTCGACCGTCGTCGTGCTGCTGAACGCCGGCCACGAGGCAACCGTCAACACGCTCGGTAACGGCGTCACCGCGCTGCTGCACCATCCCGGCGAGTGGCAACGCCTCGTCGCGGGGGAGGTGCCCCCGTCCGCTGCGATCGAGGAGCTGATCCGGTGGGACTCCCCACTCCAGCTCTTCGAGCGCTGGGTGCTCGAGGACGAGGTCGAGATCGCCGGAACGCCGATCCCGCGAGGCGAGGTGATCTCGATGCTCTTCGGCTCCGCGAACCGCGACCCGCGCACCTTCGCCGACGCCGACCGCCTCGACATCGCGCGCGAGAACGCCGCGGAGCACATCGGCTTCGGCGGCGGCATCCACGTCTGCATCGGCGCACCGCTCGCGCGCATCGAGCTCGAGGCCGGCGTGCGGACGCTCGCCGAGCGCGCGCCCTCGCTCGAGCTCGCTGCGGAGCCGGCTCGCGTGCCGGCGTTCGTGATCCGCGGCTACGAAGCCGTCGAGGTCGCGGTCTGATGCGCCTCTACGTCGCCGGGCCGTTGTTCTCTCAGGGCGAGCGGGCGTGGCTCGACGCACTCGCGGCACGGCTTCGCGGGGAACGCTTCGACTGCTTCGTACCGCACGAGAACTTCCCCGAGCTAACCGACGTGACCGTCGATCTTGTCTATCGGATCGATACCGAGGGCCTGCGCTCGGCAAATGCGCTCGTCGCGTGGCTCGACGGCCCGATCGTCGACGACGGCACCGCCTGCGAGATCGGAATGTTCGCGGAGCTCGTGCGAAGCGGCGGTGACGGCTATCGCGGGATCATCGGGATCGCGACCGACATCCGCCTCGCGCGCCGCCGCGCGCAGAGCGTCGTCGGCGGCGGCATGAACCTGTTCGTCGGTGGCGCGATCGAGTCGTGCGGGCGGATCGTCCACACAGTCGACGAGGCGGTGGCGGCGCTCCGCGAGCTGTGAGCGCGACAGCGCTCGTCGACGTCTGCATGGGCCGCGCGCCCGCCGACGTCCTGATCACCGGCGGCCGGCTCGTCAACGTGCACACGCGCGAGGTACACGACGGCGTCGACGTCGCGATCAAGGACGGCCGCGTTGCGATGTTCGGCGAGGCGTCGCACACGCGCGGGCCCGAGACCGAGCTGATCGACGCCGAAGGCGCCCATCTCGTCCCGGGCCTGATCGACACGCACCTGCACGTCGAGTCGGCGATGGTGACCGTGACGCGGTTCGCCGAGGCGGTGCTGCCGCATGGAACGACGACCGTTTTCATCGACAACCACGAAATGGGGAACGTCTTCGGGCTCGAAGGCATGCGCTGGATGCTCGACGAGGCGCAGGGGCTGCCGCTGCGTGTCCTGCTCGCGGTCCCGTCGTGCGTGCCGGCGCTGCCCGGCTTCGAGGATGCGGGCGCCGTGCTCGGCCCCGCGGAGATCGAGGAGGCGCTCGGCTGGCCGGGAGTCGCGGCGCTCGGCGAGATGATGAACATGCCCGGCGTCATCAGCTCGGATCAGGCGGTGCACGCAGCGATCGAGGCGACACTCGCAGCCGGGAAGCCGGTCACCGGACACTGGAGCCTCGCGGGCTGGCGTGATCATCGGCTTCATGCGTATGTCGCGAGCGGCGTCGACTCCGACCACGAGAGCGTCTTCCGCGAGGACGCGCTCGCGAAGCTGCGCGCCGGGATGTGGGTGCAGTTCCGCGAGAGCTCCGCGTGGCGCAACGTCGCCGAGCTCGTGAAGGTGCTGACCGAGGACCGCGTCGACTCGCGCCACTGTCTGATCTGCACCGACGACGTGCAGCCGGAGACGCTCGTCGAGGTCGGTCATCTGAATCAGGGCGTGCGCGTCGCGATCGAGGCCGGGCTCGACCCACTCGTCGCGATCCAGCTTGCGACCGTCAACGCCGCCGAGTACATGGGCATGCGCCACGAGCTCGGTTCGATCGCGCCCGGTCGGTTCGCGGACATCCTCTTCGTCGAAGATCTACGAAAGCTCACGCCCCATCTCGTGCTCGCGGCCGGCAAGCGCCCAGGCGAGCTACCCACGTTCGAATATCCACGCAAGGCATACGAGTCGGTGCGCCTGCCTGCGCTCGATGCGTCCTCGTTCCGCGTCGCCGCGTCCGGCGCATCGGCGCGCGTGCGTGCGATCGGCATGGTCTCGGCCGTGCTCGCGACCGAGCATCGCGTCGTCGAGACCCCTGTCGTAGACGGCGAGGTGCCCGCGAACGCCACGCTCGACCTTGCGAAAGCCGCGAGCATCGAGCGGCACGGCGGTCCGGGCACGATCGGCCTCGGCTTCGTGCAAGGGCTCGGCCTCGAGCGCGGGGCGGTCGCGACGACAGTCGCGCACGACAACCACAACCTGTTCGTCGTCGGGATGAACGACGCCGACATGCTCTTCGCCTGCGAGCGGCTGCGCGAGTCAGGAGGCGGGATGATCGCCGTCGCGGACGGCGAGGTGCTCGGGCTCGTGCAGCTTCCCATCGCCGGCCTGATCTCGGATCGCCCGGTCGCGGAGCTCGCCGAGGCCGTGCGCGGGCTCGGCGATGCCTACGCGAAGCTCGGCAGCACGATCGAGTCGCCGTTCATGTTCGTCTCGCTGCTCTCGCTCGGCGTGATCCCGGCGCTCCGGCTGACGAACCGCGGGCTCGTCGACGGGATCGCCTTCGAGCTCGTGCCACCCGTCGTGGTCTAGGGCGGGCCGTGGCCGTGGCCGTTGTCGTGCCCGTGACCCGATGAGGCGTTGGCGGCGAGAACGCCTGAGGCCGGGGGTGTGGTCGGCGACGGCGGCGGCGTGGCCGGAGCCGCGGGCGGCGCGGCGGGCGTGGTCGTGGTCGTTTCCGTCGTGGTCGTCGTCGGCGCCGTCGTCGGCTCGGAGGTCGAGTAGCTGACGGGGTAGCTCGGCTGGCCCGGGATCGAGGACGGGTAGACGAACGGCACCGCCGGCGTATGCGCGAGCGCGCCCGCCATGAAGTCGTGCCAGATCTCGGCCGGGATCGTGCCGCCGAACATGTCCGGCACGCCCTCGACGTTCAGGAGCGGGATCTCGCGGCTCGGATAGCCGACCCAGACGCAGGTGGCGAGCTGGGGCGTGTAGCCGCAGAACCACGCGTCGACGTAGTTCTCGGCGGTGCCGGTCTTGCCCGCGACAGGCCGGTCGGGCAGCGCGGCCGCCGTGCCGGTGCCGCTCGTCACGACGTGCTGGAGCGTGTAGTTGACGAGGTCGGCCGTCTCCTTCGGAATCGCGCGGGCGCCTTTCGTGTCGAGCTTGCCGAGCTCGACGCCGCGCGGGCCGCGCACTTCGGCGAGCGCCTGCGGTGCATGGTGGATGCCGCGCCGGGCGAACGTTGCGTAAGCGTCGGTCATCTCGAGCGGATTGACCGGCTGGGTTCCGAGCGTGATCGAGCAGACCGATTGCAG
>DASYAO010000030.1:0-5121 GCA_036501285.1 Gaiellaceae bacterium
TCCTGGAGCGTCGGGTTGATCACCAGGTTGCCTTCGATCAGGCCGACGCGGACAGCGCCGATCGGGCCCATGAACGGCATCGGCGAGAGCATGAACGCAGCCGACGCGCCGTTGATCGCAAGGATGTCGTGCGGAACGATCATGTCCGCGCTGAGAACGGTGACAATGCACTGCGTCTCGTTGCGGTAGCCCTTCGGCCAGAGCGGCCGGATCGGGCGGTCGATCATGCGCGCGGTCAGGATCGCCTTCTCACCCTGGCGCCCTTCGCGCTTGAAGAAGCCGCCGGGGATCTTGCCCGCGGCGTACATCCTCTCTTCGACGTCGATCGTGAGCGGGAAGAAGTCCGCGCCTTCGCGCCCTTCCGTCCTCCCCTGCGCCGTCGCCAGAACCATCGTGTCGCCTGAGCGAACGACGACGGCTCCGTCTGCCTGCTTTGCGAGCCTGCCCGTCTCCAGCGTGATCTCGCGGTCGCCCACGGTCACGGACACGGAAACCGCCGCAGTCTTCTGCTCGGCTTCGACAATACTCATCTCGATTTTTCCTCCACTTTGCTTTGTGGAGAGCGGCGGTTTGAGTCAGTCCCGCCTCACTCAGCGGGGCTCGCTCAAACCTCCACCCTCCTTGGGGTTATCGGAGCTACCGGCGCAGGCCGAGCTCCTTGATGAGGGCGCGGTAGCCCTCGAGATCCTTTTTCTGCAGATAGTTCAAAAACCTGCGCCGCTGGCCGACGAGCTTCAGCAGGCCGCGACGCGAGTAGTGATCCTTCGCGTGCGTCCGCAGATGCTCGGTCAGGCCGTTGATCCGGTCGGTGAGCATGGCGATCTGGACCTCCGGCGAACCGGTGTCCGTCTCGTGCTTGCCGAACGACTTCGTTGCCTTCTGCTTCGCTTCCTTGGTGAGGGCCATCGAACCTCCTCGTAACTCGGGTCGCCGGCACCCCAGCGGACGCTGTCGCGAAGGAAGTTTGCGCGACAGGGCCGGAGTGCGGTCGCCTGTAGCGTAGCAATTACGCGGTTTTCAGCCTGTCGGCGGCCGGCTCGCGGCGCGGGCGGCGGTGACGTCGCGCTCGATCTGGGCGACGAGCTCGGACTCGCTTTCGAACGCGCGCTCCTCGCGAAGCCGCTCCCAGAGCTCGACGACGAGACGCTTGCCGTAGAGGTTTCCCTCGAAATCGAGCAGGAACGCCTCGATCCGCCGCTCGGCGCCGCCGTAATGCGGGTTGACCCCGATCGAGACCGCAGCGCGGTGCTCGCCGGCGGCGCCCGCGTAGATCCCGAAGGCAGGGACGAGCAGCTCCGGATCGCTCCGGAGGTTGGCGGTCGGGAAGCCGAGCGTGCCTCCGCGGGCGTCGCCCGAGACGACGATTCCCTCGACCTCGACCGGGCGCCCGAGGAGCGGCGCGGCCGCGCCGACGTCGCCCTCGGAGACGAGGCGGCGGATCTCCGTCGACGAGACCCCGGGCACGGTCGGCGCAACCTGCGCGCGGATGCCGAGGCGTTCGAGCACGCCGAGATCGCCGCTCCGGTTTTGGCCGAAGCGGAACGACTCGCCGGCGACGACGAGCTCGGCGCCGATCGCATCGAGGTAGGCAGCGGCGAACGCCTCGGGCTCGAGCGCCGCGACCTGCGCCGTGAACTCGACGACGAGCGTCTCCTCGACGCCGAGCGCTTCGAGCAGCTCGAGCCGGCGCTCGAGTGTCGAGAGCAGCGCGACCTGGTAGCCGAGCACCTCCCGTGGGTGCGGATGGAAGGTGACGACCGTCGGCCGCGGCCCGGCCTCGATCGCGGCGCGGACCACCGCCTGATGGCCGACGTGGACGCCGTCGAACGTGCCGATCGCGACCGCGCGCGGCTGCCGGTCGAGCTCGCCCGGTGTGCGCGCGACCTTCACGCCGGCTCCCCGGGAATGTCCCCGGCGTCCTCGGTCTCGAGCGCGAGGACACGCTCCCGCGCGCCCGCAGCGACACGCGCGAGTGCGGCGGCCGGCAACCGGCCGAGCGCGTCGGCGACCGTCAGCCAGCGCTCGCCACCGCCGGCCTCGGCCTCATCGACCCCGAACGGCCCGACCGCGGTCCGGCGCAGGCTCGTGCAGTGCCCATCGAGGGCGGCCGCCAGCGACCGCACGTAGGTCCCGGAACCGACGTGCAGCGCGAGGCGCACGCTGTCGCCCATATACGCGATGACCTCGAGCGCGTGCACCTGCGAGCGGCGGAGCGGCATCTCGACGGCGATGCCGCGCCGGGCAAGCTTGTACGCGCGCTCACCGCCGACCCTGACCGCGGAGGCGGCGGGGATCGGCAGCTCGACCTCACCTCGGAGGTCCGCGAGCCGTGCGTCGAGCTCTTCCGACGACAACGGCGTGTGCTCTTCGAGCCGTTCCCCTTCCGGATCGCCGGTCGAGGTCGTCGCAGTCAGGTCGACGTCCGTGACGTAGCGCTTGTCCAAGCCGACGAAGCATGGAGCAAGGGTAGTTGCCCTACCGGACAACTGTACCAAAAGGCCAGTCGCGAACGGGTCGAGCGTTCCCGTGTGTCCCGTGCGCGCGCCCGTGCGTCGGCGAAGTTCCGAGACCAGCGCGAATGACGATGGTCCCGCCGGCTTGTCGACGAGAACAACCCCGATCGGTCTACTTGCGCGCGGCGGCACCGGCGCCACCACCGTCCGCGTCGTCGCCGCTCACGGCAGCAGCGAAGGCGCTGCAGATGAACTCGACGATCTTCTCGACCGGCTCGTCGCTCGAGAAGCCGGCTGCCTGGCGGTGGCCACCACCGCCCTGCAGCCGCGCGATCGCGGAGACGTCGACCTCGTCCTTGCTCGACCGCAACGAGATGCGATGCGTCGGCCCGTTGTCGTGCGGCGGTTCGCGGATCAGCGCGACGAGCTCGGCGCCCTCGGCCTGGCGGAGGTAGTCGATGATCCCCTCCGAGTAGGGCTCGACCGCGCCGACCGCGGAGAAGTCGTCGCGCTCGAGGTTCGACACCAACAGCCGTCCATGGTCGTACAACCGGGCGCGCTCGAGCGCGCGCGCGAGCAGCTTCAGCTTTGCGAACTGCACCGTCTCGTAGACGTTCTGGAAGATCCCGTGCACGTCGGCGCCGGCCTCGACAAGCTCGGCGGCGAGCCGAAGCGACTTCGGCGTGGTGTTCGCGTACTGAAAACGGCCCGTGTCGGTGACGAGCCCGACGTAGAGCGCCTCCGCGATGTCGGGCGTGATCCCGACGCCGAGCGCACCCAGCAAGTCGCGCACGATCTCCGCCGTCGACGACGCGTTGGCGACGATCAGGTTGACGGCGCCGAAACGGTTGTTGTCGTGGTGATGGTCGACGTCGACCACGAGCCTCGCGCGCTCGATCGCCGTCGGCTCCGGGCCGATGCGGCGCTCGTTGGCGCAGTCGACGGCGAGCAGCACGCGTTCCTCGGTGTCGACCGGCAACTCGCGACGGATCTCGTCGAGGGGCAGGAAGCCGAACTCGCCCGGCAGCGGCGCGTCGCCCGCGAGGTACATGACGACGTCCTTGCCGAGCTCGCGCAGTCCGAGCGTCGCGCCGAGCATCGAGCCGAGCGCGTCGCCGTCGGGGTTCTCATGGGTCACGACGACGAACCGCTCGTTCTCCCGAAGTGCGGCAACGACTGCTGCCTGATCAGTGACCGTCGTCATCGCCTGGAGCAAGCTCGTCGATCAGCTTCGTCATGCGGACGCCGTGCTCGACCGAAGGATCGTATTCGAAGGTCAGGTGCGGGGTCCTCTTCATCCGCAACTCGCTGGCGAGCCGAGCCTGGACGACGGCGTGCGCCGACTCGAGCCCGGCGAGGCTCGCCTTGCGCTTGCGCTCGTTGCCGAGCACGGAGACGTAGACGACGCCCTCGTGGAGGTCGGGCGAAACCGAAACGCCGGTCACGGTGACGAGGCCGATGCGTGGATCCTTGAGCCCGCCGATCGTCTCGGCAACGACGGCGCGCACCGCCTCGTTGACCCGTCGCATGCGGCTAGTCATCGAGGAAGAGCGAAGTCGATCGCTTCACGCTTCGACCGCAACCGGTGCCGGTGCATCACCATCGCGACGAGCTCATCGTCGACCACAACGTTCGTCCGGCCCATCCGAGCATCTTGCACCACGGCACACCTGGCTGTGTATGACTAGTCCTCGGGCGACACGAGCATCCGCTCGGCCCGCACGAGCTCCCATTCCTGCCCTGCGAGCCAGGCCTCGGCCCGGGCCGCGAGCTCGTCGGCTTCGCGCGCCTCGCGCGCGACGAATGCCGCCGTCAGCCCGCAGCGCTGCCACAAGTCGTGGTGAGCGACTTCGGCGACCGACGCGCCGAAACGGTTCTCGAGTTGCGCCTTCGCCGACTTCACGTACTTGCGCTTGCCCTTGAGCGAGCCCGCCTCGGGGAAGTGCAGCTCGACGGCGAGGATCGCGACGAAGCCTTGAGCGCTCAGGACTCTTCGGCAGCAGGCGCGCCGACGCCTGCCGGCGTGTCGAGCGAGGTGCGCTCGACCTCGCGCGTCTCGAAAATCTCGAAGATGTCGCCTTCGCGCAGGTCGTTGAAGCCCTCGAGCAGGATGCCGCACTCGAAGCCCTCGGTCACCTCGCGCGCGTCGTCCTTGAAGCGCTTGAGCTGCGCGATCGTCGTCTCGTGGATGCGCGTGCCTTCACGGAAGAGCCGGACGTTCGCGCCACGGCGGACGACGCCGCTCGTGACCATGCAGCCGGCGATCGTGCCGAGCCGCGACACCTTGAAGAGCGCGCGTACCTCGACCTCGCCGATCACGGCTTCGGTCTCGACCGGCGAGAGCATGCCGACGAGCGCCTGCTCGATGTCCTCGGTCAGCTTGTAGATCACGCGGTACTGGCGGATCTCGATGCCCTGACGCTCCGCGAGCTGGCGCGCCTCGGTCGACGGGCGCACGTTGAAGCCGACAACCATCGCGCCGGACGCGGCTGCGAGATTGACGTCGTTCTCGGTGATGCCGCCGACACCCGTGTGGATGACGTTGACGCGCACTTCGGGATGCTCGATCTTCCCGAGCTCGCCGACGATCGCCTCGACCGAGCCCTGCACGTCGCCCTTGAGCACGATGTTGAGGTCGGCGGTGCCGCCGGACTGCAGCTGCTCGAAC
>DASYAO010000031.1:0-4272 GCA_036501285.1 Gaiellaceae bacterium
GCGACCTTCCGATAGCGTCACCTGCGTGGAGGCAGCGCACGACGTCCTCGTGATCGGTGCCGGCTGCGCCGGCATGCGGGCCGCGATCGAGGCGTTCGACGCCGGCGCGGACGTCGCACTCGTCTCCAAGATCCACCCGACGCGGAGCCATTCCGGCGCCGCCGAGGGCGGGATCAACGCTGCGCTCGGCAACGCTTCGGAAGACAGCCCCGAGATCCACACCTTCGACACGGTCAAGGGCTCCGACTACCTCGGCGACCAGGACGCGATTGAGATCCTCTGCACCGAGGCGCCCGCCGACGTCTACGAGCTCGAGAACTGGGGCGCGGTCTTCTCACGCACCGAGGACGGACGCATCGCCCAGCGGCCGTTCGGCGCCGCCGGTGCGCCGCGCACGGCGTACGCGGCCGACATCACCGGCCACGTCCTGATCCAGGTGCTCTACGAGCAGGTCGTGAAGCGCAACATCAAGGTCTACGAGGAGTACTTCGCGTGGAAGCTCGTCGTCGACGACGATCGCTGTGTCGGCGTGCTCGCGTGGGATCTCATCCGCGGCGGGCTGAAGGCACTGCCCGCAAAGACGACGATCATCGCTACCGGCGGCGCGGGTCGCCTCTACGTCGGCACGACGAACGCGTACGCGTGCACCGGCGATGGAATGACGATGGCGCTTCGCGCGGGTGTCCCGCTGAAGGACATGGAGATGATGCAGTTCCATCCGACGACGCTGGCGCCGACCGGTGTGCTGATCACCGAAGGCTGCCGTGGGGAGGGCGCGTTCCTGCTGAACAAGGACGGTGAGCGGTTCCTCAAGCGCTACGCGCCGAATGCGATGGAACTCGCCTCGCGCGACGTGATCTCTCGCGCGGAGCAAACCGAGATCGACGAAGGCCGCGGCATCGACGGCAACGTCATGCTCGACCTGCGCCATCTCGGCGCCGCGAAGATCCTCGAGCGGCTGCACGGCACGCGCGAGCTGTCGATGGTGTTCGCGGGCGTCGATCCGATCTACGATCCGATCCCTGTCCGTCCCGGCGCGCATTACCACATGGGCGGCATCGATACCGACGTCTGGGGGCGGACGTCGATGAAGGGCCTCTACGCGGCCGGCGAGGTTGCATGCATCTCGGTGCACGGCGCGAACCGCCTCGGCGGCAACGCCCTGATGGAGACGATCACGTTCGGCCGCCGCGCAGGCGCGGACGCATCCGACGTGGCGTTCCGGACGCCGGACGCGGCGATTCCCGGGTCAGCCGTCCGCGACGCCGAGGCCGAGCTGCAGACGCTCCTCGACCGTCGCGAAGGTGAGCGGCCGTGGAAGCTACGCGACGAGCTCGCGGAGACGATGCACCAGAACTTCGGAGTGTTCCGGCGCGAGGAGCAGATGGTCGAGCAGGGCGAGATCATCGCGGGCCTGCGCGAGCGCTTCGAGCGCGTCGTCGTCGAGGACAAGGGCGATGTCTTCAACAGCGACCTCACGCAGGCACTCGAGCTCGGCTATCTGCTCGAGCTCGCGGAATGCATGGTCGTCGCCGGGATCGCACGCAAGGAGAGCCGCGGCGCCCACGCGCGGCCATATGACTATCCCGAGCGCGACGACGACAACTTCCTGCGCCACACCGTCGTCACCTGGAGCGACGGTGAACCCGACCTCGACTGGAAGCCGGTCACGATCACAAAATGGCAACCCGCCGTCCGTACCTATTGATCGTGGGGATGTCACTCCTCCTGGCCGCCTGCGGCGGCGCTAAGCCGCGGCCGAAGACCGTCTCCTCCGGTGTGCTTCGCTCAGCCGCCCGCAACACGCTCGCGCAGACGGAGAAGGTGACGCTCGTCGGCACGATCAACCTCGGGAGCGTCACGTTGAGCCTGGACGGCACCGGCGCATTTGCGCCGGTGAGGAGAGCCGAGATCCACGCGCAGGTGACTCTTCCGGTGCTCGGGAAAGCGCCCTTCGACGAGGTGTACGTCGGCGGTGTTGCCTGGGTCCGGTCGCCGGTTCTCCAGAACGGGGACCATTGGGTGCGGGCAAGCCAGGCTCCGACGCTCGGCCTGGGCCTGTTCCCGTTCGAGCACCCGACCGACCTGATCGGGCGGCTCGGCGCCAGCGGAAAGCCGGCTGTCCTTGGCACCGGCACCGTCGGAGGAGTGAAGACGACGCACTATCTCACGCAAATCGGCAAGTACCCCGCCGAGGCCTGGGTGGACGGTCAGAATCACGTCCGGGAGGTAAAGGTGAAGATCAACGCGACGACCGGCAACCAGAAGGTGAAGGTGGCGCTGACGATGATGCTCTCGGACTTCGGTACGCCGGTGACGGTGACCTCGCCGGTGAAATCGTGAAGGTCGCGCTGAAGATCTGGCGCTCGAATCCGGCGACGGGCGAGCGCGCGCTCCGCGAATACGAGGTGGACGCACCCGAGTGGGTGACGCTCCTCGACGTCCTCGACCTGATCAAGGACCGTGTCGACGGCACGCTCAGCTACCGCAAGAGCTGCCGGATGATGATCTGCGGCTCGTGCGGGATGCGCATGGACGGCGCCGCCGTGCTCGCCTGCAAGACGCGCATGTACGACATCGCGGAGTCGGGCCATGTCCCGGTGATCTCCGCGATGGGCAACCTGCCGATCCTCAAGGACCTCGTCGTGGACATGGATCCGTTCTGGGCGAAGTTCCGCGCGGTCAACCCGCATCTCGTTCCGGGTTACGAGGAGCCGCCCGGCGGCCGCGAGTTCCGCATCTCGCAAGAGCGGATGAACGTGATCAACAAGGAGGCGCTGTGCATCAACTGCGGCTGCTGCGTCTCGGAATGCAACGCGATGGAGTCCGACCCCGACTTTCTCGGCCCGCAGGCGCTCGCGAAGGCGATGCGCTTCGTCGGCGATCCCCGCGACGCGGGCAAGGTCGACCGGCTCGAGGAGCTGAACGGCAAGAACGGAATCTGGCAGTGCACGCGCTGCTACTTCTGCAACGAGCGCTGCCCGAAGGGCGTCGATCCGCGCGATGCGATCGCGAAGCTCGGCGCCGAGTCGATCCACGAGGGCGTCGACCGCGACATGGGCGCGCGTCATGCGAAGTGGTTTGTCCGCTCGGCGAAGACGACCGGCTGGCTGCGCGAGACGGAGCTCGTTCCGTACACGCAGGGGATCGTCGAGGCGATCAGGCAGACACGGTTCGCGGTCAAGCTCGCGCGCGTCGGCAAGGTGCCGCCGCCGCTGCCGCCGCACGTCGCGAAGGACGTGAAGGAGGCGCGCCGGCTCTACGAGCTCGTGCAGCAGCAGAACCGCCACGGCTACCGTGGCATCGTGCAGGGCGAGGCCGCGCTTGCGAAGCTGGCTCACGGCCACCACGAGGGCGAGCGGGATCCCTACGGCCCCGGATCGTTCCCGAAGCCCTACATCGCGGGCGAAGCGTGAAAAGAGTTGCCTACTACAAGGGCTGCCTCGCCTCTCTTTCTGCGAAGGAACTCGACTCGTCGACGCAGGCTCTTGCGCCGAGGGTCGGACTCGAGCTCGTCGAGCTCGAGTCGGTCACCTGCTGCGGTGCCGGCGACATCCACGAGGCCGAGCCGGACTTCTACCTCCATCTGAACGCGCGCATCCTGAGCTACGCGGCGGCAACCGGCGCCGACGAGCTGCTGACGGTTTGCAATGTGTGCACGCTCAACCTGCGTCAGGCGAACTGGCAGCTGCTCGGCGATACCGAGCTTCGCGCGCGGGTGAACGAGAATCTCGAGGCGGTCGGCGTGCCGGCGTACGAGCGCGACGTCGACGTGCGCCACCTGCTCTGGGAGCTTGCGGATGACGCGGGCTACGAGCGGCTCAAGGTCGCCGCGCACAAGGGACTGAAGGGCCTGAAGATCGCGCCGTTCTACGGTTGCCAGATCCTCCGGCCGTCACGCGTGCTCGGCTTCGAGGATCCCGACAAGCCGTCGTCGCTCGAGCGGATCATCGAAGCCTGCGGCGGCGAGGTGATCGACTATCCGGCGAAGCTGAAGTGCTGCGGCTTCCCGATCATCCAGGCGCGTGAGGAGACCGCGCTCGGCGAGCTCGTGCAGCCGATCGAGCAGGCAGTCGAAGCCGGTGCCGACGCGATGGTGACGCCGTGTCCGCTCTGCCATCTCTCGCTCGACGCGTGGCAGTCGAAGCTGAAGGCGGTGACCGGACGTGACTTCCGCATGCCGATCCTGCACCTCTCGCAGCTGATCGGCGTCGCCGCCGGTGTCCCCGAGTCGGAGCTGAAGTTCCGCCGCCACGTGGTCAGCGTGAAGCC
>DASYAO010000032.1:0-12549 GCA_036501285.1 Gaiellaceae bacterium
CGAGCTGCACCGGATAGTCGATTGCCGTGTGCGGCAGGAACGTGTCCATGTGGATCGGGATCTTCTGGACCTGGGCGCCGGCCGCCGTGCGGATCGTCACCGTGCCCGCCGGCTTGCGCAGCACGTTGCCCTCGTTCGAGAAGTGGATGAAGATCTGCTGGCGTCCCTGGGAGCCGCCCGCCGTGACGCCGCCGATTGCGAAGCGTGCGATCTGCGTACCCGGCACGTCGACCTCGACGGCGACGATCGACAGGTTGCGCACCGTAATCTGCACGTTCGTCTTCTGCTTGGACTTCGGCCCCGTCGCCTGACGCTCCGTCTCCGCGACGATGCCGCCGACGTACTGGCCGGTCTTCGACGCGCCGGGCACGTGCACGGTGAACGGGACGACCTTCTGCTTGCCGGGAGCGAGCGTCAGGCTCGGCGCGCCGACGCTGATCCAGGTGCCGACGCCTTTCGGCGCGCTGTCCGTGAGGTAGACCGTGCCCGTCGTCGCGCCCGTCGTCGCGTCTGCCGAGTAGAGCTTCACGGTGCCTGTCCGGTCGCCCGTGTTCGTCACTCTCACTGCGCCGTGCAGCGTCGTGCCTGCGCTGACCGGATAGACGAAGTAGCCGAGCTTCGGGTTGCCGACGGCGCGCAGCCCGAACACCGGGCCGACCGGCGTCGTTGCAGCAGTCGCGGCCGCGGAGGGAGCGAGCGCGAGAACGACGAGGGCTGCGATCAGGGTACGCATCGTTTTAGGGTCCGGTTGCGATTTGCAGGGTGACGGTGCTCGTGTAAGTGCCTGCATAGATGTTCGCAGGTGCGGCGACCTGCATGGTCGCCGTCATCACGTTCGTTCCCTCGCCGGTGTTCGCTTCGGTGCTGTAGATCGAGCTGCCGCCTGTGTTCGGGAGCGTCGCCGGATAGGTGATCGAGCCGCTCGGCACCGGCAGTGAGCAATTGCCGCCCGAGCAGGAGACCGGCGGCGAGACGCCGGTTACCGACGTCGCGTTCGTCGGGAAGGTGTAGCTGCCGTTGACGAACTGCGTCGCCGAGGCGCTCACATTCCAGCCGCTTGCCTTGCCCGATCCGGTGTCGCTGATCGTGAACGCGAGTTGGTACGTCTCCGTCTGGTCGGCGCCGTTCAGCGCGACCGAGAAGCTCGGCGTCGCCGTGCTGCTGATCGTCGGTCCCGCGAACGCAGCCGCAGCGAAGCCGAGCGCCGCGACGAGCGTGACGGCGAGGCTACGGGCCGGCCGCGACCGCAACGGTGACCGTGCTCTGGTAGCTCCCTGCATAGCTGTTCCCCGGAATGCTGACGTTGACGGTGGGCGTCACGGTAAACGAGCCCATTCCAGTTGTCGGCGCGGCGTTGAAGAACTTGACAGCCGCCGGCGCCGTGGCGGCCGCCGGAACCGCGACCGGAAGCGTCACGGAGCTCGTCGGGAGCGTGCAGGTGGAGCCCGCGGTGCAGGCCAACGTGACGGATGCGAGCGAGGAGGCGGTCGCGGCCAGGCTGTGAGTGCCCGTCGTGAAGGCGGTCGAGGTGATCGTCAGGTTCCAGCCGCCGCCGGTGCCGCGCGCGTCGACGACGGTGAGGGGCAGCTGGTAGCTGACCGTCTGGTCGGTGCCGTCGAGGATGTCCGCGAAGGACGCGGTCGAGCCGGCCGCGATGGAGACCGCGCCGGCGCCCGTGACTGTCCCGGTGGCCGTGATCGTGCTGGCGACCGCCGTGGCCGCCGTGGCGAAGGCGGCCGCCAGGGCCGCGAGGAGGGGGAGAGTCCGCTTCGTCATCTAAGGCATCGTCGGCCCCGGACGTTGGCCGGAGGGCGGGGCCCGGTATGAAAGGAGTTGGTAAGGAAATCCCGGCTTTCCGGCTCCGCCGTTACCCTTTCGGGGTGCCTACGTCGGTCGTGACGGGCGGCGCCGGCTTCCTCGGCTCCCACCTCTGCGAATACCTGCTCGAGCGGGGCCACCGCGTGGTCTGCGTCGACAACCTCGTCACGAGCTCGCTCCGGAACATCGAGCACCTCCGCGGCGACGATTTCGAGTTCCGCAGCCACGACGTCACCGAGCAGATCGACGTGGAAGGTACGGTCGACTTCGTCTTCCACTTCGCGGCCCTCGCGAGCCCGGTCGACTACCTGAGGATGCCGCTTCATTCGCTGAAGGTCGGCTCGTACGGGACGCACCATGCGCTCGGCCTGGCCAAGTTCAAGCGGGCGCGGTTCCTGCTCGCCTCGACGAGCGAGGTCTACGGCGACCCGCAGGTGCACCCGCAGCCCGAGACCTACTGGGGTCACGTCAACCCGATCGGGCCGCGGGGCGTCTACGACGAGGCCAAGCGCTACGCCGAGGCGCTGACGATGGCCTACCACGGCCAGCAGGGAGTCGACACCGCGATCGTGCGCATCTTCAACACCTACGGCCCGCGCATGCGCCCGAACGACGGCCGCGCGATTCCGACGTTCCTGCGCCAGGCGCTCGCGAGCGAGCCGTTGACCGTGTACGGCGACGGCTCGCAGACGCGCAGCTTCTGTTACGTCGACGACTTGATCCGCGGGATCGTGCTGCTCGCGGACAGCGACGAGCACCTGCCGGTGAACATCGGCAACCCCGACGAGCGGACGCTGCTCGACCTCGCCGAGACGATCAAGCGCGCGACTGGAACCGCGACCGAGATCGTGTTCGAGGCGCTGCCCGTCGACGATCCGCAGCAACGGCGCCCCGACATCACGCGCGCGACGCAGGTGCTCGGCTGGCGGCCGGAGATCTCGCTCGAAGAGGGGCTCAGCCGGCTGCTCGAAGGTCTGGCAGCGGCAGCCCCCGCTCGCTGATCACTCGAGTAACGCGTCCGCCGTCAGGCGCAGCCCTTCCTCGAGCGGCACCGACGGCTCGTAGCCGAGGACAGCCTTCGCCTCGCCGACGTCAGCCCACGAGTCGCGCACGTCGCCCGGACGCGGTGGCAGCAGCTCCTTCTCGACCTGCTTTTCCACGATCCGGCCGATCGCCGCGGCGAGCTCGTTCACGGTCGCCGGGCTGCCCGCGGCGATGTTGAAGATGCGGCCGCTGGCACCCTCGGCATTCGCCGCGCGCATCGTCGCGTCGATGACATTCGCGACGTAGGTGAAGTCGCGCGACTGCTCGCCGTCGCCGTAGACGCGGATGGGCTCGCCTCGCGCGATCGCGGTGATGAAGAGTGGCACGACCGCGGCGTATTCGGAATACGGGCTCTGCCGCGGTCCGAAGACGTTGAAGTAGCGCAGCACGACGGACTCGATCCCGTCGTAGACGCGGCTGAAGCTGACGCAGTAGCGCTCGGCAGCGAGCTTCGCGACGCCGTAGGGCGAGATCGGGTCGACGGGCATCGCCTCCGTGCGCGGCAGCTCGCCCGACGATCCGTAGACGGAGGAGCTCGAAGAGAAGACGACGCGCCGCACCTCCTCGTCGCGTGCGGCGAGGAGGACGTTGAGCGTGCCGCCGATGTTGACCGCGCTCGAGGTGAGCGGGTCCTGCACGGAGCGCGGCACGGAGCCGAGCGCGCCGAGGTGGTAGACGACCTCGACGCCGCGCGTCGCATGGTGCACGCGCTCATAGCTTCGGAGCTCGCCTTCGACGATCTCGACGTCGAGGCCCGCGAGATTCGCGCGGCTACCCGTCGAGAAGTTGTCGAGCACGCGCACGTCGTCGCCGCGCTCAGCGAGCGCGCGCACGAGGTTCGAGCCGATGAAGCCCGCGCCGCCGGTGACGAGCACGCGCGTCATCGCTCTGCCGTCACGTGGAAGTTCGCGTGCAGCGATCCCGGCACGGGCTCGCGCAGAAGCAGCGAGCGCGCGTCGATCGCGGCCGCCGCCCGGTTGACGCCGGCATTCACGAGCTTGCCGGCCCATACCGCGTGCAGGCGCTGGGCGATCAGGTCGATGTAGGTCGCGAGCAGCATCCCGAGGCAGGCGCACGTGCCGGCGCCGGGAAGGACGGTAACCGAGCGCCAGTCGCCGCCCCGAGCGAACAGGCGCTGGAGGCCCGTATGCGTCCAGCGCCAGTGGTCTTCCGGCAGCGGGTGGTAGACCTGCGTGCCGTGCGTCGCCGCGAGAACGCGGCCCCCGGGGCGCGTGACGCGGTGGAGCTCGCGCACGACCTGGAGCGGATCCTCGACGTGCTCGAGCACCTGCAGGCAGAGGACGATGTCGTAGCTTCCGTCCTCCACGGGCAGCGCCTCCGCCGAGCCCTGCAGGTCGGCGTGGGGATTGTCGGCAACGTCGACGCCGACATACTCGGCCGCGCCGGCGAAGTAGGGACGGTACGGCTTCACTCCGCAGCCGACGTCGAGCACCCGCTTGCCCGCGGCCGCGCGGCCTTCGGCCTCGAGCCAGCGCGCCATCGGCGCGCGCACCGACCAGTTCGGCAGGCCGATGCCGGGGTTGCGGTGCTCGAAGCCGGCGTCTCTCATCCCACGTTCCTCGCGACGCCCGCGAGCCCGAAGCCGAACCACGTGACCGCGTCGAGCGGAATGCCGGCGACGATGCCGAGGCCGGTCCACGTTCCGACCGCCACGAGGATCCAGCCCAACGAGATCGCACCCGCGACCGTGCGCGACACGCGCCAGGCGAGGACGAACGCGGCGACGAACGTCGCGGCGAGCAGTACGAAGCCCGCGACGCCGGTGTCGGCGAGGGTCTGCACCCACAGGTCCTGCACGCCCCACTCGTGTTGTGGCGACGGAAATGCGTATGCGGCCTGCGGGAATTTCCGCTTCGCGTCGGCGAGGTAGGGCTGATATCGGTTCGCCGAGCGCTCGAAGCCGACGCCGAGCGCCGGGTGGTCGAGCCAGATACGGAAGCCGATGTAGACGAGCATGGTGCGCTGCGAGCTCGTCTGCACGGTCGCGCTCGCGTTCTTCGCCGCGGGCCGGATCCCGAGGAAGCGCAGGAAGTTCGCCGTGTCGTACGAGCGCAAGGCGAGCACGCCGGCACCTGCGAGCACGGTTGCGCCGACGATCACGGCGATGCGCGTTCGCGTGAGCGTCCGCGCGCGCAAGCCGAGCACGAGGCAGGCGACTGCCATCAGCACGACGCCGCCGAACGAGAGCACCTGCGCCGCGAGTGCGACGCCGATCAGCCCCGAGACGACTGCGAGCGGGACGATGCGGCTGCGCCACGCGAGCGCGACTCCGACGAGCCCGATCGCGAGCGTCGCACCCGCTGTCGCCGCGAAGTCGACGTTGCCGAGGAACGACACTTCGAGCTGCCCGGGACGCCGGCCCTCGAACTCGTTGACGACGCCGAGGAACTGCAACACGCCCCAGCCCGCCGCCGCCGTTCCCCACAGGACGAAGATCCAGAGGAAGCGCTCGAGCTGCAGCCGCGTGCGCAGGAGCAGCACGAGCGCGGGCGCGAGGAGCGCGTACTCGCCGAACTTCGCCGCCGTGATCAGATGCGTCGAGGTCTCCTCGAAGGGCCGCCAGAAGCACGAGATCGCATAGATCGCGAGCAGGGCGATCGCGCAGATCCAGAGCGCGCGAACCGGCAGCAACGGTCGCCAACCGAAGCGCCATCCTGCTGCGACGCCGGCGACCACGACCGCCGCGATCACGACGTCGGACGCGTAGACGCTCGCCGGTCCGACCGTCGCTCCCGGCTGGTACCGCACGTGCAGGAAGATCAGCGGAATCGCAGCGGCCGGGACGAGCGCCAGGACGTCGGCGGCGCGCGAACGGTCGTTCAAGAGACGCAACTATACTCGGCGCTACCGATGGCCTCCCGGATCCTTCGTCGTCGGGTCGCGACGGCGGTCGGGGTCTACGGCTCGGCTGCGCTCGGCTTTCTTGCGACGATCGTCGCCGCCGTCGAGCTCTCGAAGGACGACTTCGCACGCTACGCGCTCGCATTCGGCACGACCGCGCTGCTCCAGCTCTTCGTCGATCTGACGGTCGACGAAGTCGTGATCAAGTACGGCAACCGCTACGCGGCGCGCGAGGACTGGCCTCGCTTCCACCGCCTGTTCCGAATCGCCATGGTGGTGAAGCTCGCCGGTGGCGCCGCTGGGACGCTCACGGTCGTCGGCGCCGCGTTCCTCTCGCCGTACATCTGGCAGACCGGCGGCGTGCGCGGCGCAATGCTGATCGCATCGCTCGTGCCCGTGATCCAGCAGCCGGAGGGAATGGCGGGCGCCGTGTTGACGCTCCGCGGCCGCTACGACGTGCGCGGCGCCTTCCTGATGTGGGCGATGGCGCTTCGCCTGGCGGCGATCTGGATCGGCGCGCACCATGGGCTGCTGCCGGTGTTCATCGCAATCGTCGTCGCACAGGCCGTCTCGACGACCTCGATCAGCGCCGTCGCCTGGGCACTCTACCGCCGCTATCCCCACGCGGAACCGGCGCCGCTCGGCGACGACCGCCGCGCGATCCGCGCGTTCGCGATCCAGTCGACGATCGCGTCTGGGCTGACGTCGCTCCGCACGTCGCTGCCGACGGTGCTCGTGGGCATCGTTGCGAAGGGACCGCAGGTCGCGAACTTCCGTGCCGCGCAGGCGCCGCAGACCGCATTCCAGTCCTTGTCGGCTCCCGCGCGTCTCGTGCTGCTCGCCGAACAGACGCGCGACGTCGAGCACGGTCGCGCCGACCGTGCCTACGGTCTGCTCCGTCGCTACATCGGCGTTGCGATCGTGTTCGTATGCGTCGCTGTGCCGCCGCTTTGGATCTTCATGCCGTCGCTCCTGCGGCTCATTCACCTCGCGAAGTACACGGACGCCGCGAATGCGTTTCGCGTGATGTTGCTCGTCGCTGCTTTGCAGCTCGTCTTCGGCTGGACGAAGACGTACCCGGTCTCGATCGGCCGCGTCGGCATGCGCACGCTCGGCCAGCTGCTCGAGGTCAGCGTGCTCATTCCCGGCGTGCTCGTGCTTGGCGCGATCTACGGCGCGACCGGCGCGGCGGGAGGGATGCTCGCGGGCTCCGTCGTGCTCGCCGTGTTCTGGACCGCAGCGCTCGCGCGGCTGCCGCGCGCCGAGGCACTGGCCGCGTGAACGTGCTGATCGTCAGCGGCATCTGGCCGCCCGACGTCGGTGGTCCTGCGTCGCACGCGCCGGAGGCGGCCGCGTATCTCCGCTCGCACGGTCACGGCGTCGAAGTCGTGACGACGGCGGACGCCGAGCCGTCGCCCGAGGACTATCCCGTGCGGTTCGTCCGGCGTGCGCTGCCGCCCGGTGTTCGCCACGCCGACACGCTGCGGCTCGTGCGGGAGCGTGCGCGGTGGGCGGACGTCGTCTACACGACCGGCATGTTCGGCCGGTCGTCACTCGGCGCGCTGCTCGCCCGCACGCCGTTCGTCGTCAAGCTGACTGCGGATCCCGCGTATGAGCGCGCGCGGCGCTGGGGTCTCTGGCACGGCACGCTCGAGGAGTTCCAGCGCACGGCGCCGCTGACCACGCTGCCGCTTCGGCTTGCGCGTGACGCCGACGTCCGCCGCGCCGCGCATGTGATCACGCCGTCTTCTTATCTGCGCGAGCTCGCGCTCGGTTGGGGCGTCCCGCCGGGCCGCGTGACGGTGCTGCCGAATCCTGCGCCGCCGCTGCCGGAGCTCCGCCCACGAGACGAGCTGCGGCGCGAGCTCGGTCTCGACGGTCCGACGCTCGCCTTCGCGGGCAGATTGACCGCGCAGAAGTCCCTGGACGTCGGCATCGAAGCCGCGCGGCGCGCAGGTGTCGCGCTCGTGATCGCAGGCGACGGCCCCGACCGCGCCGCGCTCGAGCGGCTCGGCCACGCGCGATTCGTCGGCGCGCTCTCGCGGCAGGGGGTGCTCGAGCTCTTCCACGCCGCGGACGCGTCGCTGCTCTCGTCGTCGTGGGAGAACTTCCCGCACACGGTTGTCGAGGCGCTCGCGGTCGGGACGCCCGTGATCGCGACACGTACGGGTGGCGTCGCCGAGGTGGTGCGCGACGGCGAGAACGGGTTGCTCGTCGAGCCGGGCGACGTGGATGCGCTCGCGGCGGCGATCGAGCGCTACTTCGGTGACGCTTCCCTCGCCGGGCGCCTGCGCGCGAACGCCGCGCCGTCGGTGGAGGCATACGGCGCAGACCGCGTCTACGGGCGGCTCGAGGCGATCCTCGAAAGTGCAGCGTGATGCGTCCCCGCGTCCTCTTCGTCGGTCGCACGCGCTACCGGCTGCCGCTGCCGGAGAGCCTCGCGCGCAAGTGGGACGCGCTCTCGGAGCGGATCGACGTGCGCGTGCTCGCGAGCGGTACCGGGTTCGACCCGCGCTTCCACCTGATCGCGCCGCGCCATCTCGACGGCCCGCGGTTCTACGCGTCTCTGCCCTTCGAGGTGATGCGCGAGCTCCGCGACTTCCATCCCGACGTGATCGTCGCCGAGAGCCCGTACGAGGGCGTCGCGGTCGAGCTCGCCCGCCGCCGCATGCACACGCACGCGAAGCTCGTCGTCGAGGTGCACGGCGACTGGAAGGTCTCGACGCGGCTCTACGGCTCGCGCCTGCGCGCGACGCTCGGCCCGCTCGCCGACCATGCCGCGGGCTGGGCGGTGCGCAGCGCCGACGCGCACCGCGCCGTCTCGGCGTTCACGGCGTCGCTGGTCGAGGAGACCGGGCGCGCGCCTGCGGGTGTCTTCACGACGTACTCCGACCTCGGCGCGTACACGGGCCCCGTCGTTCCCGTGCCGGATGAGCCGCGCGCGCTCTTCGTTGGCGTGCTCGAGCGCTACAAGAACGTCGAGGTGCTCGCGGCGGCGTGGCGCATCGTCGCCGCGCGGAGATCCGACGCTCGGCTTCATCTCGTCGGCATGGGAACGCAGACGCAGGTCGCCGAATCGCTTGCGCGCGAAGGCGTGCGCTGGGAGCGGCGGCTCGAGCCCGCCGCGATCGCGCCCGCGCTCGACGCATCGCGCGCGCTGCTCCTGCCCTCTGCGTCCGAGGGGCTGCCGCGCGTGGCGATCGAGTCGTTCCTACGCGGTCGCGCCATCGTCGGCGCGCGTGCGGGCGGCATCCCCGACATCGTCGAGAACGAGCGCAACGGCCTGCTCGTCGAGCCCGGCGACGCAGTTGTGCTCGCGGACGCGATCGAGCGCGTGCTCTTCGAGCCGGGCCTCGCCGAGCGCCTCGGAGCCGCCGCGCACGAAGACGCGCCGCGCTGGCAGTCGACGCCCGGCGAGTACGCAGATCACGTGCTTGCGGTCGTGGAGAGCGTGCTGTGAAGCCGCGGCTTCTGTTCGTCGCGCGTACGCGGTACGAGCTGCCGCTCTCGCCGAGCCTCGAGCGCAAGTTCGACGCGCTGCGCGACCGGTTCGACGTACGCGTGCTGGCGACCTCGGCGAACGGGAAGCCGCGCGAGGACGCGACCTTTCGGCTCGTCGGCCGGTCGCCATTCCTCGACGGTCTGCTCTTCTACGCGCTGCTTCCGGTTCGCGTGCGCGCGATCGCAAACGAGCATCGACCGGTCGCGATCGTGACGCAGAGCCCGTACGAAGCGGCGTGCGTCTGGCTCGCACGCGCGCACGCGAAGATCGTCGTCGAGCTGCACGGCGACTGGCGGACCGCGACCCGCCTCTACGGCTCGCCGCTTCGGCGCGCGCTGTCGCCCATTGCCGACGCCGTCGGCACGTTCGGCCTTCGTCGCGCCGACGCCGTGCGCACGGTGTCGTCGTACACATCCGGGCTCGCGCGCGAGATCGGCGTCGAGTCGACGCGCGAGTTCGCCGCGTTCATGGATCTCGAGCTCTTCGCCGAGCGGCCGCCGGTGCCGCTGCCGCCGGTCCCGGCAGCGCTCTTCGTCGGCGTGCTCGAGCTCTACAAGAACGTCGACGGCCTGTCGCGCGCGTGGCGCCTCGCGGCGCCGCGCCTGCCGGGAGCGCAGCTCCGCATCGTCGGCCGCGGCTCTCGCAGCGAAGTCGTCCGTGCGCTTGTCCGCGACCTGCCGGCGCAGACGACGTGGGCGGAGCGGCTGACGCAGGCTGAGGTCGCGCAGGCGATGGACGAGGCGACGTGCCTCGTCCTGCCGTCGCGCTCGGAAGGGCTCGGCCGTGTCCTCGTCGAGGCATCGCTGCGCGAGCGGCCCGCGGTGGCGATGGACGTCGGCGGCATCGGCGACGTCGTCGAGGACGGCGTCACGGGCCTGCTCGTCTCGTCCGACGAGGAGCTTGCGGACGCGCTCGTCCGCGTCCTCACCGACCGGCAGCTGGCCGAGCGGCTCGCCGCCGGGGCGCGACACGCCGCGACGCGCTGGCTCGCTTCGCCCGGCGAGTACGCGGAGCGGATCGCGGAGCTGCTCAAGCCCTACACTGCAGGCGCATGACTGCTCAGCAGGCGAAGCAGGTCGTCAAGAACGCGCTCTACCGCACGATCGGCGAGACGTCGACCGCGCTCCGGCTCAACCCGAACGGCGCGAGCACGCTCCGCGTGCTCATGTACCACAAGGTCAACGACATCCCGGAGAACCCGACGACCGTCCCCGTCGGTTACTTCGACGAGCAGCTTGCCCAGCTGAAAGAGCTCGGCTACCGCGTCGTCGACCTCGACGCGGTGCTCGACTACTACACGCACGGCACGCCGCTCCCCGATCATGCGGTGCTGATCACGTTCGACGACGGCTATCGCGACACGCTCGAGAACGCGCTGCCCGTGCTCCAGAAATACGGATTCTCGGCGGTGATCTTCGTCCCGGTGGCCTACATGGACGACGAGACGCCGCTGCCGCACGAGACGCATCTGATCGAGCGCGGCATGCGCAACCCGACGCTCGACTGGGGGCTGATGCGCGAGCTCGACGCGGGCGGCGTGCGCGTCGAGTCGCACGGCATCGCGCACCGGCCACTCGCCGACGTCGCGCTCGACGAGGCCGTACGCGAAATCGCCGTCTCGAAGCTCAAGCTCGAGGAGCAACTCGGCCGGCCGGTGCGCGCGTACGCGTATGTCAAGGGATCGGAGGCGCACTTCCACCCCGTGCACGAGAGCATCCTCAAGCAGGCCGGCTACGAGATCGCGTTCACGTCGATCTCGCGCTCGAACGGACCCGACACGAGCCCGTTCCGTCTCGGGCGCTACAACGTCGAGCCGTATCCGTCGCGCACGTTCGAGCTCGTGCTCGCGGGCGCCTGCGACCTGATCTCGCTGAAGGACACGGTTGCCGGCACGCACGCGCGACGCCTGTTCAACCAGGCGCTCGGTACCTCGACGCGGTGAGGATCGCCGACTACGGTCCGTCACGACGGGCCGATGTCGCGGACTTGATGGCGCTCGTCTGGGGAGCGCGTCCCGACGAAGCGGAGCTCGAGTGGTTCTACGAGCGGAACCCGGTGCGGCCTGCGTCGGTGCTGCTCGGCGAAGAGGACGGGCAGGTCGTCGCGACGGTGGCGATGAGCTTTCACCGGCGGTCGATCGGCGGCCGCGAGCTCGAGGTCGGGATGCCGCTGCGCGTCGCGACCGACCCTGTATATCGGGGTCGCGGCATCTTCGCCGAGCTCGAGCACGCGAACGAGGAGCGCGCGCGCGAGCGCGGTGTGGCCTTGCTCCTCACCGTGCCGAATGCTGCGTCGGCGCCGGTCTTCCTCGAGAAGCTCGGCTGGAAGGCGCTGCCGCTGCTTCGCGTCTGGGCTCGCCTACGCCCGCCCGCGCGCCGGGGTGCGCGTCTCGAGCGTTTCGACGATCCCTACCTCGACTGGCGGTTCGTCGATGCGCCACGCGACTACGCGCTCTATGCGGACGGCACCGTCGTCGGGCGACGCGGGCATGTCTCGTACGTCGCGCGGGGGCGGCCGAGTGCGGCGATGCTCACGCTGCGAGGCTCGCTGCAGGCCGGGTTCATTCCGACGCCGAAGACGTTCACGCTGCTCGGCAAATCGCTCGACGGGTCGCTGCTTCCGGATCAGGTCGACTTCGAATTCGGTGACCTGGACTTCATGTGATGAGCTCGCTGATCTTCGTCACGCAGCAGGTAGATCCCGAGCATCCGGTGCTCGCGGCGACCGTGCCGAAGTTGCGCGCGCTCGCGAGCCGCTTCGACGAGGTCGTCGTCTTCGCCGCCTCGGCGGTTCCCGGCGTGCTGCCGGGCAACTGCCGCGTCGTCTCGTACGGCGGCGACTCGAAGCTCGAACGCGGCCGCCGCTACGCGCGCGAGCTCAACCGGGAGCTCGCCCGCAGGAAGCCCGCCGCGATCCTCGTGCACATGATCCCGCTCCTCGCCGTGCTCGCTGCGCCGGTCGCGCGTCCGCGCGGCGTGCCGATTCTGCTCTGGTTCACGCACTGGAAGCGCTCGCGCACCCTCGTGCTCGCCGAACGCGCCTCGTCGTTCGTGCTCACGGTCGAACGCCGGTCGTTCCCGTTCGAGTCGCGAAAGGTGGTGCCGATCGGCCACGGGATCGACCTGGCCGAGTTCCCGTGCATGCGCCGCGAGCCCGCGGCGCGCCTGCGCGCGGTCGCGCTCGGGCGGACGTCGCCGGCGAAGGGCTACGAGACGATCGTCCGGGCCGCCGAGCTGGCCGGCGTCGACCTCGAGCTCCGCGGGCCGTCGTTCACCGACGAGGAGCGCGCCGAGCGGGCACGGCTCGAGGCGCTCGGGGCGCGG
>DASYAO010000033.1:0-13179 GCA_036501285.1 Gaiellaceae bacterium
CTGACACTAAGGTCCGCCAATGCGGATCATCGCGGGCAGCCGCAAGGGCCATCGCATCGCCGCGCCGAAGGGCGAGAAGACGCGGCCGACGTCCGATTTCGTCCGTGAGACCGCGTTCAACCTGATCGGGCCGGTCGACGATGCCACCGTGATCGACTTGTTCGCCGGCTCGGGCGCACTGGGGCTCGAGGCGCTCTCGCGCGGCGCAGCGCGTGTGACCTTCGTCGACTCGGATCGCGAGGCGTGCCGCACGATCAACGCGAACCTCGACAAGCTCGGGCTACAGGGGACCGTCGTTTGCCAGGACGTCACCCGGGCACTGACCGGCGAACGCGGCACCTACGACCTGCTGCTCGCCGACCCGCCCTACGGCTACGAGCGTCTCGACCGCCTCGGCCCGCTCCTGCGCAAGGTCCTGGCCCCCGGCGGGGTGCTCGTTTACCAGACCGAGTCCAAGACCGAGCCCGAGATCGAGGGGCTCGGCATCCGCACCTCGCGCAAGTACGGCTCGGCGCGGCTTACGCTATTCGAGCTGTGATCACCGCGATCGTCCCCGGCACCTACGACCCCGTGACGAACGGGCACATCGACGTGATCACGCGCGCGGCGCGGATCTTCGACCGCATCGTCGTCGGCGTCGTCGGCACGCCGCCGCACAAGACGCCGCTCTTCCCAATCGACGAGCGCGTCGCCCTCGTCAATCAGGCGCTTGAGGGCCACGAAAATGTCGAGGTCGACGTCTTCAAGGAACTCGTCGTCGAATTCGCGCGGCGCTGGGACGCGCGCGTGATCGTCAAAGGTCTTCGAGTCATCTCGGATTTCGAGTGGGAATTCCAGATGAACCAGCTGAACCGCACGCTCGCCCCCGAAATCGAGACCGTTTACGTGATGGCGAGCCCCCAGGTGAGCTTCGTCTCCTCGCGCGGGGTGAAGGAGATCGCAGCCTTCGGCGGAAATGTCGCGGAGTTGGTGCCACCGGCCGTCGCGCTTCGCCTGCGGGAGCTGTTCCCCGGCGGGCGAGGCGGGACCCCCCTGAACGACCAGGAGTAAGATCTCCCGAGCAAATGGACGTCCTCGTTCTCATCGACAAGCTCGACGACCTCGTGCACAACGCGAAGGCCGTCCCGCTGACCGACCAGGTCCGGATCGACCGCGAGGAGATCTACGACATCCTCGACCAGATGCGGGCGACGATCCCGGAGGAGATCAAACAGGCACGCTGGATCGTCAAAGAGCGCCAGGAGATGCTCGCCGAGGCGAAGCGTGAGCAGGACCGGCTGCTCCAGGAGGCGCGCGAGCAGGCGGTGCGCGAAGCATCGCAGACCGAGATCGTGAAGCTCGCCGAGCGTCAGGCGCAGGAGATCATCGACGAGGCGCGGCGCCAGGCACGCGAGATGCGGCTCGAGATGGAGGACTGGGCCGACGGGATGCTCGCGACGCTCGAGACGAACCTCGACAAGTTCCTGACCGCTGTGCGCCGCGGTCGCGACCGTCTGCACGAGCGCTCGCAGGAAACCGTTGTCGCGGGCATCGGCCCGATCGACCTCGACGACGACAGCTCCGGCCTCTACTAGCCGTCGTAACCGCTCGGCCGGCTGCATGTCCGGCGCTAACCTCGAGTTGCATGACGAGCTTCAACCTGCGACAGCTGAGGCTCCGTCCGGGTGAGGAGCACCGTGAGGCACTCGACGTCGAGCTCCCGCCGTTCGAGTTCGGCGGCCAGCGCTACCTGCCGGTCCCGGAGGAGGTGCCGTCGAAGCTCGTCGTCACGCGGGCGACGACCGGTACCGTCTTCGCGCTCTCCTTCACGGCGCGGCTCCACGGGCCGTGCTACCGCTGCCTCGGCGACGCCGTGCTCGAGGTGCCGATCGCGGTGCGCGAGTACCAGGACACCTCGCCCGAGGACGACGAGATGAGCACGCCGTACGTCGTCGACGACAGGCTCGACGTCTCCGCCTGGGGCCGCGACGCGGTCGCGCTCGAGCTGCCGGACAAGATCCTCTGCCGGCCCGACTGCGCCGGGCTCTGCCCCGTCTGCGGCAAGAACCTGAACGAGGAGCCGCACGCCCACGAGGAGGAGCACGGCGACCCGCGCTGGGCCGCCCTCGAGGCGCTGAAGCAAGAGCTGTAGTTCGCTTCGGCTACAGTGTCCGCCGGCCCATGGCTGTCCCGAAGCGGAAAACCTCCAAGTCCCGGCGCGACAAGCGCCGCGCCACGCACGCGATCGAGGCGCCGCGCCTTTCGAGCTGCCCGCAGTGCGGCTCGCCCAAGCAGTCGCACCGCGTCTGCCCGACCTGCGGCACCTACAAGGGTCGCGAGGTCGAGACGCTCCGGTTGCCCGGACAGTAGCCTCACCCGATGCCCCGGATCGCTGTCGACGCGCTCGGCGGTGACCGCGCGCCCGGCGAGATCGTCGCGGGCGCGGTCGAAGCCGCCGCCGGCGGGATCGACGTCGTGCTCTACGGCCCCGAAGGTCTCGACACCGGCGGCCTCGAGCTCGTCGTCGCTCACGACGTGATCGAGATGTCGGAGAAGCCGGCCGAAGCCGTGCGCGCGAAGCCGGACAGCTCGCTCGTCGCCGCCGTGCGCGCAGTCGCCGACGGCAAAGCCGACGCGGTGCTCTCGGCCGGGAACACGGGCGCGATGCTCGCGGCCGGCCTGCTGCATCTGCGCCGGCTGCCCGGCGTCTTGCGGCCCGCGATCGCCGTGCCGATCCCGGCGCGCTCGGGAGTGTCGGTCCTGATCGACGGCGGCGCGAACGCCGACTCCCGGCCCGAGCATCTCGTGCAGTTCGCCGCGATGGGCTCGATCTTCGCCGAGCAGATGCTCGACCGCCCGAAGCCCACGGTGCGACTGCTCTCAATCGGCGAGGAGCCCGAGAAAGGCGACCTGCTCACGATCGAGGCGCACCAGCTGCTCCAGGAGGCGTCTGCGGTGAACTTCGAAGGGAACGCCGAGGGCCGTGACCTGCTGCGCGGCGCCGCCGACGTCGTCGTCACCGGCGGTTTCACCGGCAATCTCGCGCTGAAGCTGATGGAGGGCACGATCCGGGAGCTGCTCGACGCGCTTCGCGAGGAGATCAGTGCCACGACGACGGGAAAGCTCGGCGGCCTTCTCATCAAACCGGCCGCGCGCCGCCTGCGCACGCGGCTCGATCCCGACACCTACGGCGGCGCCTACCTGCTCGGACTGCGCGGGCTCGCCGTGATCGCCCACGGAGACTCGGGGCGGCGGGCGGTCGCGAACGCGATCCGCCTGGCGGCCCACGGCGTCGAGAACCAGGTCGTCGAGCGGCTCGCCGAACGGCTGCCTGTGTATGATCGGCGCGCTTCCGAACCGGCCCCTACCCAATGAGGTGACATGGCAGCATCACGTGAAGAGGTCTATGAGCGCGTCAAGGAAGTTCTGACCGAGCAGCTCGGAGTCGAAGCGAGCGACATCAACGAGAACGCCTCGTTCCAGGAAGACCTCGATGCAGACTCACTCGACCTCGTGGAGCTGATCATGGAGCTCGAGGACCAGTTCGGGATCAAGATCTCGGACGAGGACGCACAGAAGATTCAAACGGTCGGGCAGGCTGTCGACTACGTCACATCGCACCAGTAAGACCAACAGGACCCTCGGCGAGCTGATCGAGGCGCTCCCGCCGGAGCGCTCCGCCTACGCGTTCACGCACGCGAGCTGGGCCGACGAACGCTCCGACTCGTACGAGCGGCTGGAGTTCCTCGGCGACTCCGTGCTCGAGCTCGCGCTCGCGCACGAGCTCTTCGAGCGCTTCCCGGACTTCGACGAAGGCGATATGGCGAAGGTGCGATCGCACGTCGTCTCGCGCGCGAGCTGCGCTGTCGTCGCACGGGAGCTCGGGCTCGACGAGCGCCTCGTCGCGACGGCCGACGACCCGACGGGCGATGAGTCGCGCCGCCTGGCAGCAAACCGGAACGTGCTCGCGGCGGTGCTCGAGGCCGCTCTCGCAGCGCTGTACCTCGAGCACGGCTTCGAGCCGATCGCCTCGGCGATCGTCGAAGCCTTCGAAGGGCGCATCGAGTATGCGCTGACGAACCAGGTCGACCACAAGACCGCGCTGCAGGAGCAGCTCGCTCGTGCGGGCAAGCAGGTCGGCTACGCGCTGCTCAACTCCGAGGGGCCGCCGCATGCGCGGACGTTCACCTCGGCCGCCGTCATCGACGGCGAAGAGGCCGGTGTCGGCCGCGGCAGCTCGAAGAAGGCGGCCGAGCAGGCGGCGGCGCAGGAGGCGCTCAGCCGCCTCGAGTTGCAGCCCGAATCGACGTGAAACGGGGGCCGCGGCCACCCGTCCGCGGCGCCCGCTAGGGTCCCCGCCGGGTGCACCTGAAGGCCGTCAAGCTCCGGGGGTTCAAGTCGTTCGTGGACCCGGTCGAAGTCCGGCTCGAGCCGGGCGTCGCAGTCGTCGTCGGTCCGAACGGCTCCGGCAAGTCGAACATCTCGGATTCGATCCTCTGGGCGACAGGTTCGCTCAGCCCGCACGAGCTGCGCGCTGAGAAGCCCGACGACGTGCTCTTCTCGGGCTCGGCCGGGCGCCAGGCGGTCGACTTCTGCGAGGTCGAGCTCGTCTTCGACAACGAGGACGGCACGTGGGCGGAGCTGCCGTTCGCCGAGGTCTCGCTTGCGCGGCGGCTGCACCGCGGCGGCGAGGGCGAGTACCTGATCAACCGCGCGCACGTGCGGCGCATCGATCTCGTCGAGCTGCTCTCCGACGTCGGCCTCGGCGGCGGGCTGCGCTCGATCATCTCGCAGGGAAGCGTCGAGACGGTTCTCTCGGCGAAGCCCGCCGAGCGCCGCGCGCTCGTCGAGGAGGCTGCCGGGCTCGGCCGCTTCAAGATTCGCCGCCATCGCGCCGAGCTGAAGCTGGCGCGCGTCGCGACGCAGGTCGACCGTGCACGCGACATCGAAGCCGAGGTGCGCAAGCGATTGCGTCCGCTCGCCTTGCAGGCAACCGCCGCCGAGCGCGCGGTGAAGCTCGCCGACGAGGTGCGCAAGCTGCAGGCGACGATCGCTTCGCTCGATCTGCGCGCGTTCGCGGCGGGTCGCTCCGACGCGGAGCAGCGACGTGGTGATGCCCTCTCCGGGCGGCGCGAGCTCGACGCGGAGCTCGAGCGGCTGCTCGCGCAGCGCACAGCCGCTGAGGAGGAGCTCACCGACGCAGCGGGCGCGCGCGAGGGAACGGTCGCGACGCTCTACCGTCTTCGCTCGGCAGCCGAGCGCATCGCGCTCCGCCGCGAAGCCGGCGAGTCGATCCTGGCCGAGCTCGAGGCATGGGCGAGCACGCCGCCGCCGCGACGCCGCAACGACGACGAGCTGATCCGCCTCGCGCGCGAGCGACTGAGCGCGCTCGAGCACGCGATCGCCGAGCGCGAAGGCCTGCCGCCGGCGGCGCGCGCGCTCGCGGAGCAGGGAGAGCGGCTCGTGTTGAACCTGCTCGACGTTCCGCCCGGGCAGGAGCGCGCAGTTGCCGCGGCGCTCGGGCATCGGGCCGCAGCACTTCTCGCCGACGATCCTTCGTCTGCGCTCGCACTCGTCGAGCGCGCGCGCGCCGCAGGGCTCGGCTCGCTCGTAGTGTTGATCGGCCGTTCGCCCGGCGACCTGCAGCTTCCCGTCGTCCCGCTCGACTCGCTGCTCGCGTCGACCGTGCCAGCGGTGACCGAAGAGGGCATCGGTTTCGACCCGCAGCGCGGCGAGCTCTGGTTCGCGGGCGAGACCGCGGAGGCGATCCTGCTCGAGCTCGAAGCACGGAGACGCGCGCTAGCCGCGGAGGTTGCGGAGCTCGAGCGCCGGGCCGCGAACGTGGTTGCACCCGCGCCGCGCGACGTTTCGCGTCATCAGGCGATCGCGCGCCGCCTGATCGAGTGCCTGACACTGGATGTGACCCGATTCGAGGGATCGCTGGCGAGCGGGGCCGAGGCCGCGCGTGCGTCCGAGCTCGGCGCGGAGCTGCGCCGTCTCGGCGCCGAGGAGGTCGAGCTTCGCCGCCGCGCGTCCGAGGCCGCCGAGCGCGTGAGCGCGATCGACGTCGAGCTCGCGCGCACCGACGCCGAGCGCGCCGAGGCGCAGCGCCGGCTTGACGCCGCAGGCGTCGAGCCCGGCGACGAAGCCGATCGCGACGAGCTCTCCGCGAAGCTCGACCGGCTCGAACGGCGGCGCGAGCTGCTCGGCCAGGTGAATCCGCTCGCGAAGGAGGAGTACGAGACCGAGAAGGTGCGGCTCGACGAGCTCTCCGTGCAGCGTGCCGATCTCGAGCAGAGCCTCGCAGAGCTCGAGCAGCTTCGCCGCGAGCTGACCGAGACCGTCGAGCGCCGCTTCGAGGAGACGTTCGCCGCCGTCGAGCGCCACTTTGCGGAGGTCGCGTCGACGCTCTTCCCCGGCGGCGAGGGCCGCCTCCGTCTGACCGAGGACGACGAGGACGGCGAGCCCGGCATCGAGGTCGAGTTGCGGCCCGCGGGCAAGCGCGTGACGCGCCTGTCGCTGCTTTCGGGCGGCGAGAAGGCGCTCGGCGCCGTCGCGTTCCTGTTCAGCCTCTTTCTCGCGCGCCCGAGCCCGTTCTACCTGCTCGACGAGGTCGAGGCCGCGCTCGACGACGCGAACATCGGCCGGTTCACGGGACTGCTGCGGCGGTACGCGCACGAGGCGCAGTTCATCGTGATCACGCACCAGAAGCGCACGATGGAAGCGGCTGACGTCCTCTACGGCGTGACGATGGGAAAGGACGGGATCTCGCAGATCGTGTCGAAGCGACTACCGCACGAAGAAGAAGCGGTGGCAGTCGCGTGAACGATCTCGCCGTCGTGATGCGCGTCGTCGACCAGCTCGAGGACGCTCGGCTTCGCGTGTGGGTCTTCGGTGGCTGGGCCGAGGAGCTGCGCGGCCTGCGCGCGCCGTGCGATCACGACCATGTCGACCTGCTCTATCCGGGCCGTGACTTCTCGCGCGTCGATCGCTTCGTCGCCGACGTGGAGATCGATCTCCGTCCGCACAAGCGCAGCTTCGAGCTCGACGGCGTTCAGGTCGAGCTGCTGCTCGTGCAGAAGGACGACCACAGCTGGTACACGGAGCTCCCACGCGGCCGCCATCGCTGGCCGGCCGACGTGTTCGCGACGGCGGGCAGCCTGCCGGTCGCGAGCGTGGCGGCACTCGAGAGCTACCGTCACTCGCGCCGCGCAGACGTCCGCGCTGCGTAAACAACTAGCGTTCTCTCATGGCGCGCACCTGGGCCGAGTTCCTCGGCGATGCAGAGGGTCCCGAAGAAACCGAGGCGGTTCGCCAGGGGTTCGTCTCGCGCCTGCGCGATTCGCTCTCGCGCTCGCGGCGTGCGCTCACCGAGCAGCTTGCGGTCGCGACGTTCGACCCGGCGGACGCAGCGTCGTGGGAACGGCTCGAAGAGGCCCTTCTCACGGCTGACGTCGGCGTGCCGGCAACGGCCGAGCTCGTCCGCCGGCTCGAAGCCCGTCAGGACGTCGGCGATCTCGGCGAAGCGCTGGCACAAGAGATCGCGACGATGCTCGGCGAGCCGGCGACGCTCGACGTCAACCACAAGCCCGGTGTCGTCCTGGTCGTCGGCGTCAACGGCACGGGCAAGACGACGACGATCGGCAAGCTCGCGCACAAGCTCTCGGAGCACGGCCGCGAGGTCGTCGTCGGCGCTGCCGACACGTTTCGCGCGGCAGCCGAGGAGCAGCTCGAGGTCTGGGCGAAGCGTGCGGGCGCGCGGTTCGTCGGCGGCGAGCGCGGCTCCGATCCCGCCGCTGTCGCCTACGACGCTGTCGGTGCGGGGGGAGACGTCGTGATCGTCGACACAGCGGGGCGGCTGCACACGCAGACGAATCTGATGGACGAGCTCGCGAAGGTGCGACGCGTGATCGCCGGTCGCGTCGAAGGAGCTCCGAACGAGACGCTGCTCGTCGTCGACGCGACAACGGGCCAGAACGGCGTACAGCAGGCGCGCCTGTTTCGCGACGCCGTCGGCGTCACCGGCGTCGTCCTCACGAAGCTCGACGGGTCGGCGCGCGGCGGGATCGCGATCGCGATCGCACACGAGCTCGGACTGCCCGTGAAGCTCGTCGGCGTGGGGGAGGGTCTCGACGACCTGCGGCCCTTCGACCCGAACGACTTCGCCCGGGCGCTGGTCGGCTAGGAGGGCTCTAGGCCGCGCAGCGGCCATCGCCGGCGTGTGGCGCGGTCGCGAGCTCCCACTGCGTCCCGAGCGGCCGGAGCTTCCAGCCGGCATTCGCAAAGCCGCTGGCGACCAACGCGTTCGGGCCGTCGCCGACGACGACGTAATAGAGCCCGTGTCGGATCGCGTCCGTCAGCGCCTCCGTTTTCGATAGATAGACGACGTGGTGCTGGAGGTGGCCGCCGTAGAGGAGATACGACTGCTCCCAGATGTCGAGATACGCGCCGACGCACGCATTCGCAGGAATGTCTGCGACGTAGTCCGCGTATGCGCCCGCGCTCGAGGGGTTGGAGTTGGTGATGAGCGCCTCCTCCTCGGTCATGTCCCAGGGCCGGCCGTAGCCGTAACGGCTCTCCAGGGGTTTCGTCTGGGCGTGCGCGATCGTGAGGCCGACCGTGAGGCAACTCGCGACGGCGAAGGCGGCGATGGTCGCACGCCCGCGGAGGAGGCGTGCGAGCAGAGGCGCTGCGAGCACGGCCGGGAGGACGAAGAAGCGGATGAGGTACGGCACCCAGACCGCTTCGAGCGAGATCAGGACGAGAAAGAGCGGCAGCGCAGTTGCGAGCACGAGCTGGCGTGCGTCGGCGCGCCGGCGGGCGACCGCCCAGACAGTGATCGCCGCGGCGGCGAGCAGTGCGACGATGCCGACGGGGCCGAACGCCGAGTAATCCTCGTGCGAGATGTGCGTGTACTGCTCGTTGAGGAGCGTGTTCAGGCCGAGCAGGATTCCCTTGGGCCCGCGGAGCGGAAAGCCCCAGAGGTAGGCGATCCACGCGATCACAGCGGCGCCGCCGATCACGAGCATCCCCGAGACGAACGGCAGCGCGACTCCGAGTGCCTCGCGAATGCCTGAGCGTCGCCGTGCGACGATTACGAGCGCGGCGAGCACGATCCCGGCGAGCGCGAGCTCGCGGATGAGGTGATTCGAGAGAATCGAAAGGTCCATCGTCCCGTACATGAGGTAGAAGGCGAGCGCAACGCTGCGCGGGTACCCCGGAGAACCGCGGTCCTGCAGCAGCGCCGTGCCGACCCCGAACACGTGGCCCGTGTGAATCGCGTTCAGCACGTACCCCCACATCCCGAGCGCCGCGAATCCGGCGGCCCCACCCGCGACAGCCCATGCGAACGCCCGCCGGCCGCGCACGAGCGCGAGCAGGACGAGGGTCGGCAGTGCGAGGCCCACGGTCAGCTTCGTGCCGAGGCCGAATGCCGCCGAGGCGCCCGCGAGCGCCAGCTCGAGCCGGCTGGTTCCGAGGAGCATGCACCCGGCAACGGCGACGAACGAGCCGGCGACGAGATCGTTCTGTGCGGTTGTCGCCTCGAGCGCCAGAAGCGAGAACGTCGCGAGTAGGAACGTGGCGCTGGCCGCCGCGCGCACCTCGAAGCCGAGACGGCGCGCCGCTCCGTAGACCGCGACGAGGATCGCGAGCTCGCCGAGGAACTGAGGTACCGCAAGCAGCACGCCGCTGTGTGTGGCGACGAACAGGTAGAGGAGCTGCTGCTCGGCGAGGGGCTGGTACTCGTTCAGCTCGACGTTCGGCGAGTTCGGGATCCAGTAGACGCCTCCGTGCTGCGCCCACGCCGCGGCACGAGGGAGGTGGTAGAAAAGCGCGTCGCCGTTGTTCGGCGGAACCGTGAGCCCGAGCACGAGCTCGTACGCGAGAAGGACGAGCACCGCGACGAGAAAGAGCGCCGTGACCGGATCCGAGACGACCGCTCTGGCCGCCGCGCGCGCATGGACGAGTGGAAGCCGGCGCTTGCCCCGAACCCACCAGAGCGCGAGCGCCGCCGCGAACAGCACGAGTTCGGTGACGGCCAACCCGGTCCGCGTCACCTCACGGAACGGAGAGAGCGCGAGCGTTGTGATGCCGAGGTTCGCCGTGAAGGCGATGTAGACGCAGAGCAGCGTCGAGACGAGCGACGAGAAGCCCGCGGCAGCGGCGAGCAGCAACGCCGTCGCCGCCGCCAGCCCGATCAGCAACGTTGCGATCACCGCGCCAAGTCTCGCATCGCCGGCGGCGACCGACCGGCTACCCTTGGCCGCCGGGTGTTCGACGCGCTCTCAGACCGCCTCGGCGCCGCCCTCGGCGACCTGCGCAAGCGAGGCAAGCTCGACGAAGAGGCGATCTCGCGCGCGATGCGCGAGATCCGCCTCGCGCTGCTCGAGGCCGACGTCAACCTCGACGTCGTCCGCGACTTCACGCAGCGCGTGCGCGTGCGGGCGCTCGGCGAAGAGGTGCTGAAGAGCCTCACGCCCGGCCAGCAGGTGGTGAAGGTCGTCCACGAGGAGCTGACCGGGCTGCTCGGCGGCGAGGCCGCCGAGCCGAAGCTCGGTCACACGATCATGCTCGCCGGGCTCCAGGGGTCGGGCAAGACGACGGCTGCCGCGAAGCTCGCGCGGCTTCTGAAGTCGCAGGGCCGCAAGCCGGGGCTCGTCGCCGCCGATCTCGCGCGGCCGGCCGCGATCGACCAGCTGGAGCAGCTGGGCGGGCAGATCGGCGTTCCGGTCTATCGCACCGAGACGAGCGATCCGGTCGAGGCGTCCTCGCAAGGGCTCGAACGCGCGCGCGCCGACGGCCTCGACGCGGTCATCGTCGACACCGCCGGCCGGCTGCAGATCGACGAGGCGCTGATGGACGAGATCGTGCGTGTCGGCGAAGCGGTGCGCCCGAAGACGATCATCCTCGTGCTCGACGCGATGACGGGCCAGGAGGCGGTCAACGTCGCGAAGGCGTTCGAGGAGCGGCTCGACTTCGACGGCGTGCTGCTGACGAAGCTCGATGGTGACGCGCGTGGCGGCGCAGCGCTTTCGGTCAAGTCGGTGACGGGCAAGCCGATCCTCTTCGGCTCGACGGGCGAGAAGCTCGACGCGCTCGAGGTCTTCCATCCCGACCGGATGGCGTCGCGCATCCTCGGCATGGGTGACGTGCTGACGCTGATCGAGCGCGCAGAGCAGGCCGCGTCGGCCGACGAGCAGGCGGAGATGGAAGCGCGCATGCGCAAGGGGCAGTTCACGTTCGACGACTTCCTGCAGGCGCAGAAGATGCTCCGCCGGATGGGTCCGCTGCAGGGCGTGATGAAGCTGATCCCGGGGATGGGCCAGCTCGCGAACGCGGACATCGACGAGAGCAAGATCAAGCAGGCCGAGGCGATCGTGCTCTCGATGACGCCGCGCGAGCGGTCGCTGCCGCACGTGATCGACGGTCGCCGGCGCGAGCGAATCGCCAGCGGCTCCGGCACCTCGGTGCCCGACGTGAACCAGCTCCTCGAGGCCCGGAAGCTGATGGAGAAGATGATGAAGCAGCTCTCCGGCGGGAAGATGCCGTCGCTGCCGGGCCTCGGCGGCGGCATGCCGGGGATGCCGCCGGCGCCCGGCCGGACGCGCCATCCGGGCTCGAAGAAGGCCAAGTCGAAGCGCAAGAGCAAACGTCGCTAACCTGTTCGGTCTATGGCAGTCAAGCTCAGGCTCACGCGTGTGGGCTCCAAGAAGAACCCGATCTACCGCGTCGTCGCGGCCGACTCGCGCTCCCCGCGCGACGGCAAGTTCCTCGAGATCATCGGCCGCTACAACCCGCAGACCGATCCCTCGACGATCGAGTTCGACGAGGCCAAGGTGAAGGACTGGCTCGGCAAGGGTGCGCTGCCCACCGAGGCGGTCTCGCGCCTGCTCAAGGTCAAGGGCATCTCGTAGGCCGTGGCCGAGCTCCTCGCGTATCTCGCGCGTGAGCTGGTCGACGATCCCGAGGCGGTGCGCGTCGATACCGACGAGCGCGACGGCGCGCTCGTGCTCACGCTTCACGTCGCGGCCGACGACGTCGGGAAGGTGATCGGCCGTGGAGGCAGGATCGTCCGCGCGCTCCGCACCGTCGTGCGCGCGAGTGCCGTTCGCGAAGGACGGCGCGTGATGATCGAAATCGCCGATTGAAGGTTGCGGCGCTCTACGACGTCCACGGAATGACGTGGGCGCTCGAAGCTGTCCTCGCCGAAGTGGGTGAGGTCGACTGCGTGCTCCTTGGCGGCGATCTGCTTCGCGGCGCATATCCAGATCAGGTGGTTGCGCGCACGCGCGAGCTCGACGCGATCCACGTGCGCGGCAATTGCGACCGTACCCCGACCGACTGGGATCGGGAGCGCGTCTCCGAGGACGATCTCGCCTGGCTCGCGAGCCTGCCGATGACCGCGTCGATCGACGGCGTTCTCTACTGCCACTCGACGCCGCGCGACGACATGCCGATCACGACGGTGTTCACGCCCGACGCGCTCCTCGAGCAGCGTTTCGGCGGCTTCGACGAGAAGACCTTCGTCATCGGCCACACCCATCACCAGTTCGACCGCCGCGCCGGGGATCTGCGCATCGTCAACGCGGGCTCGGTCGGGATGCCGTACGAGGGCGAGGTGGCGGCGTTTTGGGCACTCGTCGACGACGGCGAGCCGCAGTTCCGCAAGACGACGTTCGACGTCGATCGCGCAGTCGCCGAGCTTCGCGCCAGCGGCTGGCCGGAGGCGGAGCAGTTCATCGCCGAGAACGTCCTCGTGCCGGTGCCCCGCGACGAAGCTGCTGCGATGTTCGAGGCGCAGAATGGGTGACCGTGTCGTCATCGGGCGGGTGGGGCGGCCCCACGGGCTCGACGGCGCGTTCTTCGTCGAGCAGCCGAGCGACGACCCCCGCTGGTTCGAGCGAGGCGCACGGCTCTGGGTCGGGAGCGACGAGCTCGAGGTGGTCGCCGCGCGCCGGGGCGCGGGCGGCAGGCCCGTGATCAGGCTCGAGCGCGACGTGCAGCGTGGGAGCGAGCTCGAGGTTCCGCTCGACGCGCTGCCGGAGACCGCCGACGGCGAGTACTACGCCTTCCAGCTCGTCGGGCTCGAGGTCGTCGAGGCGGGAGGCAGGCGCCTCGGCCGCGTCATTTCGGTCGAGCCCGGCGTGGCGAACGACTCGATCGCGCTCGACAGCGGGCTCCTGCTCCCGCTCGTCGAGG
>DASYAO010000034.1:0-7835 GCA_036501285.1 Gaiellaceae bacterium
AGCGGTCCCGAGTTGCCGATGCACGTCGTGCAGCCGTAGCCGACCGTGTCGAAGCCGAGCTCGTCGAGATAGCGGTCGAGGCCGGAGCTCTCGTAGTACTCGGTGACGACGCGCGACCCGGGAGCGAGCGACGACTTCACCCACGGCCGGCGCGAAAGCCCCGCTTCGACCGCCTTCTTCGCGAGCAGCCCTGCACCGATCATCACCTGTGGGTTCGACGTGTTCGTACACGACGTGATCGCGGCGATCACGACTGCGCCGTGCCCGAGCTCGAACTCCTCGCCGTCGAGCGAGACGCGGATGTGTTGCGGCCGCGGCGGCGCCGCGACGGCGACGGCCGCCTCTTCCTGCACAGGCTCGCCGGCGGGAGCCTGCTCGGTGGTGGGATCGCTCGCAGGGAACGTCTCGGTCCCGACGCCGTTGTCGTCGGGCTCGATGCCGAACGTGCCGAGCGCTTGAGCGAAGGCTTGTTTCGCGCGCGCGAGCGGCACGCGGTCCTGCGGCCGGCGGGGCCCGGCGAGCGACGGCTCGACGCCGGCGAGGTCGAGCTCGACGACCTGCGAATACTCAGGGTGCTCGCCCGGCTCGTGCCAGAGGAGGTTCTCCTTGCAGTAGGCCTCGACGAGCGCGACACGCTCCGGAGGCCGGCCGGTCAGGCGCAGGTAGTCGAGTGTCGCCGAGTCGACCGGGAAGAAACCGCAGGTCGCGCCGTACTCGGGGGACATGTTCCCGAGCGTGGCGCGGTCGGCGACCGAAAGGCCGGCGATCCCGTCGCCGAAGTACTCGACGAACTTGCCGACGACGCCTGTTGCGCGGAGGAGCTCCGTGATCGTGAGCACGAGGTCGGTTGCCGTCGCGCCCTCGCGGAGCGCACCGGTCAGGCGTACGCCGACGACCTGCGGCACGAGCATCGAGAGTGGCTCGCCGACCATTGCCGCCTCGGCTTCGATCCCCCCGGCGCCCCAGCCGAGGACGCCGACGCCGTTGACCATCGTCGTGTGCGAGTCGGTGCCGATGAGCGTGTCGGGAAACGCGACGCCGTCGCGCTCCTCGACGACGCGCGCGAGGTACTCGAGGTTGACCTGGTGGCAGATACCGGTACCGGGCGGCACGACCTTGAAGCTGTCGAACGAACGCTGGCCCCAGCGCAGGAACTCGTAGCGTTCGCGGTTCCGGGCGAACTCGAGCTCGACGTTGCGCGAGAACGCCGTCCGCGAGGCGAACGCGTCGACCTGTACGGAGTGATCGATCACGAGCTCGACCGGGATCTGCGGGTTGACCCGCTCCGGGTCGGCTCCGAGCTCGGCGACGGCGTCGCGCATCGCGGCGAGGTCGACGACGGCCGGTACGCCGGTCAGGTCCTGGAGTAGCACCCGCGACGGCGAGAACTGGATCTCACGCGACGGCTCGGCGTGCGGATCCCAGCCGGAGACCGCCTCCACGCCCGACGCGCTCCCGGCCCGCAACACGTTCTCGAGCAGGACCCGCAGCGTGTAGGGAAGCCGCGCCGGGTTCCCGGTCTCGGCGAGCCGGTAGATCTCGTACGAGCGCCCGTTCACCTGCAGACTTGAGGCGGCCATGGCCAAAGTCAATCAGCAGATCGTAGGCCTCGGCGGCGGTGGGGACACGCCCGAGCAGACGCATGCGCTGCTTCGGCACGTCGTCGGTTTGACCGGCAAGGAACGGCCGAAGATCATGCTCGTACCGACCGCGACCGCGGATTCGCCGGAGCTGATCACAAGCTTCTACGAGTCCTACCAGCCGCTCGGAGAGCTCTCGCACGCGCGCTTCTTTCCGTATCCGCCGGCGAACCTGCGCGAGCTCGTGCTCTCGCAGGACGCAATCCGCGTGAGCGGCGGCAACACCGCGAACATGCTCGCGATCTGGCGCGTACACCGATTCGAGCAGATCCTCCGCGAAGCATGGGAGTCCGGCGTCGTCCTCTTCGGCGAGAGCGCCGGCATGATCTGCTGGTTCGAGGCAGGTGTCACGGACTCGTTCGGGCTTCAGCTCGAAGGGATGCGCGACGGTCTCGGCTTCCTTCCCGGTAGTGCGTGTCCGCACTACGACGGTGAAGCTCGACGCCGGCCGCGGTACCGTGAGCTCGTCGACGACGGGTTCCCGGAGGGGCTTGCGGCGGACAACGGCGTCGGTCTGCACTTCGTCGGTCGCGAGCTGCGCGAAGTGATCACGTGCAGACCGGGTGCGTCTGCCTATCGCGTGACGATCACGGGCGAGGCGCGGCTCGAAGCCCGATTGCTACCGGCCGCTTAATCCGCGCTTAATCGGCGGTTGGATAGAAGGGCAGTGTGCTCCGCGCTGCCGCTTCACTTGGCATTGCGGCCGTCGGTGGCGGGGTCTCGCTGCTCGGCGCCGGTGTTACCGGCAACCTCGGGTCGAAGACGACGATCCAGCAGGTGATCTCGCGTGCGCCGCTACGCGCGGTGGCGCCGAGGGCGACGGGCCTCACGGTCGCCCAGATCTATCGGCGCGACGCGCCGGGCGTCGTGCAGGTGTCGACGACGGCGAGCGTGCGAGGCTCCGGCTTCGTGATCGACAAGGCCGGCCACATCGTCACCAACGCCCGTGTCGTCGGCGGAGCGCGAGACGTCCGTGTCAGCTTCTCCGGCACCGACGAGATCGGCGCGCGGGTGATCGGCCGCGACCAGGCGAGCGACGTCGCCGTGCTCCAGATCGACACCCAGGGACGGTCGTTGACGCCACTTCCGCTCGGTGACTCCGACAGGGTTGCCGTCGGCGATCCCGTCGTCGCGATCGGGAACCCGCTGTCGATCACACGCACCGCGACGTCCGGCATCGTCAGCGCGGTCGAGCGGAACGTCGACACGCCGGACGGCTTCACGGTCGGGCATGCCATCCAGACCGACGCTGCGATCAACATCGGCAACTCGGGCGGACCACTGATCGACACCGCCGGCGACGTGATCGGCATCGACACGCAGCTCGCGTCCGAGAGCAGCCAGGGGATCGGCTTCGCGATTCCGATCGACACGGTCAAGGCCGTCGTCGCGCAACTGATCGAAACGGGAAAGGTGCAGCACGTCTTCCTCGGGCTTTCGGCCGAGCAGGTGACGCCGTCGCTCGCGCGCCTGTTCGACATGCCGGTGTCGCACGGCCTGCTCGTGCAGACCGTGACGCCGGGAAGCGGAGCCGGAAACGCGGGCCTGCGCGCGGGCAAGACGCCTGTGCTCGTCGCCGGCGAGTCGTACTCCCTCGGCGGCGACATCATCGTCTCGGTCGACGGCACGCCCGTCGCGACGCCCGCTGAGTTCCGCGACCTGCTCGCCGACCACAAGCCCGGCGATCGCCTCTCGTTCGTCCTCTACCGCGGCCTCAAGCGGATGGACGTGGAGGTGACGCTGGGGCAGCCCCCGGGCTAGCGAAAGCTTCGGTCCCGTTCGCGGGGCCGGGATCCGGTACGCCGTCCAGCCAGCACGGCGTACCGGAGGAAATGGCCGCGACCCGCCTGCCTGCCCGGGTCGCGGCCATTGTTTTTCCCGCGCTACCCTGTCGGCGTGGAGCGGGGAGTGACCGTCTACGACGAGACGCTCGTCGAAGAGGAAGAGCTGTGGTCGGACGACGACGCCGGGGATCACTCCGGGTGGTGGTGCGTCCGCACCGATCCCTTCCCGTGTCCCGCGAGCGGCTGCTCGTACGTCGCCGACTTCATGACCGCCGCCCACTTGATCCTCGTCTGGGAGCAGCAGGACGATCCGAATCTGCTCAAGCACGCGGCCCGCGCGCTCGACGTCGGCCGCAACCCGCGCATCGTCGGCTATCGCTCCGACTACGGGCCGAGTGCTTCGTACTACGCCTGGATCGCGGCCGGTCGGCCCGTCCACGGCGTTCGCGCGCAGTAGCTTGGCCATCGCTTCGCGGTTCGGCGTGGGGCCGCCGCCGCTGACGCTCGGTGTCGAGGAAGAGCTGTGCGTGGTCGACGCGGAGACGTTCGATCAGGTGGGCCGGGGGCCCGAGCTCGTCGCGGCTCTCGAGCGCCGTGACCTTCCGGGCCGCGCGAAGACCGAGCTCCACGCCTCCGTGGTCGAGTTGAACACGGATCCGTGCGCGACTGCGGCCGGCGTCCTCGAGGCGTTGCAGGGTCTGCGCGCCGAAGCGGCATCGGCTGCTTCCGAGCTCGGTCTCGCGATCATGGCGACGGGCACGCATCCCTTCGCGCGTGCGTCGACGCAGCCGATCGTGCCGGAGGAGCGGTACCTCTCGATGGTCGAGCGCCATGGCTTCTCGGCCCGTCGCCAGAACGTGCAAGGACTGCACGTGCACATCGCGATGCCGACTGCAGACGCCTGCTGGCACACACTCGAGGGCCTGCTGCCGCTGTTACCTGCCGTGCTCGCTGTCTCGGCCAACTCACCCTGGTTCGAAGGTGAGCTCACGGGGATGGCATCGAACCGCGCGCCGGTGCTCGCGGAGTTGCCGCGCACGGGGTGCCCGCCGGCATTCGGTTCGTACGCCGCGTGGGAGGCTTGGATCGAGCGGCTCGTGAAGCTCGGAGTCATCGCCGACCACACGCGGATCTGGTGGGACATCCGTCCACACCCGAGCCTCGGCACACTCGAGGTGCGCATGCCCGACCAGCCGACGGACGTCCGCGGGTCGGCGCGACTTGCGGAGCTTCTGCAGCGACTCGCCGAGCGGTCGCTCGACCAGGGCGGCGACGTGCCGGAGGCGAGTCGCGCCGATTACGAGTACAACCGCTGGGCGGCTGCGCGCTCCGGGCCGGGCGCAGAGCTGATCGCGCCGGATGGCGGTTCGCTTGCGCCTGCCTTCGAGCTCCTCGGCTTCGCCCATCCGCATTCGGAGGGTGAGAGCCAGACGCGCTTCGGCGATCCCCGCGATGCGGCGGCGGATCTCGTCAAGCGTTCGCTAGCCTGAATCCTGTGGCATCCGTCACCGAGACGATCCAGCTCAAGGGCATCACATGTGGGCGCTGTGTGATGCGGCTCCGGCACGTGCTCAAGGACCATGACGGCCTCGAGGCCGCGAACGCCAATCTGATGGGCGAGCTCACCGTCACCTACGACGACGTGAGGACGTCCCGCGACGCTCTGCTGAAGGAAGTCGCCCGTGGTGGTTTTCGGGAATCTTCCAGCTGAGTTCGTCGTTAGAACAGGTTGCTAGGGTGGCCGCCGGATGAGCGAAAGCGCACCGACAGCCGCCGAGACCCGCCGAATCGCGGAGGAAGCACGTGATCGCGTTCGCTTCGAAGAGGAAGCGCTCCAGTTGAGCGACCAGGTCTACCGCGTGGCGCGGCGTATGGTGTCGACCCGCGAAGAGGCAGAGGATCTCGTCCAGGACACGTACGCGCGCGCCTTTCGCTCCTGGCAGCAGTACACGCCGGGAACGAATCTCCGCGCGTGGCTTCTGCGCATCCTCACAAACCTGAACATCGATCGCGGCCGCCGCGTGCAGCGCACGCCGGATCAGCAGCCGCTCGAAGAGGGCGACTATTACCTCTACAACCGGCTCGAGTCGACGATGAGTGACGACAACCCCGACGAGGATCGCGTGCTCGAGCGGCTCTCGCAGAACTCGGTCGTCGATGCGCTTGCCGAAGTGCCGCACGACTTCCGCGACGTGCTCGTGCTGGTCGACATCGGCGAGTTCTCGTACGCAGAGGCCGCGCAGATCCTCGACATCCCGGTCGGCACGGTGATGTCGCGGCTCCACCGCGCGCGTCGCATCCTCAAGCAGCAGCTCGCCGAGAAAGCGATGGCCGCGTAGTCATGGGATGCGGCTGCACAGATTGCGAGAAGATGATGCAGCCGTACATGGACAGCGTGCTCACGGACGAGGAGATCGCCGAGGCGAAAGAGCACCTCGCAGCGTGCCCGCCGTGCGAGAAGCGGTTTCGCTTCGAGGAGAGGCTTCGCGTCTTCGTTCGCGTCTCCGTCGATGAGCCGATGTCGGACGGGCTCAAGGCGAAGCTCGCCGGCCTGCGCTCGCTCCTGTAGAACGGCAGCGGCGCGCCAGCTGCGCCGCCGCGACTCCTAACCGGCTATCTGAAGATGCTGCTGATGAGGCTTGCGCCGAGGCTCATGCCCATCCCCATCTCCATCGAGCGTGCAAAGCCGCCGCCCATGTAGCCGCCCATCATCGGGCCGCCCATCATCCCGCCGCCGAACATGCCGCCCTGGCGCACATACGTCTGCGGCTGCTGTTGCGGGGCCTGCTGGGGTTCGTGTCCCGGTGCATAGAGCGGTTGCTTGTCGGCCGACTCGACGTCCCCCGACTGGCTTTGCGCCGCGCTCGAGATGAAGCGGTGAATCGCAAGCAAGAGCACCTTCGCCTGCGTCTGCTCCTCGTCGATGTCCTTGGCGATCAGCTCGAGATCTTCGAGCCATGCCGTTGCGTTCGCGTCACCTGCCTTTGAAGCGGTCTGGAGCTTGTCCGCGAGCGCCTTCACGGTCGTGGCAACGTCCTGGAACTCCGCCTGCAGTTTCTCGTATTCCTGGTCGATCGTCTGCGTATCCATGAGTGGATGATCGCACGTCGGCTAGGGTGGCTCCCGATGGCCGAGGACTGGCGCGTGACCGCGAACCTGCACGAGCCGGACGGCGGCCGCTTGATCCGCGCATTGCACAGCGCGGAGGTCGAGGGGGAGGCTCGGCGCCAGCTCGCCGGGCGTGTCGCAGTGAGTGGACAGGACAGTCACGTCTTTCTCTACGCGGACACCGAGACGGCCGCGCGCTCGGCCCGTGACGTCGTCGCGGCCGTGCTCGAGGAGCACGGAATCGCAGCTGACCTCACGATCGATCGCTGGCACCACGACGAGGAGCGCTGGGAGGACGCCTCGTCGCCGATGCCCTCAACGGCGACCGAGCATCACGCCGAGCACGAGAAGCTCGAGTCGGACGAGGAAGCAGAATCGGAAGCCTCAGACGTGGCCGCGTGGGAAGTCCGCGTCGAGCTCTCCTCGCACCACGAAGCGCATGCGCTCGCCGAGCGCCTCGAAGCCGAGGGCGTCACGTGCGTCCGGCGGTGGAAGTACGTGCTCGTCGGCGCAGGCGACGAAGACGACGCAAACGCCCTCGCCTCGCGCCTCCAGGCCGAGGCGCCGGCGGCCGCAACGGTTCACGTCGAGCCGGGCAGCGGACTCGCCTGGCAGCTGCAGCCGGGGAACCCGTTCGCGATCTTCGGCGGTCTCGCCGGCTAGGTCGCCGGCGGGTAGTCGAAGTCGCCGGGCGGTTCGAGGTCGTCGCAGGCGATGAGCGTCGCGCTGAGTGCGCGCGCGCCTTCGTCGGGAATCTCGTCCCACACAGCACGCGACAGCACCGCCGGATGGTTCCGCGTTCCGTCGTAGCTCGCTGCCACGACCGGCGCATCGGTTCGATGCTCGATCAGCCGCTCGACGGCGCGCGGATCGAGGTGCGGCCCGTCGGCGAGCACGATCACCGCCGCCTCGACGTCGTCGCCGAGTGCCGCGAGCCCGCAGCGCAGCGATCCGCCGGGGCCGAGCTCCCAGTCGGGGCACCGCACGACGTGCGCATCGAGGTCGAGCCCGCCGAGTGGATAGGCGCCCTCGACGACGACGATCTCGGTGACGGAGGTTTTCGCGAGCTGCTCGAGCACGGACGGCAGGTAGACGAGCTGCTTCGGCGAGCCGTAACGGGTTGCCGCGCCCGCCGCCAGCACGACCGCCGCGATCAAGACGTCGAGACTGTCGCCTTTTCGATCTCGACGACTTCGGTCGGCTGCTCGTTTGCGTCGCCGAGCTTGCCGATGCGATTGACGACGCCGATGCCCTTCGTGACCTTGCCGACGATCGCGTAGTCCGGCGGCAGGCCCGCGTCCGC
>DASYAO010000035.1:0-6762 GCA_036501285.1 Gaiellaceae bacterium
GAGGTGCGACGGGCCGAGGTCGTACAACTCGACCGGCAATCCGGAGCCCGAGACGCCGAGCGCGGCGAAAAGCTCATCGGTGCGCTCGAACCGCTCCCAGTTCGGAAGTGGCTGGCTCATCCAGCCGAAACTGATCTCCGCACCTTGACGCTCAAGCTCGACGGGCACAACGCCGGCGCCGGTCTCGATCCGGATCACGACCTTCTGCAGCGGCCCTCCGAGTACGAACGCGGTGCCGAGCGTCGGGTGGCCGGCGAACGGGAGCTCGATGCCGGGCGTGAAGATGCGGATCCGGACATCCGCGTCCTCAGCCTGCGGCGGCAGCACGAACGCGGTCTCGGAGAAGCTCATCTCCTTGGCGAGCGCTTGCATCGTCAAGGAGTCGACGTCGCGGGCGTCCGTGAAGACGGCCAGCTGGTTACCCGCCAGGGGGGTATCGGTGAAGACGTCGCAGATGACGTAACGGAAGCGGCGCATCGGACCTGCGTATCATCTCCACAATGCTGATCGCGACGACGAACGACCTGCCCGGCCATACGGTCGAAGAGGTCTTCGGCGAGGTCTTCGGCCTGACCGTCCGCTCCCGGAACATCGGGTCGCAGATCGGCGCCGGCCTGAAGTCGCTCCTCGGCGGCGAGCTGAAGGGGATGACGAAGGCGCTTGCCACGAGCCGGGAGCAGGTGATCGCGCGCATGGTCGAGGAGGCCGAGGCGAAGGGCGCGAACGCGGTGCTCGCAATGCGCTTCGACACCTCGGAGATGGGCAGCAACTGGACCGAGATCTGCGCGTACGGCACGGCCGTCCGTGTCCGCAAGACCTGACGTACGCTCCTCCGGCTGTGCGCCTCTTCCTCGTCCGCCATGCCGAGGCAGCTCCGGGTGACCCCGACGAGCTCCGGCCGCTGACGGCTGCGGGCCGCGACGCGGCGCGCGAGCTCGCCGAACGCCTGGCCGCGGAGCAGCTGGAGGCCGTCGTCTCGAGTCCGCTCCTGCGCGCCCGGGAGACGGCGGTCGCGATCGCGGAGGCCTCGGGAATCGAGCCCGAAACCGACGACCGGCTCGCGCCGGGCGCAACTGCCGACGACGTCCGCGGCGTAGTTGCCGGCAAGGGAGCGACCGTCGTCGCCGTCGGTCATCAGCCCGACTGCTCGGAGATCTTCTTCGCGCTCACCGGCGAGGAAGTCGACTTCCCGGTCGGCTCCTTCCACGAGGTCGTCTTGTGAGCGCGGTCTCGGTACGTGGGTTGCGCAAAAGCTACGGCGAGCACGAGGCCGTGCGCGGGATCGACTTCGAGATCCGCGCGGGCGAGGTGTTCGGCCTCCTCGGCCCGAACGGCGCCGGCAAGACGACGACGATCGAGATCCTCGAGGGCTACCGCGACCGCAGCGGCGGCGAGGTCTCGGTGCTCGGCGTCGACCCGCAGCGTGGCGGCCGCGAGTGGCGGGAGAAGCTCGGCGTCGTGCTGCAGTCGTCATCGCTCTACCCGAACCTCACCGTGCGCGAGAGCCTGCGCACCTTCGGCGGCTACTACACACGCTCGCGCGGTGTCGACGAGGTGGTCGAGATCGTCGGGCTCGGCGAGAAGGCCAACGCGCGCGTGCGCACACTCTCCGGCGGGCAGAAGCGCAGGCTCGACCTCGGGCTCGCGCTCATCGGCGACCCGGAGCTGATCTTCCTCGACGAGCCGACGACGGGGTTCGATCCCGGCGCGCGCCGAAGCGCCTGGGAGACGATTCGCAACCTGCGCGAGCTCGGCAAGACGGTCCTGCTGACGACGCACTATCTCGACGAGGCCGAGCAGCTCGCCGACCGCGTGGCCGTGCTGCGCGAGGGCGCGATCGTGCGCGAAGGCAAGCCGTCCGAGCTCACCGGCGCGACTGCCGAAACCGAGATCCGCTTCCGGCGTAACGGCGAGGTGGTGATCGAGCGCACGAAGGAACCGACCGGGCGACTGCACGAGCTGATCCACGAGTTCGGCGGCACCGAGATCGACGGCCTCGAGGTGCGCCGGCCGACACTCGAGGACGTCTACCTGGAGCTGACCTCCGAATGAGACTGTGGCTGCACGAGCTGCGGGTCGAGCAGCTGCTCTACTGGCGCAGCCGCGAGTCCGCCTTCTTCACGTTCCTGCTGCCCGTCCTTTTCTTCCTGATCCTCGGCGCGATCTATGGCGGCAAGACGATCAAGGAGGAGGGCGGCCTCAAGGCATCGTGGTTTCTCGAGGCCGGGATGATCGGCTACGGCGTCGCAGCGACCTGCTTTGCGGGACTCGGAATCTCGCTCGTGATCCGCCGCGAGTCGGGAGTGCTCAAGCGCATCCGCGCAACGCCGCTCCCGCCTACCACGTTCATCCTTGCAGTGCTCGGATCGACGTTCCTCGTGTTCCTGATCGAAGCCGCGGTGATCATCGTGATCGGGAAACTGCTCTTCTCGGTTCCCGTTCCGAACGCGATCGGTTCGCTTTTCGTCACACTCGTCATCGGGGCGCTCGCGTTCGCGGCGATGGGCCTCGGCATCACCGGCCTCGTGCGCTCCGCGGAAGGTTCCTCCGCGGTGATCAACGCGGTCTACCTGCCGATGGCGATCATCTCGGGGACGTTCGTGACGACCAAGAGCTACCCGGGGTTTCTGAAGGCGATCGCGAACATCCTGCCGCTGACGTACTACACGAAGCTGACGCGCGACGTGATGATCCACAACCAGCATTTCTGGCACGACGGAAGCGCGATCGGGGTCGTGCTCGTGTGGGGAGCGATCGGCGCCGCCGGGGCGATCCGTGGCTTCCGCTGGCAACCAAGAGAGGCGTGATGGACGAGCCGAGGCTGGCATTCGCAGTCGTGCACCACGACCAACCCGCAATCGAGGTTCGCGTCAACTTCGGCGTGTTCGCGGGCCGGCACGTGACGCCCGCCGAGATCGACGACCTCGCGCACTTCCTGCTCGACGAGGTCGGCGCCGTGACGATCGTCGCGGAGGAGCGGCACGAGCTCGACCGCTCACTCGAGACCTCCGTCCACCTGGTGCGGATCGAGCTCGCAGCGAGTCAGGTGCCGGACAACGACCTCGACCGGCGGCGGCTCGAGCACAAGGTCGTCGAGCGCGCGGAGCACTGGGCGCGGTCGTGCATCGCCCACCGCCGCGTGCCGGGCATCGAGCTCGAGTAAAGATTCATAAAAGTCCCTCGAATTCGGCGATCTTGTGACACACTGAAGTCGAACAATCGGGCGCCGTCTTCGGCAGGAGACAGCTCCCTCGTCCCTACTTTTGGAGGAATGCATGATCAAGCACGCACGCATTTTGCTGCTCGCGGTTCTTGCACTCGCGCTGACGGTGGCCGCCGCGGCGCAGGCGAAGCCCGCGCGGGTGGCGACGACCGTCACGGTGACGGCCGGCAAGCCCACGGAGTTCGGCTTCAAGCTCTCGACGAAGACCGTCACGCACGGCTCGGTGACGTTCAGCGTCAAGAACAGCGGCACGGTGCCGCACGACTTCAAGGTCTGCTCGGCATCGGTCAAGTCGGATGCCGCGAATAGCTGCAAAGGCCACGGCACAGCGATGCTGTCGCCGGGTCAGTCGGCGAAGCTCACGGTCACGCTTGCGAAGGCCGGCAAGTACGAATACCTGTGCACCGTCGCGGGTCACGCGATTGCAGGGATGAAGGGAATCCTCACCGTCAAGTAGGTAGGGAGTTCGTCTCCCGCCCGTAGCACGGTTCAGTCGTCGGATCGCAGCGCCGCCACCCAGCCCGGGTGGCGGCGCGCGGCCCACTCCTCGCGCACCCACCCGCGCGTCATGCCGTTCAGCGAATGCCGCGTCGACGGCAGGATCAGCGCGTAGTAGAGGTGGCCGAGGAAGAGCACGAACGCCACGTACATCAGCCAGTCGTGCACGAGCAGCGTCCCGGCGAAGCGAAAGCGCGTATCGCGCTCGCCGTACCAGAGCAGGAAGCCGGAGACGGAGAACAGGATCGCGAACGCGACGGTGACGATCGTGTTCAACTGCTGGCCGCGATTCATCCGGCCGTTGGGATCGAGCGTGTCGAGTTCACGCAGCGTGCTGCGAAGCGTGCGGCGGTTGCCGGCGATGAGAAGAAGCACGATCGCGACAGCCCACGCCGCCGCGGTGTAGATGTGGATGTGCTTCAGCAGCGGCCGGCGGCTGACGAGCTCGGAAAGACTCGGCAGGTAGAGGCACAGCCCCGAGCCGAGAAGCACACAGAACGCGGCCGCGTGAACCCAGTGAAGTGCGCGCTCGGTTCGGGTCCAGCGCTCGATGCGCGCGTCAGAGTCCGCTGCCGTAGCCATTCGAGTGGCCGACCCACGCGTTCTGGTCGTAGCCGAGCCCTTCCCAGTACCCGGTGGGCTCGTGTGAGACGAGCTTCATCGACGTCAGCCACTTCACGCCCTTGTAGCCGTACATCTCGGGGATGACGACGCGCATCGGCGATCCGTGCGGGCGCGAGAGCGGCGCCCCGTCCATGCCGACGGCGAGCATCACGTCGTGCAGCCGCACCTGCTCGAGTGTGAGCGAGTCGGTGTAGGGAATCTCGAGCGACGTGAACTCGATCGCCTTCGCTTCGGGCATCGGTTCGACGAGGTCGAGCACATCCTTGAAGCGGACACCCGTCCAGCGCACGTTCCGCACGGTCCAGCCGGTGACGCAGTGGAAGTCGGAGACCTGATGCGACTGCGGGAGCGCGAGCACTTCGTCGTAGGTGAAGCTGCGCGGCTTGCCGACGAGCCCGCCGATGTCGAGCCGCCACGCCTTCGTGTCGAACACGGGCATCGAGCCGGAAATCGTGTAGATCCGCCAACCGCCGACGGGGAAGAGGTTGCCGAGGAGCTGCGAGAACGAGGAGGTGACCGGCGAGACGAAGCCGCTCACCTGCGGCGCCCAGGCGATCGACGAGAGGCCGCCGCCGAGGAGCGCGAGAAACGTGGCCCGGCCGTAGCGCCGCGCAGCGTGGTCGCTCATGCGGCCAGGGTACTCCTCTGCCTCAGCGACCGTCTTAGCGCGAGGGCGACCGCGCCTGCACCGGCTGGGACGAGCAGATACCAGGATGAGAAGACGGCGAGAACGAGCGTCAACGCGAGCGTGATCACGGCGAGCGAGCGCGTCCGGTGCTCGAGGATGCGCACCGCCGAGGCAAGCACGAGCACGTAGACGGCGATGAAGCAGGCGGACGTCGCGCGCACGAGCTCGCTCGTGTTGCTAACGCCGGCGATCAGTATCGCGAGCACCGCTGTCCCTTCGATCCAGAGCAGGAGCAGCGGCCGGCGTGGGACGCTTCGGTGCTCGTCGCGCCCGAGCCACGTGGGCAGCGCGCCTTGGTTCGCCAGCGAGGCGATCAGCTTCGAGACGCCGCCCATGTAGACGTTCATCGTTCCCATCGTCAGTGCAACCGCGAGTACTGCCGTTGCGTCACGCCCGGCGCGGCCGAAGCCGACAGCGATCAGGTCGGCGAGCGGCACGCGCGAGGTCGTGCCGTTGGTGACTCCGATCGTCGCGACGGCGAGCGCGATGTAGAGCACGGTGACGATCGCGAACGCGAGCACCATCGCGCGCGGGAGATCGCGCGCCGGATTGCGGAAGTCGCCGACGAGCTGCGCGACCGCCTCCCAGCCGATGAACAGCCAGACAAGGATGTTCGCGGCCGTGCCGACGGCCCACCAGCCGTGTGGGGCGAATGGATGCCAGTGCTGCGTCGCGTGCGAGGGAAGCGCGACGGAGATCGCGATCGCGAGCACGACGACGAGCACCGAGACGAGTGCGAGCTGGAAGCCGGACGAGATGCGCAGGCCGCACGCGTTCGCGGCGAGCACCGTCCAGTACATCGCGAGCCCGACGGCCGCGGCGACAGCCGTGCCGGAGCCGGTGAGGTCGGCGACGTAGAAGCCGCCGATCAGCGCGACGGCGGGACCGCCGAGAAACGCCGCGCAGATGAACCAGCCGCCGGTGACCGCTGCGCCGTCCTCGCCGAAGCCTTCGCGCACGTACGCCGTCACGCCGCCCGCGACCGGGTGGCGGATGCCGAGCTCGGCGAAGGTGATCGCAAGCGGCGCGGAGAGGACGAGCAGCGCACCCCAGGCGATGATCGACGAAGCACCAGCGGCCTGCGTTGCGAGCGCAGGGACGAGCAGCAAACCAGGCCCGATCAGCGCACCGACGTAGAGCGCGGCTCCGCGCGCAACGCCGAGTGTTCCTGGGGTGATGGTCTCCACGGGGAAGACAACGCTACGCCGCGCGCCGAACGTCCCGGTTCCGGGGTTAACCTGGGTGGTGGCGCCCCCGTAGCTCAGTGGAAGAGCAGCGGTTTCCTAAACCGCGTGCACAAGTTCGATTCTTGTCGGGGGCACTCCTCTCGTAGAGCCGAAAGGCGCCGTTCTGCGGAACTTTTGTGCTGCAACGACCCGACGGCGTCGTCCGCTCGAGACCGCTGGAAACCGTTCGAGAACGGCACTCACTGGCGCACGACTGGCGCGCAACTTGCGCGCACCGATCACGCGGCGAAGTCGATCTTCAGGTTCGGGGACCAGACCGCGACCTCGTTCTCCAAACCGCGCCGTGCGCCGCCCGAGTCTTCGACAACGATCGGACGCCACCACCCGCCAAGCACCTCGGCACCTCGGAATCACCGTCCAACTCATCCGCTGACCCCACACCGAGTTTCCGGCACCCATACGGAAGAAGAGACGTAGTATCGGCTCGTGGACGGGGACAGTGCCGTCTCGCTACTCGAACTCGCTGAACGGGCGGGGCCCGG
>DASYAO010000036.1:0-30507 GCA_036501285.1 Gaiellaceae bacterium
TTAGCAGGGCGCCGCCTTCAGCCACTCGGCCACTTCTCCGGGCCGACGCATCGTAGCGAGCTAGGAAGTCAGGAACGCGACGAGGTTCGCAACTTGCGCCGGCGTCAGCGGCAGCTTCGGCATCGTGTTCGTCGGGAAGCCCGGCGGCACGTACGACGGCGGCGGATTCTCGATCGCGCTAGTCGCGAACGCGTCGACCGGTTGATTCGCCTTCGCCGCGTAGGCGGCGAGATTGTCGAGATCCGGCCCGATCTTGGCCGTCGCGCCCGCCGGCTTGAAGGTGTGACAGGCGACGCAGCCCGAGCTCGTGAACTGCGTCTTGCCGGCTGCGGCGTTCCCGGCAGTAGCAGTAGTAGTCGTCCCGGTTGCGCCCTGGGCCTCCTTCTTCTCGCGGCCGAACACGAGCACCGCGCTCATCATCGCGACGAAGAACGCGACGCAGAGCAGCAGGTACCAGTTGCGCCCGGCGCCCGGGAAGTTGGGGTTCGCGCGCGGAAGCACGAACGAGGACACGAGCGCAAAGACGATGAAGGACGCGCCGGTGACGGCGAGCCCGATCTCGTGCCCGGTCGAGAGCGCGGAAACCATCAGCGCGAGGAAACTATCCGAAGGGCTATTCGAGTGCGGCAGTTCCGGGCGCCGGCTCTTCGACGCCCGTCGACGGCGGTCCGACCGGCTCCGGTCTCGGCGGTCCGAGGTACAGCGCCTCGTAGAGGAGCGCCGCGATCGCGCCGCCTGCGAGCGGCCCGACGTACCAGATCCACCCGTGCGCCCAGACGTCGCCGACGAGCTGCGGCCCGAACGCGCGCGCAGGGTTCATAGCCGCGCCCGTGAGCCCGACAGCCATCAGCGCGTCGAGCGTGATCGTGAGGCCGATCGCGAGTCCGGCGATCTGCTTGAACGACCCGCGCGGGTCGACCGCCGTTGCGAATACGACCCAGACGAGGAAGAACGTGAGCACTGCCTCGATCACGAGCCCCTTGCCGTCGCTGATGCCCGAGTGGAGCGACGGCGCGCCGAGCATGATCCCGTTGCGCGCGCTCGCGGGAAGTACCCATTTCAGGAGCAACGCTGCGAGCGCGGCGCCGCCGAACTGCGCGAGCCAGTAGATGCCTGCGAGCGCGGGCGCGATGCGCCGTGTCACGAGGAAGCCGAGCGTGACGGCCGGGTTGAAGAAGCCGCCGGAGATCATCCCGAACGCGGAGACGAAGACGGCGATCACGAGGCCGTTCGCGAGGGCGATCCCGACGGGGTCGCCGTACAGGACGGCCCCGGCGCCTACGAAGATCAGCGCGAACGTGCCGATGAACTCGGCCGTTGCGCGCCGCACGTAGTCGCCACCCATCATCGGGAACGAGCGTAGAAGCAGCGTCGGACGGATCCCTCGCAAGAAAGGCGGCTACTTTGCGTCTTGGAAGGGGATGGCGGGGGTCGCGGTCTACGGAGGTTCTTTCGGCGCCGCGCAGGCGGAGCGCCTGCTCTGGCGCGCCGGCTTCGGGCCGCGCCGCGGCGAAGCAGAGGAACTCGCTGCGAAAGGCCTCCAGGGTGCGATCTCCGCCCTCACCAACCCGGGCGCGGAGCGGCTCGTCGGCCTGCCGCCGACGGACGGCCACGGACACCCGCTCGCGCCGTACGACGCGTGGGGTCAGGACCACGTCTGGTGGCTCGACCGGATGGTGCGCACGTCGCGCCCGCTCGTCGAGCGGATGACCCTCGTCTGGCACGACTGGTTCGCAACCTCGAACGAGGGTGTCGGCTCGCAGCGGCTGATGCTGAACCAGAACCAGCTCTTCCGTGCGAATGCGCTCGGCAACTTCCAGCAGTTGCTCGTCTCGGTGACGAAGGACCCGGCCATGCTGCTCTGGCTGAACGGCACAGAGAACCGCAAGGACGCGCCGAACGAGAACTACGGCCGCGAAATGATGGAGCTCTTCACGCTCGGCGCCGACCGCGGCGCGTACACCGAGGACGACGTGCGCCAGCAGGCGCGCTCGCTCACCGGGTGGACGAACCGCTGGTCGAACCGGCGCGGCGACTTCGACTTCCACTTCGATCCCGACGCCCACGACGAGGGAACCAAGACCGTTTTCGGCAAGCGCGGCACCTTTTCGTGGGAGGACGCGTGCAACGCGTGCGCGACTCATCCACTGCACGCGTCGTTCTTCGTCAAGAAGCTCTGGTCGTACTTCGTGCCGACGCCGCCCGACGCGCCCACGCTCGCCGGCCTCGAGGAGCTCTATGCAGACCGCGATGTGAAGCCGGTCGTCGCCGCGATCCTCGCGCATCCCGATCTGTACGAAGGCCAGCGGATGATGAAGCCTCCGATCGTGCACACGGCGGGGCTCTTGCGCCGGCTCGGTGCGCGCGTCGACACGACCGACTGGGCGTGGATCGGGCAGCTCGCCGGCCAGCAGCTCTTCTACCCGCCGAACGTCGGCGGCTGGGATGACACACGCTGGCTGGACACGGCGACTTTCCGCGGCCGCTGGTACGGCGTCAACCGGATGCTCGAGCAGCACGCCCTCGATCCCGACCATCCGCCGAAGTCGGAGCCGGCCGACGCGAATGCGATTCTCGACCGCGCGCTCGCCTTCTGGAACAACCCGACGCTCGCCGGCTCGACAAGGCGCGTGCTGCTCGCGTTCGCGAACGGCTCGTTGCGCTCCGCCAAGGAAAGCTGGGAGCAGGCCTCGGATCGCGTCCAGGTCGAGAACGCGCTGCGCCAGCTCGTCGCCATGTCCCCCGACCTGCAGACGAGCTAGCGCCATGGGTTGCTGCGACGATCCCTCGCTGCGCCCGCCGCCCGCCGGCCGCGAGCTCTCGCGCCGCGCGTTCGTTGCGCGCTCGGCCGGGCTCGCGCTGACGGTCTACGGCGCCGGCGCGCTCGGCTCGTTCGACCTCGGCATCGCGCAGGCTGCGCCGTCGGAGCGGATCCTCGTCAGCGTCTTCCTCGAGGGCGGCGCCGATACGCTCGCGCTGCTCTATCCAGCCGGCGACCCGCTGTACGCGAAGCTCCGTCCGCACATTGCGCTCACGGGCGGCACGCCCTTCACCGAGGACCCGCGGCTCATGTGGCATCCGTCGCTCGCTCCGATCGCGCAACTCCATGACGAGGGCAAGGTCAGCGTGATGCCGGCGATCGGCTACGACCACCCCGATCAGTCGCATTTCACCTCGCGCCACTTCTGGGAGGTCGGCGCAACCAACGCCGGCCTCTCGACGGGCTGGCTCGGCCGCTACCTCGACCGCGTCGGCGTTGCGGACAACCCGCTGCAGGGCGTGTCGCTCGGCGGGCCGCTGCAGCCCTCGCTTGCGACGTCTCGTGTGCCGGTTGCCGCGATCGACGGGCCGGGGCAATACGACTTCTGGACGCAAGGCGTCTGGGACAAGGTCGAGTCGCGCATGCTCGACACGCTCGGCGCTTTCGGCACGTTGCGCGGCGACCCGGCTGTCTACCAGGTCGCGTCGGTCGCGGCACAGGCCGACCGGCTGCGCAAGCAGCTGCTGCCGTTCGCCGGCAAGACGATCGCATCGGCGGTTCCCTATCCCAAGGTCGACGACGACTTTCCGAAGCAGCTGCAGGGAATCGCGGCGATGATCGGCGCCGGCCTACCGATGCGCGTCGTCGCGCTGCAGGCGAGCGGGGAGTACGACACGCATGCCGGTCAGGCGCAGCCGCTCGCGACCGCGCTCGATACGACGGCGCAGTCATTGCTCGCGTTCCAGCGTGACCTCGAGGCGCGCAACGTCGCCGACCGCGTGCTCACGCTCGTCTGGTCCGAGTTCGGGCGGCGGGCGCAGGAGAACGGTTCCGCGGGAACGGATCACGGCGCCGCCGGCGCCGCGTTCCTGATCGGGGCGAGGGCGGCGGGGAAGATGGTCGGCGAGTTTCCGGGGCTGAAAAGCGGTCTCGACGGCGACGGCAACCTGCGGCCGACCGCCGACTTTCGTGGCGTCTACGCCTCGCTGCTCGAGCACTGGCTGCGCTACGACGCGGCCGCGGTGGTGCCGGAGGCCGGGAAGTTCCGCCGGCCGACGCTAGTGCGGTGAGCTGGGACCGCCGAACGCGTAGTAGAGGCCGAAGGCGATCGCGAGCATCACGATCACGACCGGCAGCAGGAAGAGGAAGATCTCGGTGACGAGAATCATCGGCGTCTGTGGCGAGTCGCCTTTCTCGGCCGTCTCGTGAAGGTGCTTGATCTCGGCTGGAACATGCATCAAGGATTGAACGTCCGGGCGCCGCCCGTGGTTACGCGGCTAGGGTTCCGCGCATGCCCAAGCTCACAGACGCCCAGCGTTCCTTCATTCGCGACAACCCGTACCCGGCAGTGGTCGCGACGATCAGACCCGACGGCTCGCCGCACTCAACTGTTGTCTGGATCGACGAAGACGGCGGCGATCTCGTCTTCAACACCGCCGAGGGCCGCGCCAAGCCGCGGCATCTCGAGGCCAATCCGCACATCTCTGTCACGGTCGTCGACCCAAACGACCAGTACAAGTGGGTCTCCGTCAGTGGCAACGCGACGATGTCGACGGACGGCGCGCGCGAGCACATCGACAAGCTCTCGAACAAATACCTCGGCAAGGACTATCCCTGGTACCAGGGCGAGCAGCGCCTGATCGTGCGCATCCCCGCCGGCAAGGTCGACTCGTACGGCTTCGACTAGCGTCACGATCTGCGACGTCGGACCGCGCGACGGGCTGCAGAACGAGGCGCACTCGCTGCCTCCGGAAACCAGGGCCGAGCTCGTCTCGCGACTCGCTGTTGCAGGAGTGCCGCGGATCGAGGCCGTCTCGTTCGTGCGCGACGAGATCGTGCCGCAGATGGCCGGCGCCGAGGATGTCGTCGCCGCTGCCGACCGCGGCGGCGCCGAGCTGTCGGGGCTCGTGCTGAACGAGCGCGGCTACGAGCGCCTCGTTGCGACGGCGCTGGACCGCGTCAACTGCACGCTTGCAGCCACCGAGACATTCAACGAACGGAACGGCAACGCGTCGCTCGCCGCGGCGACCGAACGCGTGCAGTCGATCCTGGCGCGCGCGGAGAAGCCGTCGACAGCGACGATCTCGTGCGCGTTCGGCTGCCCGTTCGAGGGCGAGGTCGATCCGGCGCGCGTGGCGGAGCTCTGCGAGCAGATCGACGCCGACGAGCTTGTGCTCGCCGACACGATCGGCGTCGCGACGCCGGGCCGTGTGCGGCGGCTCGTCGAGCGGGTGTCGATCCTCGGGAAGCCGGTCGGCTTCCACGGCCACAACACGCGCAACACCGGTTACGCCGCCGCATGGGCCGCACTCGAGGGCGGCGCGACGGTGCTCGACGCCTCGGTCGGCGGTCTCGGCGGCTGCCCGTTCTCGCCGAACGCGACCGGCAACGTCGCCACCGAGGATCTCGTCTGGCAGCTCGAGCGCGAGGGCGTCCGGACGGGTGTGGACGTCAACGGGGTCGTCGAGACCGCGGTCTGGCTCGGCGGCAAGCTTGGCCATGACCTCGACGGCCTGCTACACAGAGCGGCGCGCTGGCCATGAATGCGAACCGGAAAAACCGTCTGGCCGACGAGACGAGCCCGTACCTCCTTCAGCACGCGGGCAATCCCGTCGACTGGTACCCGTGGGGCGAAGAGGCTCTCGCGCGCGCACACGAGGAGGACAAGCCGATCCTGCTCTCGATCGGCTACGCCGCCTGTCACTGGTGTCACGTGATGGAGCGCGAGTCCTTCGAGAACGCAGAGACGGCGGAGCTGATGAACAAGCTCTTCGTCAACATCAAGGTCGACCGCGAGGAGCGTCCCGACCTGGACGCGATCTACATGGGCGCGGTCACGGCGCTGACGGGCAGCGGCGGCTGGCCGATGACCGTCTTCCTCACACCCGACGGCAAGCCGTTCGCCGGCGGCACGTACTTTCCGCCCGAGCAGCGGCACGGGATGCCCGCCTTCCGGCAGGTGCTCCGCTCGATCGACGCTGCGTGGCGCGACAAGCGCGAGCAGGTGGTCGAGTCGGGCCAGCAGGTCGTCGAGCACATCCGGAAATCGGCGACGCTGAAGCCGGCCGAGGGCAAGCTGGCGGCGGAGGAGATCTTCCCGAACGCCTACGAGAACCTCGTGATGAGCTTCGACCCGGAGTGGGGAGGCTGGGGGAACCCGCCGAAGTTCCCGTCGCCCTCGACGCTCGAGTTCTTGCTGCGGCGCGGCGACGACAGCCCGATGACGGAGACGACGCTCGACAGGATGGTGACCGGGGGCATGTACGACCTGCTCGGCGGTGGCTTCCACCGCTACTCGGTCGACCGCACGTGGCTGACGCCGCACTTCGAGAAGATGCTTTACGACAACGCGCTGCTCGCCGTCGTCTATCTGCACGGCTTCGCCGTGCTCGGCAAGGCGCGATACCGCCAGGTCGTCGAGGAGACGATCGGCTACATGCTGCGCGAGCTCGCGCTCGACGGGGGCGGTTTCGCCTCGGCCCAGGATGCCGACACGGACGGCGTCGAGGGATTGACGTTCACGTGGAAGCGCGGGGACGACGTACCCGATCCGGTGCTGCACCACTTCGAGAAAGATCGCTTCATCCTCCGCGGCGAGCTCGACGAGGAGCTCCGTGCGCGGCTCTTCGCGGAACGCGAACAACGTCCGAAGCCGTCGCTCGACGACAAGGCGATCGCCTCGTGGAACGGGCTCGCGCTCGCGGCACTCGCCGAGTGCGGTCGCGCGCTCGACCGCCGCGACTGGGTCGACGCGGCGCGCAGGCTCGCGGAGTTTCTGCTCGGGCCGCTTTCGAGCGTTGACGGCCGACTCCATCGCACGTGGCGCAGCGGTGTCGCGAAGGGCACGGGCTACCTGGAGGACTACGCGGACGTCGCGAATGGGCTCTACGAGCTTCACCTCGCAACCGGGGAGCTGCGCTGGCTCGAGGAGTCGAATCGGCTGGCGCGACTCGCGATCGAGTTCTTTGCCGACGAGGAGAACGGCGGCTTCTTCCAGACGCCCGCCGACGGCGAGCAGCTCGTCGCTCGCACAAAGGAGCTCGACGACACGCCGACTCCGAGCGGCAGCTCGATGCTTGCGTACGTCCTCGTGCGGCTTGCGCGCATCTGGGGCGACGAGGAGCTCGAGGCGCGCGCTGACGCTGCGCTCCGGATCGTCGCGGCGCCGATGTCGCGGGCGCCGACGGGATTCGGCTGGTCGCTCGTCGCGCTCGACCTTCATCTCGCCGACTCGCGCGAGCTCGCGATCGTCGGGCCGTACGACTCGGCGGTCGCGCAGGCCGCGCTGCGGCAGTGGGAGCCGAGGACGGTGATCGCATTCGGGCCGTCCGAGCACGTGCCGTTGCTTGCCGGCAAGGAGCTCGTCGACGGCAAGCCGGCCGTCTACGTCTGCGAGCGGTTTGCCTGCCGGGCGCCGGTCACGGACCCGGCAGGCCTGGAGACCGCTCCTTCAACTACCTGACGGTCGTCCTGGTGCGCTCGATGTTGCGCGTATCTGAATCGGTCGCTGCTGCTTCCTGGCGCTCGGCGAGCGTCGGCTCGTCGGCGACGGGCTCGTCCATCGGCGCCGGCTCGGTCGCGACGACCGTATGGCGCCGGCCGAGCATCCCGGGCTCGACGGTGTACGCGAACACGAGGCCGATCCCGAATGCGAGTACGCCGTTCCACATCGAGACGTCGTGGACGACTCCGCGGATGCCGATGTCGCCGCTCCAGCGGCTCACGTGGTTGCGGAACCAGTTCGCGTGCGGCTCTGCGTAGAGCAGCACCCAGCCCGCACACACGAGCACCGGCACGAAGTCGAGCAGAAGCATCGCGGGCGGGTTGCCGCCCATGCCGCGCAGCTGCGCGAGGCCGAGCAGGAGGCCCGCACCGGCGACCACGCCCATCGCGGCCCAGTAGCCGCCGGTGTGGTGCAGGTTGAACTGTGACGCGAGCCAGAGCAGGAAGCCCGCCGCGGCAGCGGCGAGCAGCGTTCCGAAGACGCGATTCCATGCATTCATTGCAATGGAACGCCCGAGCGGCCCGGACGGGTGCGCGTGGATCGTCGCTAGGCGGCCGCGGCCGCGGCCTCGAGCCGCGCGTCCACCGGCGGCAGCTCGACGACCGCCCGCCGAGGGCGGAACGGCAGCATGCTGACCGTGCCGACGATGACGGCGACGCCGATCCATTGCGTCCAGCGAAGGTGCGAGTCGTACACGTAGATCCCCGCCAGGACTGCGATCGCGGGATAGGTCAGCTCCGCGAGAGACGAGAGCATCGCCGGCGTGCGCTTGAGCCCGTAGTAGTAGAGCGCGAGCGCGAGGAGCCCGGTGACGATGCCGAGGTACGCGATCCACAGACTGTCGTGTGCGCCCGCGTAGGCCTTGGCTCCCATCACCGGCAGCGCGATCGCACTTGCCACGAGGCCGAAGAAGAAGCGGAGCGTCAGGATCTCCTGGAATGCGAGCCGGCGGCCGAGAAAGCGCCCGAGCACGGTGCCGCCCGCCCAGAGCGCCGCCGCGGCAAGTGCCTCGAGGATCGGCACTAGGCCTTTCGCAGACGGGTTGAGCGGGTGCGCCTGGTTCACCAGCCAGAAGCCGGCGAGGGCCGGGAGGACGAACCACGCAAGACCGCGACGCGGGCGTTCGCCGAGCAAGACGGCGGCGCCCGCGATCGCGATGAGCGGCTGGACCTTCTGGATCACGACGGGCGTCACGAAGTCGCCGTGGAAGAGCGCCTCGGTGAAGAGGATCGTGGCCAGTGCCGACGCTCCGGCTCCCACTGCGACGGCGGCAAGCACGTAGCGAGGCCCCGCTGCAGCGAGCGCGCGCAGCGCTGGGACGAGCAGCGGCAACGTGAGGACGACGAGCAGGACGTGCTCGCCGAAGACGATCGTCGTCGCGTTCGTCGACGCCGAGAGCGGCTTGCGGAGGATCGGGTCAGTGCCCCACATCGCAGCTGCGACGGCGACGAGCGCGACCCCGGGAATGCGGTTGAGGCGAAGCCACATCGAGTTGAGCGTAGCTAGGGTCGTGGGGAGTGCTGACGCGAGCCGACTTCCTGCGGATCGGGGGCGGAGCGGCGGTTGCCGCTGCCGCAAGCTACGGCGGCCTGCGTCTCTTCGGCGGCTCGAGCGGCGCTGCCCGCGTGCAGAGCTTCGTCACCCGGCCCGATCTCGCGCCGGCGATGATGCGCGTCGTCACGCGCGGGGCCTCGACCGCGCCTGGGCTGCTCTTCCTCGCGCCGTCGTCCGGCCCGGGCCAGCGCGGCCCGCTGATCGCCGACGACGCCGGCGAGCTCGTCTGGTTTCGCCCGACGTCGCCCGCGGCGTCGATGAACCTTCGCGTCGCGGTCTACCGCGGTGAGCCGGTGCTGACGTGGTGGCAGGCGGATCCTGACGGTGGGCTCGGGAACGGCATGCACGTGGTGGTCGACTCGTCCTACCGCGAGCTCGCGCGCTTCCCGGCGGCGAACGGCCGACCGTCCGACCTGCACGAGCTGATGCTGACGCCGGAGGGCACGGCGCTCATCACGAGCTACGAGATCCGCGACGCCGACCTCTCGAGCTTCGGCGGCCGCGTGCTCGGGCGCGTGATGGGTGGCATCGCGCAAGAGGTCGAACTGCCGTCGGCGCAGCTCGTGCACGAATGGCGGAGCCTCGACCATGTCGCACTCGAGGAGTCGTACTCGCGTGTCGGAAACGCGTGGGACTACTTCCACATCAACTCGATCGGGCTCGACGACGACGGACAGCTGCTGATCTCTGCACGCAACACATGGACGGTCTACAAGGTCGACCGCGTGACCGGCCGCGTGATCTGGCGTCTCGGCGGCAAGCGCAACGACTTCGCGATCGGGAACGGAGCGAGCTTCGCGTGGCAGCACGACGCACGCACCCACGACGGCGGCCGCTTGCTCAGCCTCTTCGACAACGGGGCGGCGCCGATCGTCGAGCCGCACTCGCGGGCGCTCGTGCTCTCGCTCGACCAGGCGCGGCGTCGCGTGAGCCTCCTGCGTGAGTACACGCACCTCCCGCCGGTGTCCGCGCGCGCGCTCGGCAACGTGCAGCTGCAGGAGAACGGCAACGTGCTCGTCGGTTGGGGAGTGAGGCCGTACTTCAGCGAGTACTCCCGAGACGGGCACGTGCTGCTCGACGTCGAGTTCCCGCGCGCGGAGGAGAACTACCGCGCGTTGCGGTTTCCCTGGGTGGGGCGGCCGGCCGACCCTCCGGTCATCGCGCGGGCCGGCGGACAGCTCTTCGCGAGCTGGAACGGCGCGACCGAAATCACGCGCTGGCACCTCGAGGCCGGACGCGAGCCGCAGTCTCTGCGCCATGTGTCGACGGCGCCGAAGCTCGGCTTCGAGACGCGGCTCGAGGTGCCGCCCGGCGCGCGCCACGTCTCCGCCGTTGCGCTCGACGCACACGACCGCCCGCTCGGGCGCTCGGCGACGCTGCGCGTTTAATAGACTCCGCCGCGACGGGGAGGTCGAAGTGCGGGAATGCAGAACCTGCCGGGAAGCGTTCGAGGAGCGCTATCGCTTCTGCCCCTGGTGCGGTGCCGTCCAACGCCTCAAGATCGTCGAGTACTTCTCGGCGTTTCCGGTCTCTGTCGACGACGATGCGAAGGGGTTGCGCGTTTCGCGTTACCTCACGCGGCCGGGCCACGTTCGTTTCAGCATCTGGAAAGCCGGCGAGGTGAGTGCGGCCGTGTCGATCAGCGAGCGCGAGGCGAGGCGGCTCGCCGGCTTCCTCGCGAGCACGGACCCGCGCGAGCGCCACGGGCTTGCCGTGCGGTTGCGGCAGAGCGCGGACGCGCTGATCGAAGCGCTGCGCTAGCCACGCGGCGAAAACGTCACGGGTTCGCCGAGCAGCGTCGTCCGCGACGGCTCCGTCTCTGCGATCACGCGGCCGCGCCTCACCACGAAGCGGCGCGGCGGATGGAGCCGCAGCACCTCGATCGCGCTCGGCGCGTCGAAGACCACGCAGTCGGCGGGCTTTCCCTCCTCGAGCCCGTACTCGTCGTCGATGCCGAGCGTGCGCGCGCCGCGCTCGGTGGCGCAGCGCAGCATCTCCGGGATCTCGTCGAGCCCGGACATGTACGTGAAGTGGAGCGCGAGCGACGCTGCCTCGACCATGTCGGCGCGGCCGAGCAGATACCACGGGTCCATGATCACGTCGTTTCCGAGCGAGACGTTGATACCCGAGGCGAGCAGCTCTTTCAGCTGCGCGAAGCCGCGTCGCTTCGGATAGGCGTCGAGGCGGCCCTGGATCAGCGAGTTCGCGTAAGGGTTGACGACGACGTTGATGCCGGCCCGCCGCAGGAAGCCGTGGAGCTTCGACGAGTAGTACGGCTCGTACGAGCCCATCGCCGTGCAGTGGCTCGCGGTCACGCGGCCCTCGAGCCCGTGGCGGACCGTGTCGTCGGCCATCACCTCGAGGAAGCGGCTCGCCGGGTCGTCGGTCTCGTCGCAGTGGACGTCGATCCGTCGCCCGTAGCGCTTCGCGAGCTCGAAGACACGGTGCACCTCGGCGAGGCCGAGCTCCGCCGTCGGCTCGTAGTGTGGGATGCCGCCGACGCAGTCGGCGCCGAGCTCGAGCGCACGCTCGAAGAGGCCCTCGTTTCGCGGGTCGGAGAAGATCCCGTCCTGCGGGAACGCTGTGACCTGGATCGTCACGAGGTCGGCGAGCTCGTCGCGCAGACGGAGCAGGCCGCGGAGCGGCGCCTCGTTCTTCGCGGAGACGTCGGCGTGCGCGCGGATGAAGAGCGTTCCCTGCGCGGCCGACCAGCGCACGACCTCCTTCGCCCGGTCGAAGACGTCGTCCGCGGTCAGGGTCTCCTTCAGCTCCCCCCAGACGTGGATCCCTTCGATCAACGTGCCCGACTCGTTGAAGCGTGGCTTGCCGGCTGTCAGCGAAGCATCGAGGTGGAGGTGGCAGTCCACGAGTGGCGCTGTGACGAGACGGCCGTCGGCGTCGAGCTCGCGCTCGGCATCGACCGCCGCGTCCGGAGCGATGCGCGTCCAGCGCCCGCCGTCGGCGACGAGATCGAAGAGACCATCGCGGTCGAGCAGCCGCGCGTTGCGGACCACGAGTTGCGTCATCGAGAGGCGAGCTTCCGTTCGACGCCGACGTCGGTGCGCATCGCTTCGAGCCAGCCCGCCCGCACCGACGCGAGCAGCTCCTTGCCGATGCCGAACGCCTCGTCGTGTCGTGCGACGATCTCGCTGCCGACCTCACGCGCCTGCGCGAGGATCGCCGCCTCGTCGATGCCGGTGAGCCGGCCATCGCGGAGCGAGAAGCGCCCGCCGACGATCACCGAGCGAACAGCAAGCGTCGTCGAACCGAGGACGACCTGGCGTAGCGCGTCGTTCAGGGGGGTGAACTGGATCGAGTCGAGATCGAGCAGCACGAGGTCGGCGCGCCGCCCGGGTTCGATCCGGCCGAGGCCGTCGCGGTCGCCGGCGGCGGCCGCGCCGCCGGCGGTCGCCATCTCCCACGCCTCGGCCGCTCCGAGCCACTGTTCGTAGTCGATCTCCCAGAGCTTGTGCAGGAGGGCGGCGGCCTTCACGGCGCCGTACATGTCATTGCCGTCGTTCGAGCACATGCCGTCGGTGCCGAGCGCGACGTTCACGCCCTTGCCGAGCAATGTCGGCACCGGGCAGATTCCCGAGCCGAGCTTCATGTTCGAAACCGGGTTGTGCACGATCGTGACGCCGCGGTCGCGCACGAGCTCGATGTCGCCCGGCGTCAGCCAGATCCCGTGCTCGAACGACACGCGCGGCGAGAGGAAGCCGAGCTCGTCGAGATGCTCAGGCAACGTCTTGCCGTACATGCGCTGGCCGGAGACGGCCTGCATCCGCGTTTCGAGCACGTGGATGTGGATCGCCAGATCGAGCTCGTCGGCGAGCTTGGCCGAGCCGGCGAGCAGCTCGTCGGTGCAGCGCTGCGGTCCCGACGGCGCCGGGCAGATCGAGATCCCCTCGTCGGGCCGGTGGAAGCGCTCGACCGCGCGCCGCACGAACGACTCCCACTCGGGCCACGACGGCGGCTTGTCACGCTCGAGCCGTGCGATCAGCGCCGGATCGACGAGGTTCGCGTCCAGAACGACCGTCTCGTGGTAGGCGCGATCGGCGATCGCGAGCGCCACGAGCGCGCGGAGGCCGAGGTCGCGGTACGCGCGCACGACGGCGGCCAGAGAATCCTCCGTGAATCCCTGTAGCTCGTAGAGGAAGTCGACGACGCACGTCGCGCCCGAGCGCAGCATCTCGATGCCGCCGAGCAGCGTGCGGATGTAGACCTCGTCAGGAGATTGCGGCGGTGCGGCGAGCGTCGGGTACGAGAAGAGCATCCACGGCTCGAGGGGCAAGTTGTCCCACATGCCGCGGAACCAGTTCTCGTTCGAGTGGCTGTGCGCGTTGATCGCGCCTGGCACGACTGCGAGCCGGTTGCAGTCGAGCACCTCGTCGCCGTCGAGACTGTCGCCGACGGCTTCGATGCGCCCGTTCGAGATCGCGACGTCGGCGCGGGTGAAAGAGCCCGCGCCGACGTCGACCAGCCCATTGCGGAGGACGAGCTCCGCCGTCATCAGTGGTTCACTAAACGCCTGCCGGCGCGGGCACGGCTCCGTGACTCGCAGGTGACTCGGCAGCACTCGCGATGTCGACGATCGCGTCCCCGGGCACGTTCGCCGCGAGTGCGGGCTTGCTGAAGCCGAGCAGTTGCTTCGCGTTCGCCGTCGAGCGCACGAGCGCGACGAGACCGACGTACGCGACGCCGGCGATGAGCCACGTTTCGAGCGGCACGGGCCCCCAGGAGTTCGGCGCAGCGGCCTCGAGCCAGCCGTGCGGCCAACTCGCGGTGCCGGTGACGCCGAAGAAGACGGCGCCGAGGAGCGCGACGACTGCCGGCACGTTCATGAAGCCGGCCTCCTCCCAGCGAGGCACATGGTCGAGCGGCCGCGAGATGCGGAAGAGCCGCGGCAGCAGGAAGTGGTCGACGGCCATGATCACCGTCGCCGACGGGACGGTGACCGCGAGGAAGCTCGCGACCTTGAACCAGCCGTTCAGGAAATGGAAGTTGACGAGGTCGGCCGCGATGACGCCGCCGCCCGCGACGAGCAGGCAGGTGAGCGGGCGCCGCCAACGCTTCCAGCTCCCGAGTAGGTTCTGGCCGGCGTTGACCGACTCGTAGTAGTTGCCGTCGTTGATCGCGATCTGGCTGACCGTCGCGATGATCCACGCAAGCCAGAACCAGCCGAACAGCGAGTAGTGGACCGTGTAGCGGAAGATTGCCGCCGAGTCGGAGGTCTTCGCAAGTGCCTCCATCATCCAGCCCGCCATCACGAAGAGCGTGAAGAAGACGGCCGAGAGGAGGTACGTCGGGAGCGGCCAGCTGAACGACGGCCGCCCGTAGCGCCAGAAGTCGGGCTCGTTGCCCCACATCGCGAAGCCGATCACCGCGACAACCGCGACCCAGAACGGCAGGCCGCCGCCCGCGGGGGTGCCGTGGAAGTGGCCGCCGTCGGAGACGAAGCCCTTCACGACCATGTAGATGCACCAGATGATCAGGATCGGTGTCACGAGGTAGCGCGCGAAGACGCTGATCCCGGTGAAGCCCAACAGGTTGTTGAGGATCATCAAGCCTGCCACGAGCAGCGTCAGCGTGAAGATCGTGCCCCAGCCGTAGAAGCCGTCCCAGAGCACGACGAGCAGGTTCGCCTGGTAGGCGACCCAGCCGAGCGGCGCGATCAGGATGAACGCCGAGACGATCCAGGAGCCGCCGACCCCGAATACCGATCGCGTCAGCAGCGCGTGCGTCTGCCCGGTTCGCGCGCCGAGGTAGGAGCCGAACATCGCATAGGCGACGTACATGCCGTAGCCGATCAGCGTAATCGCGATCGTGCCGCCGAGACTGTGACCGCCGTCGTGGATCTCGAAGCCGAGGAACATGTACGAGAAGCCGGCGACGAACGTGATCCAGATTCCCATGAAGTGCCACATCGGCCGTCTGTGTGTGAGCGGGACGATCCCCGTCTCCGCTGTCGAATAGTCGTGCTTGATCGCCGTGCCGAGCTCGGCCCTCTCGAACGCAAGGTCGGCTTTCAGCTCGTCGATGTCGTGAGCGATCTCCTCGGGTGCCATCCCAGCCTCCTTGGGTGTGCGTGCCTGACGAGAGCGAGTCTAAGACGGAAGGCGGCCGCCTCCAAACGCGTCAGTTCTCCAGGGCGAGCAGGTCGTCGATCGTCTCGCGTTTGCGGATCACGCGCGCCTCGCCGCCGGCGACGAGCAGGGCCGGGGGGCGGGGCACGACGTTGTAGGACGAGCTCATCGCGAGCGTGTACGCGCCGGTGGAGGGGACGGCGAGGATGTCGCCGCGGTGCGGCTCGGGTAGCTCGACGCGCTCGATCAGAAGGTCGCCGGACTCGCAGTGCTTCCCTGCGACCGCGTAGACGTCCGTCGCTTCCTCATCGGCGCGGTTCGCAAGCAGCGCGGTGTAGCGCGCGCCGTAGAGCGCGTAGCGCGGGTTGTCGGACATGCCGCCGTCGACCGCGACGTATGTCGTCGCCGACGCGACGCGCTTCACGGAGCCGACGGAGTAGAGGGTCACGCCGGCGCGCGCGACGAGCGAACGACCCGGCTCGAGGATCACCTGCGGCAGCGGCAGGTCCTGCAACGCGAAGGTGCGCTCGAGCTCTCCGAGCACACTTGCGAGGAACGACTCGATCGTGAGCTCCGGCTCGTCGGGCGACGTGCGCACGCCGAGGCCGCCGCCGAGGTCGACAGTGCGTGGAAACCAGCCGGTCTCGTTGCGTGCCCGCGCGACGAAGGTCGCGAGCCAATCGACGCTCTGCAGCGCCGCGTCGACGTCGAGGAGCTGCGAGCCGATGTGGACGTGCAGACCCTCTGTGTCCTGTGCCGACTTCAGCGCCTCGATCACGTCGTTCGCCGGCAGGCCGAACTTCGAGCCGTGGTGCGCCGTCCGGATGTGCTCATGCGTGTTGGCCTCGATGCCGGGCGTGAACCGGATCAGCGTTCGCTGCACGCCTGCCTCGCGCGCGCGGGCGACTTCCTCGAGCGAGTCGACGACGACGAGTGCGTCGAGCTTCGCCGCCGCTGCGAGCTCGTCGTCGGATTTGTTGTTGCCGTGCACGACGAGCTTGTCGCCGGCGATGCCGGCCGCCTGCGCAAAGCGAAGCTCGCCGAGCGTGGAGACGTCGGCGCCGATCCCTTCCTCGGCGAGCACGCGCATGACCGCGACGTTGGGAAACGCCTTCGTTCCGTAGACGACGGACGCGTCGGGAGCGGAGCTGCGGTAGGCGCGGGCGCACGCGCGAATCGTCTCCTCGTCGTAGACGACGACGGGCGTTCCGAAGTCGCGCGCGAGCTCCGTCGCGGCGATGCCTCCGATCGAGAGCACGCCGTCGTCGATGCGCGCGGTTTCCGGGAAGAGCTCGACCACGGAGCGATTCTGCCTGGGACGCCCTGTGGACGAAGCGTCGCTCTCTCGACTCGAAGTCGGTGCAGACACGTCACACCTTCCGCGATAGCCTCAGCCGGCAACGGGGAGGGAGGTGGGGTTCCCGGGTTAGACGCGTGTAACTAGTAGCCGCGCGCGCCGTTCGGCTCCCGGGTTGGCCGCTGCCTCGACCGGTCGCTACACTCACCCGCAATGAACGAGCAGCTCCTCGGATAAGCCTGGAAGCGACCGCGGCCTCGCCGCGCCGGCTTCCCCGCGGCCTCTCTCACGAGAGGCTTTTTCGTCTCTAGGACCCGAATGGATTACGAACCCCACGCAATCGAGCGGAAGTGGCAGCAGGTCTGGGCGGACGCAGACGCGTTCCATGTCCCGAACCCGGTGTCGGGCGAGCCCGCGCCGGAGCGGCACTGGTACCAGCTCGAGATGCTGCCGTACCCCTCCGCGAACGGCATGCACATGGGGCACGTCCTCAACTACACGATGGGCGACGTCGTCACGCACGTCCGCCGCCGCAGCGGCTGGACGGTCGTGCGGCCGATGGGCTGGGACGCATTCGGCCTGCCGGCCGAGAACGCGGCGATCCGCGAGGGCGGTCACCCGCGCGAGATCACCGAGCGCAACATCAAGACGATCCGCGAGCAGATGAAGCGGCTCGGCTGGGCGATCGACTGGGACCGCGAGGTGTCGTCGCACACGCCTGACTACTACCGCTGGACGCAGTGGCTCTTCCTCAAGTTCTTCGAGCACGAGCTCGCGTACCGCAAGGAGGCGCCGGTCAACTGGTGCCCGAACGACCAGACGGTGATCGCGAACGAATACATCGTCGACGGTCACTGCGAGCGTTGCGGCGCGCTCGTCGAGCTGCGGAACATGACGCAGTGGTTCTTCAAGACGACCGCGTACGCCGATGAGCTGCTCGAGTTCGAGCTGCCGGAGGGCGGCGAATGGCCGGAGCGCACGAAGGCGATCCAGAGAAACTGGATCGGGCGCTCGGAGGGCGCTGAGATCCTCTTTCGAGTCGATGAGCTCGACCTCGACGTTCCCGTGTTCACGACGCGCGCCGACACGCTCTTCGGTGCGACTTTCTTCGTCGTCGCGCCCGAGCATCCGTTCGTGGAGGCGCACGCAAACGAGGAGGCAAAGTCCTACGCACGGCTCGCGGGTGCGCGGCGCGCCGAGGATCGCGCGGCCGAGACTGCAAAGACGGGCGTCTTCACAGGCCAGTACGCGACGAACCCCGTCAACGGCGAGAAGCTGCCGGTCTGGGTCGCCGACTACGTGCTGATGGACTACGGAACGGGCGCGATCATGGCCGTGCCTGCGCACGACGAGCGTGACCGCGAGTTCGCCGAGGCATTCTCGCTCCCGATCGTCGACGTGATCGACGATGACGGGAAGCTGGTCAACTCGAACGGCTTCGACGGGCTGACGGCGATGGACGGCGCACGGGGGATCGTGTCGATGCTCGAGGAGAAGGGGCGCGGCAAGCTCACCGTCTCCTATCGGTTGCGCGACTGGAGCTTTTCGCGTCAGCGCTATTGGGGCTGCCCGATCCCGATCGTCTACTGCGACAAGTGCGGCGTCGTTCCCGTTCCCGAGGATCAGCTGCCCGTGCTGTTGCCGGAGATCGAGGACTATGCGCCGAAAGGGAAGCCGCCGCTCGCCTCCAACGAGGCGTGGATGCGTGTGCCGTGTCCGAAGTGCGGCGGCGAGGCGCGGCGCGATCCCGACACGATGGACACGTTCGTCGACTCGTCGTGGTACTTCATCCGGTACGTCGACCCGCACAACGACCACGCGCCTTTCGACCGTTTCGTCACCGACTACTGGCTGCCGGTCAACCAGTACATCGGCGGCATCGACCACACCACAGGGCACCTGCTCTACTCGCGTTTCTTCGTCAAGGCGCTGAACGACTTCGGGATGCTCGGCTTCCGCGAGCCGTTCGCGCGGCTGTTCCATCAGGGCTGGGTGCAGATGGGCGGGACGAAGATGTCGAAGACGAAGGGCAACGTCGCGGGGCCCGACGACATCCTCGGCGAGTACGGCGCGGACGCGATGCGCCTCTACATCCTCTTCATGGGGCCCGCCGGGGAGGACATGGAGTGGACCGAGTCCGGCATCGACGGCATCGTGCGGTTCGTGCGTCGCCTGTGGCGGACAGTGCACGAGGTCGTAGAGCGGGCACCTGCGCCGGGTGTGCGCGAGGGCACTCTTGCGCGCAAGGCGAACGAGACGATCGCAAAGGTGACCGACGACGTGGTGCGCCGCTTCCGGTTCCACACGCCGATCTCGGCGGTGATGGAGCTCCTGAAGGAGCTGTCGGCCGCACCCGATGCGCCCGACGCGCGCTTTGCTGCGGAGACGGCCGTCTCACTGATTCAGCCGTACGCGCCGCACGTCGCCGAAGAGCTCTGGGGTGTGCTCGGACATGAGCGTCTCTGGGAGGAGCCGTGGCCGGTCGCCGACGAATCGCAGTTGCGACGCGACACGATCGAGCTCGTCGTCCAGGTGAACGGCAAGGTGCGCGACCGGATGACTGTTGCGGCGGGTCTGCCCGAGGACGAGCTGATCGCGTTCGCGCGGGCGTCCGAGCGCGTCGCCGCGTATCTGAACGGCGGCGAGCCGCGCAACGTGATCGTCGTGCCGGACAAGCTCGTCAACATCGTCGTCTAGCTTCGCGCCCAGGAGTTCCACTTTCGTCTCGAAGTCGTCACAGACACGTGACACGTTCATCGGCACGATCGAGGTGTGCCGTTCTCGCTCACACGCACACGCGCGTTGGCGCTCGTCATCGGAGCGGTCGCCGTCGTGCTGCTCGCAGGACGGCTCTTGCGGTCGGCGCCGCCGCGGGGCACGACGCCGCCGATCCTGACCGGGACTGCGCCGGTCGCGCGTGCGCCGGCGCGGCTCCTGGTCGTCGATGTCGCGGGCGATGTCCGGCAGCCGGGCCTGTATCGGCTACCGCAGGGTTCGCGCATCCAGAACGCGATCACGCAGGCGGGCGGCCCGACCCGGCACGCCGATCTCGATCTCGTCAACCTCGCGGCGCCGCTCGCGGACGGCGAACAGGTGCTCGTGCCCGGCCGCGGCGCCGCCGGCGCGGCGACGCCCAGCGGGACGCCGTCGCCGACCTCGCCGCTCGACCTCAACTCGGCGACAGCGGAGCAGCTCGACGAGTTGCCGGGGATCGGGCCGGTGACCGCGCAGAAGATCGTCGACTACCGCCAGGCGCACGGCCCGTTCGCATCGATCGACGACCTGGCGTCGATTTCCGGCATGGGGCCCGCGCACATCGCCAACCTCAAGGGCCTCGTCGTGCCGTGAGTGCTCGCATCGTCCCCGCGAACGTGCTCGCGCTCGCGCTGTGCCTGGGCCTCGCCGGGGCGAACGCGGTGCGCATTGGAGTGAGCGTGGTCGTCGGCGTCGCGCTTGCAGCCGCCTTCGCGGTCGCGTCGCCGCCGGCGCGGCTCGCGGCCCTGGCGATGCTGCTCGCGCTGGCGGGCTGGTGGTGGGCGAGCCATCGCCTCGCCGAGCTCGATCGAAGCGCTCTGGCGGCACGCATCGGCGAGGCCGGTCACGGAGTCCTCGTCGTCACGGCCGAGCCGCGCGCAGGCACGTTCGATGTGCGCGCGCCGGCCGAGCTGCGCACGCTCGACGGCCGCCCCTACGACGAGGCGGTCGAGCTCGAGCTGCCGCTCGGGCGCTCGCCGCCGCAGGGCGCCGTGCTCGACGGGATCGTCCGGCTCACCGCGCCGGCCGGGCCGTCGAACGGCTTCGACGAACGCACGTGGCTGCGCCACCAGGGCATCCACGTCGTCGCAAGGCTCGCCGCCTGGCGGCAGATCGGCGCACGCCGCGGCCTCGGCGGCCTCAGCGACCGTGCGCGCCGCTGGCTTTCGCGCGACGCTGCCTACCGGCTCGGCGGCGAACAGCGTGCGATCGTCGACGCCGTCGTCCTCGGGGAGACGCAGGGCCTCGAACCGGACCTGCTCGCGCGCTTCCGGGCGTCGGGTCTGTACCACGTCCTTGCCGTCGACGGCTTGAAGGTGACCGCTGTGGCGGGCGCGGCGGTTGCGCTCGCGTTCCTGCTCGGCGCAGGGAGAATTGCCGCCGAGCTCGCCGGGGTCGCGACGGTCGCGGGCTACGTGCTCGCCGTCGGCGCGCGTCCATCCGTGGTGCGCGCGGCGATCGCAGCGGGACTCGTCTCGCTTGCGTGGATCGCGGGCCGCCAACGTGACCGCTGGCAAGCGCTCCTGCTCGCCGCGGTGGTGCTGCTCGCGTGGAATCCGTACTTCGTCTTCGACGCCGGCTTTCAGCTCTCGTTTGCTGCAGTGTCGGCAATCTTCGTCGTCACGCCTCGCGTTGCGGGCGCGCTCGAGGTGCGCGGCGTTCCGCGCTGGCTCGCGCAGCTCACCGGAGTGTCGACGGCATGCGGGCTCGGCACCGCGCCGGTGACCTGGCTGCAGTTCCACCAGGTCTCGCTCGTCACGATCCCCGCGAACATCGTCGGGGTCCCGGTCGTCGCCGAGATGTTGACGCTTGCGCTTCTCACCGCTGTCGTCGCGCCGGTCGCGCCGCCGGTCGCCGAGTTGCTCGCGCAGGTGAACGGCCTCGGTGCGTCGTTCGAGGCGGCCTGGGCGCGGTTCACCGGCGGACTTCCGCTCGCAGCGGTCACGACGTCTCGCGGCGCTGCCGCCGCGGCCGGTGGGTTCGCCGGCGCCGCTTATGCTTGGCGCCGATGGCAGACGAGCTGAAGCCCGCCTACCTGCTTGCGGGTTCCGACCGACCCAAGATCGATCGCGCACTCGAACGACTCCGCGGCAGATTCTCGGCCGACGCGATCGAGCACCTCCACGCCTCCGCGAGCACGGCCGACGATGTCGTCGCCGCCTGCAATGCGCTCGGTCTCTTCGCCGAGGCGGGCAGGCTGATCGTCGTCGACGCTGTCGACGAGTGGAAGGCCGCGGACGCGAAGACGATCGGGGGCTATCTGAAGACACCCGCGCCCGCGACCACGCTTGCGCTCGTCGCGGCCGGGGAGCTGAAGAAGGACGCGCCGGTTGCGAAGGCCGTCGCCGCGTCGGGCGAGCTCCTCTTCTGGGACGTACCGAAGAAGGCGCTGACGCGCTGGGTCGGCGAGCAGTTCCAGGTACACGGCGCGAAAGCGGATCCCGACGCAGCGCGCACGCTCGTCGAGCTCGTCGGCGAAGACCTCTACGACCTCGCGGCCGAGATCGACAAGCTTGCGACCTGGGCCGCAGGCGAGCGGATCACGGTCGAGGCGGTCGAGCGTCTGGTCAGCCCGCGCGCGGAAGCGACGAACTTCGTGCTCACCGACGCGTGGGGCGCCCGCGACGTCGGCGGCGTGCTGCGGGCAACGGAATCGATGCTCGAGCGCTCCGGCGATCCGTACTCGAAGACGATTCCGCGCCTGATCGGCATCCTCGGCAGTCACGTCGGTCGGATCAAGGAGTGCCAGGCGCTCGAAAGCGAAGGGATCTCGGCCAAGGACGCAGCGGTGCGGCTGAAGCGCAACCCGTACTACGTCGGGAAGCTCTACGCGCAGGCGCGCAACTACAGCCCCGACGAGCTCCGCGACGTCACGGTCCGGCTTTCCGAGCTCGACCACGCGCTCAAAGGCGGCTCACGCCTCGCACCCGAGCTCGAGCTCGAGCGGGCACTCGTCGCGATCACCCGGCAGCGCTAACGCGAGTGCAGGCGGGCGGCCTGCGACTTCTTGCGCGCACCGGCGTTCCGGTGCAGGGCGCCGCGCGAGACCGCTTTGTCGATCCACCTGACGAGGTCGCGATGCTCGGTGTCGGCTGCGGTCTTGTCGCCGCCCTCGACCGCCGTCGCAAGCCGCTTCGTCAGCGTCTTGATCGTCGAGCGATAGCGCAGGTTCTCGAGCCGCTCGTTGGCCGCGGTGCGGATGCGCTTCTTCTGTTGTCTGATGTTCGCCATTTGCGTGAAAACGCCCGCGTCGTGCGGGCCTGAGCAGGGTAGCAAAGCCCCGGAGGCGGGCCGGATTGCCGCGTATCGTCCAGGCGTGGAGACCCCCGCGGGCGAGACCGCCGACACCGTCGCCGCGCCTGCGGTCGTCCCGCCCGGCGGCCGAGGACGGCTCGCCCGTTCGACCGCGATCTTCTCGCTCGCTACTGGGCTCTCCCGGGTGCTCGGGCTCGTGCGCGAGGTCGTCGCGTCGTACTACTTCGGCGCGTCGGGCCGCATCAACGCCTTCACGATCGCGTGGCAGTTCCCGAACCTGGTCCGCGCGCTCGTGGCCGACGCTGCGCTCTCGTCGGCGTTCGTCCCCGTCTTCAGCGAGCTGATCGAGAAAGGAGAGCGCAGGCGCGCATGGCGCGTCGCGTCGAGCCTCTTCTGGCTGATGCTGCTCGGCCTCACGGCGCTGACCGCGCTCTTCATCCTCGTGACGCCATGGGTGATCGACCTCTATGGCAACCCCGGCGGCGACCGCTCGCTCGCGGTCGGGCTGTCACGCGTGCTCTTCCCGATCGTGGCGCTGCTCGGCGTCTCCGGCATCGTCGTCGGCATCCTCAACACGTACGACCACTTCACCGTGCCGGCGCTCTCGCCGGTCTTCTGGAACATCGCGATTGTCGCGGGGCTCGCGATCGGCGTGCCGCACGTGAGCTCGGACAGCACGAAGCTCTACGTGTACGCGTTCTCGATCCTCGCCGCGACCTTCATCCAGGTGCTGCTGCCGATGCCGTGGCTCCGCGGGCTCGACCGCGGCGAGGAACGGTTGCGAATGGTGCTCGACTGGCGCGACCCGATGGTCAAGCGCACGTTCGCGCTGATGGTCCCGGTCACGCTCGGCCTCGGCCTGATCAACGTCAACGCCCTGATCGACCAGATCTTCGCGTCGCGGCTCGTAGACGCGACCCTCGCGCCGACCGCGATCTACAAGGCTTTCCTGATCTACATGCTGCCGCAGGGGATGTTCTCGGTCGCGATCGCCACCGTCCTGTTCCCGTCGCTCTCGCGGCTCGCGACGCGCGGCGACCTCGACGGCTTCCGTAGCACCGTGGCACTCGGCCTGCGGCAGATCGCCTTTCTGCTGCTGCCGGCTGCGGCCATCAGCGCCGTGCTCGCCGAGCCGATCGTGCGCATCCTTTACCAGCGCGGCCACTGGCTTCCGTACCAGACACCGGTCACCGCGGCGTGTCTTGCGGCCTTCAGCGGTGGCCTCGTCTTCAACGGCGCGATGCTGATGCTGAACCGGGCGTTCTTCAGCTTGCAGTCGAACTGGATCCCGATGACGGTCGCGCTCGCGAATCTGTTCCTGAATGCCGTCCTCGATTTCGCGTTCTACCGCTTCGGAACCTGGGGGATCCCGCTCTCGACGGCGATCGTCAACATCGCCGGAACGGCAGCGCTGATCGTCCTCTTGCGGAGGCGACTCGGCGGGATCGACGGCCGCGCAACTGGGTTGGCCGTCAGCCGCATCGTCGTCGCGTCGGCGCTCGTCGCCGGCGCCGCCTACGGTGCCTGGGAGCCACTCGACGCTGCGCTCGGCCGCTCGTTCGGCGCCCAGGTGGTCTCGCTGGGCCTGGCGCTGTGCGCCTCGGTCGTTGTCTACCTCGGCGCCTGCCGGGCGCTGAAAGTGCGCGAGATGCAGGCGCTACTCTCATTGCGAAGCCGCCTTCGTGGGGCCGGATAACCCATGGACCAACAACAGATCCGCAACTTCTCGATCATCGCGCACATCGACCACGGCAAGTCGACGCTGGCCGATCGCATCCTCGAGCTGACGCACGCCGTCGCGCAGCGCGACATGCGTGCGCAGGTGCTCGACTCGATGGATCTTGAGCGCGAGCGCGGGATCACGATCAAGGCGCAGGCCGTTCGTGTCGAGTGGAAGGGGCACCAGCTGAACCTGATCGACACGCCGGGCCACGTCGACTTCACCTACGAGGTCTCCCGTTCGCTTCAGGCGTGCGAAGGCGCGCTGCTCGTCGTCGACGCGGCCCAAGGGATCGAGGCGCAGACGCTTGCGAACGCCTATCTCGCGATCGAGAACAACCTCGAGATCGTCCCCTGCGTCAATAAGATCGACCTGCCGCAGGCGGACCCCGACGGCGCTTCGCGTCAGCTCGCCGAGCTGATCGGGGACGATCCCGCGCGCGTCCTGCGCATCTCCGCGAAGACGGGACAGGGGGTCGAGGAGGTGCTCGACGCGATCATCGAGCGCATCCCGGCCCCGGCAGGCGATGTCGACGCTTCACCGCGCGCGCTCATCTTCGACTCGTCCTACGACCAGTACCGGGGTGTCGTCGCGTTCGTGCGCGTGATCGACGGCGTCTTCCGGCCGCGGATGGAGCTGCGCGCGATGGCGCTCGGCACGCAGTTCGAAGCGCAGGAGATCGGTGCGATGAACCCGGTGATGCGCCCGCTGAAGACGCTGTCGGCGGGCGAGGTCGGCTACGTGATCACCGGTCTGAAGGAGGTCTCCGAGCTCCGCGTCGGGGACACGCTGACCGCGGTTGAGAACGGTGCCGCTGCGCCCCTCCCGGGTTACAAGGACGTGAAGCCGATGGTCTTCGCCGGGCTCTTCCCGACGGATTCCGACGACTACCCCGAGCTGCGCGACGCGCTCGAGAAGCTGAAGCTGAACGACGCCGCGCTCTTCTATGAGCCCGAGACCTCGCGCGCGCTCGGCTTCGGTTTCCGTTGCGGCTTCCTCGGCCTGCTGCACATGGAGATCGTCCGCGAGCGGCTCGAGCGCGAGTTCGACCTCGACCTGCTCGTGACGGCGCCGAACGTCGCCTACCGCGTGCGCGCGCAGAACGAAACCGAATGGCGCGAAGTGCACAACCCGTCGGAGATGCCGGATGCGCTCGACGAGGTCCAGGAGCCGTACATCAAGGCGTCGATCATGGTTCCGAAGGAATACGTCGGCACCGTGATGGAGCTCTGCAACGAGCGCCGTGGCCGCTTCGACCACATGGAGTACATGTCGGAGGAGCGTGTGCACATGACCTTCGAGCTGCCGCTCGCGGAGATCGTGCTCGACTTCTACGACGCGCTCAAGTCGCGCACGCGCGGGTATGCGAGCTTCGACTACGACTACATCGGCTTCCGGCCCGGCACACTCGTTCGCGTCGACATCCTCGTCGGTGGCGACACGGTCGACGCGCTCTCGTTGATCATCCACCGCGAGTTCGCGTACGACCGCGGACGACTACTCGTCGAGAAACTACGCGAGGAGATCCCGCGGCAGATGTTCGACGTCCCGATCCAGGCGGCGATCGGCTCGCGCGTAATCGCGCGCGAGACGGTGAAGGCACGCCGTAAGGACGTGATTGCGAAGTGCTACGGCGGCGACATCAGCCGCAAGCGCAAGCTGCTCGAGAAGCAGAAGGAGGGCAAGAAGCGGATGAAGCAGGTCGGCGCAGTCGAGGTTCCGCAGGAGGCGTTCCTCGCTGTGCTCAACCTCGGGGACGGCAAGAAATGAGCCTCGAGATGCGCACGGTCTGCGAACGCTGCGAGACGACCCTCGCGCCTGACGGCGAGGCGGCGATCTGCTCCTTCGAGTGCACGTTCTGCACGCGTTGCGCCGACGAGCTCGAGCACGTCTGTCCGAACTGCACCGGCGAGCTCGTCGCGCGACCCACGCGAGTCGCGAGATGAGCGCACCGCATCTCTACGTTCACCTGCCGTTCTGCGCGCATCGCTGCGGCTATTGCGACTTCGTCACGTCGGTCGGCCGCAACGACGAGCACGGAGGCTACGTCGACGCACTGATCGGCGAGCTCGCACTCGAGCGAGGCCTGCTCGCAGACGACGTGCAAACGATCTTCCTGGGCGGAGGCACGCCGACATTTACCGAACCCCGCGCACTCGAGCGGCTGCTCGCAGCGCTGCCGGCTGCGCGCGAGGTGACGGTCGAGGCGAATCCCGAGACGGTGACGCCCGAGCTCGCGGCTCTGCTCGCGCGCAACGGGGTCAATCGCGTCTCCCTCGGCGCACAGACATTTCAGGCACGGCTCTTGCGGACACTCGAGCGCGTTGCCGGACCGGACGACGTCCGGCGTGCTGTCTACATTCTTCGCGATGCCGGATTCGACAACATTTCGCTCGATCTCATTTACGGCATCCCGGGCCAGAGCGCCGCCGAGCTCGAACGCGACCTCGCCGAGGCACTTGCACTGGCGCCGGAGCACCTCTCCGCGTACGAGCTGGAAGCGAAACCCGGAACTCGCTTCACGCACGCACACGGAGCGGAGCTCGAGCGGCAGTCCGACGCGATGGAGTCCTACTTCGAGCTCGTCGTCGAGAAGCTGACGGGCGCGGGCTTCCGCTGGTACGAGACGGCGAACTTCTGCCGGCTCGACGGCCGCCGCGACCTGCGCTCCCGTCACAACCTCGGCTACTGGCTCGGGCACGACTACCTCGGCCTCGGCGTCGGCGCGGTCAGCACAATCGAGAACGGGCGTTGGCGCAACGCCCCATCGCTGCGCGGCTACGTCGCGGCGCTCGCCGCCGGCGAGCGGCCGCCCCGCGAGCCGGAAGAGCTGACGCCGGGCCTGCGGGAAAGCGAGCGTGTGATGCTTGCGCTCCGGCTCGACGAGCCGCTGCAGCTCGCCGGGATCGAGCAAGCCCTCGACCCGGCCGGACTGCAGCGCGTCGAGCGGCTCGGGCTCGTCCGCACGGGAGGCGGCGTGTTGGCGCTCACCGACCGCGGGCGGTTCCTCGGCGACGCCGTGACCGCGGCACTGCTCGCGTAGGCGCGGTCCTTACCATGGATCGAGTGAACGCCCCGCTTTCCGAGCGCCAGCGGCACCTGCTCCTCCAGGTCGTGGAGGAGTACATCGCGACGCGCCAGCCCGTCGGCTCGAAGACGCTCGTCCGGCGCGGCGCGTTGCCGGTCTCGCCGTCGACCGTGCGTGCCGAGCTCGCCGACCTCGAGCGGATCGGCCTGCTCATGCACCCGCATACCTCGGCCGGGCGGGTGCCGACGGAGTCCGGCTACCGCGTGTACGTCGACGAGCTGCTCGAGCGCAAGGAGCCGAAACCAGGCGAGTTCCCGCTCGCACTCGAGTCGGCGCGCGCCGAGATCGAGGAGGCGCTCCAGACGACGACGGAGATGCTGTCGCAGGTGACGCGGCTGCTCGCGCTCGTGTCTGCGCCGCCGCTTCGCGCGGCGACGATTCGCCACGTCGACGTCATCCAGCTGCAGCCGTCGATGGTGATGGTCGTCGCGATCACCTCGGCCGGCGGGGTCAGCAAGCACCGCTACACCTTCGTCGACGCCGTCGATCCCGGGCTCGTCACGTGGGCGGGCGACTACCTGCGCGAGCGTCTGATCGGTGTGCGCCTGCGCTCCCATGCCCTGTCGAAGGCGTTCGCGGAGCAGAGCCTCTCGTTGCGCGAGCGCACGTTCCTCGACGTGATCCGCGATGCGTTCGACGAGGTCGACGAGGAGCGCCAGCTCTATGTCGGCGGGGCCGCGGGTCTCCTCGACGAGTTGCGCACGGAGGAGATCGGCGCCTACCGGAGCCTGATCGACGCGCTGGAAAAGCGCGCGGCGCTGCTCGACGTGCTCGCGCACTCGATCGGCCACGAGCGGCCGTTCGCCCGCGTCGGCGACGAGCTGCAGGAGTCGGGCCTGCACGACCTCGCGCTCGTCGGCGCGACGTACGGCTACGGGAACTACACGCTCGGCGCGGTCTCGCTGCTCGGCCCCCTTCGCATGGACTACGAGAAAGCGCTGCACTCGGTGCGCTCCGCCGCGCACGAGCTCTCGCGCTTCGTCGAAGAGATCTACGACGAGGACTAGGTGAGAAACCGTGGCCACGACCGACCGCGATTACTACGAGCTGCTCGGCGTCGGGCGCGACGCGGACGAGCAGGCGATCAAGAAAGCCTTCCGCCGGCTCGCGCGACGATTGCACCCGGACGTCTCCGAGGAGCCGGATGCCGAGGTTCGCTTCCGCGAGATCTCCGAGGCGTATGAGGTGCTCTCGAATGCCGAGACGCGCCAGCTCTACGACCGCTTCGGTCATGCGGGCCTGCGCTCGGGGGGGTTCACACCCCGGCACTTCGACCTCGGCGACGTGGGCGACCTCTTCAGCGCGTTCTTCGGCGACGATCTTTTCGGCGGCGGCGGCCGTGGCGCCGCACGCGGCGCAGACGTCGCGGCTGAGATCGAGATCGACCTCGCCGAAGCCGCGACGGGACTGAAGGTGACAGTCCCGCTCGAGGTCGCCGTCCCGTGCGCGACGTGCAAGGGCGACGGTGTCCAGCCGGGAACGCCGGTGACGACGTGTCCCCGGTGCGGCGGCGCCGGGCGGTTGCAGCAGGTCGCGCGCAGTGTCTTCGGCGAGTTCGTGCGCACCTCGACATGCCCGCAGTGCAACGGCTCCGGAAGAATCGTCGAGCATCCATGCGAGACGTGCAGCGGCGCCGGCCGCACGCTCGAGCAGCGCACGATCGACGTCGAGGTCCCGGCGGGGATCCACGACGGCCAACGCATCCGTCTCTCGGGCGAAGGACACGCCGGTGCGCTCGGCGGCCGGTCGGGCGACGTCTACGTGCTCGTGCATCTGAGGCCCGACGAGCGGTTCGTGCGCGAGGGCAACGACATCTTCTCGCAGGTCGATCTCACGATCGTGCAGGCGGCGCTCGGAGCGACCGTCACGGTCGAGACGCTCGAAGGCCCCATCGAGCTCACGTTCGACGCGGGAACGCAACCGGGCGAGGTGCGCGTGCTGCGCGGTCGCGGCATGCCGGTGCTCCAGGGCTTCGGCGCCGGAGACCAGCGCGTGCTCGTGAATGTCACCGTTCCTCGACGACTGACAGACGAGCAGCGCAAGCTGCTCGCCGAGTTCGAGCGGCTGAGCGACGCCGACACCTACAGCCCCGACGAGGGCTTTCTCGGCAAGCTGAAGAGCGCGTTCCGCTGATCCGTGCTTCCGTCATCGCGCCGCTCGACGAAGCCGAGCAGATGCGCGCGCGATTCCTCGACCTCGCGCCGGATGGATTCGAGGAGCAGGAGACGGACGAAGGCGTCGAGCTCGCCGCCTACGGCGAGTCGGCGATGCGCGTGATCGCCGCGTTCCCACGGGCCTGCACCGAGCAGGTCGAGCCGGGCTGGGAGGAGCGTTGGCGGGAGTTCCACCATGGCGTGCGGGTCGGCGCGTTGTGGGTCGGGCCGCCGTGGGAGACACCTCCGGCCGATGCGATCGCCGTCGTGATCGATCCGGGCCGCGCGTTCGGCACCGGCGCGCATCCGACGACGCGACTCTGCCTCGAGCTCCTGCTCGAGCAGGAACGTTGCGGAGTGCTCGACGTCGGCTGTGGCTCGGGCGTGCTCGCGATCGCCGCGGCAAAGCTCGGGCACGCCGACGTCCTCGCGGTCGACGTCGACGAGTCGGCGGTCGCGGCGACGCGTCAGAACGCAGAGGCAAACGGCGTCACGCTGGGCGTGCAGCTGCTCGACGCGTCGAGCGGGTGGCTGCCCGAGGGTGAGCTCGCGCTCGCGAACATCGCCCTTCACACCGTCGAGGCGATCGGCGAGCGGCTCACGAGTAGTCGCGTGGTGACTTCCGGCTACCTCGTCGCCGACCGCCCGCAGCTCGCCGGCTTCGCCCATCTCGGGCGGCGCGAGCTCGACGGCTGGGCTGCGGACCTGCACGAACGCCGCTGATCGAAGTACGATCCCGCGCGTGGCGCGCTTCAGCGTCGACTTCCTTGGCTGCAAGGTCTCGCACGTCGACGCGCACGAGATCGGCGAACGCCTGCGCGAGAACGGCCACTCGGCCGCTGTGCCGGGAGAGCCGGCCGATGTCGCAGTCGTCTCGAGCTGCTGCGTCACGAACGAGGCTCTTGCGAAGAGCCGCAAGGCGGCGAGCAGAGCGGCCCGTCACCACCGGAAGGTCTACGTCACCGGTTGCGCCGCGAACCTCGCGGGCGACGGCCTCGCGGGGCTGCCGGCCAACGTCACGATCGTCGGCCGGGCGCCCGAGGAGACGGCTGCCTTCGTCGCGGGCCACGTTGGCGCGATCGGCTGTGTCCAGTCCGCGGCGCGGCCCGACCGTGTGCG
>DASYAO010000037.1:0-12228 GCA_036501285.1 Gaiellaceae bacterium
CGATCGCGACGCCCTCGTGCAGCCGCGCATGCGTGCGGATGTCGCAGTTGCGGCCGACCACCGCACCTTCGACGATCGCCGCGCGGCCGATGTACGTGCCGGCGTCGATGATCGAGTGCGTGATGCGCGCGTTTTCGCGCAACGTCACGCCCGAGTCGAGCACCGTGTACGGATAGATCTCAGCATCGCGCGCGATCCGGCAGTCCGGCCCGATGAATGCCGGGCCTTCGATCTCGTCGATGCGGTCGAACTCGACGTTCTCGCCGACCCAGATGTTCCCGCGCGTCCGGATCCCAGGAATCTGCAGACGCACCTTCTCGTCGAGCGCGTCGAAGTTCGCGCGACGGAACTGCTCGAGGTTGCCGATGTCCTGCCAGTAGCCGTCGCAGACATAGCCGTAGATCGGATCGCCCTGTTCGAGGAGCAGCGGGAAGAGCTCCTTCGAGAAGTCGAACGGACCCTCGCGCGGCACATGCTGCAGCACCTCCGGCTCGAGCACGTAGATGCCGGTGTTGATCGTGTCGCTGAAGACCTCGCCCCATGACGGCTTCTCGAGGAACCGCTCGACGCGACCGTCTTCGCCCGTGACGACGATCCCGAACTCGAGCGGATTCTCGACCGCCTTCAGTCCGATCGTGACCGCGGCCTGCTTCTCGCGGTGGAACGCGACGAGCTCGGAGAGGTTGATGTCGCAGAGGGCGTCGCCCGAGATCACGAGCGTCGTTCCCTCGAGCCGGCCCGCCGCGAGCTGCACTGAGCCTGCGGTACCGCGCGGCACCTCCTCCACCGAGTATTCGATCTCGAGATCGAGCCCCGAGCCGTCGCCGAAGTAGCTGCGGATCGCCTGCGGCATGAACGCGACCGTCACGACGACGTCGGTGAACCCGTGCTCCCGGAGCAGGTCGAGGACGTGCTCCATGCACGGCTTGCCGACGATCGGCACCATCGGCTTCGGTTGGTTGGATGTCAGCGGCCGCAGGCGGGTGCCTTCACCGCCGGCCATGACGACGGCCTTCACTTCACTACCTCTACCCGCGCCTTGCGTCCGTACAACACGAGCGACACCACGGCGACCGCGAAGCCCGTCCAGAAGAGCCAGCGGGGCCACGCGGTGCCGTGCCGGGTGACCATCGTGAAGGCGAGGCTCGCGTAGAGCAGCCAGGTGGCTGCCTTGCCGAGGAGGTTGACCTCGAAGCGGTAGCCGCGGGCGATTGCGAGCGGCGTCACGACGAGCAGGACGAGGTCGCGGGCCGGGAGGGCGAGCACGAGCCACGGCAGGCGGCCTGCGTGCCAGAGGAGGATCACCGCGACCGCGATCAGGATCCGGTCGGCGAGCGGGTCGGCGATCTTCCCGAAGCCCGACTCGACGTGCCAGCGCCGCGCGAGGAAGCCGTCGATCTGATCGGTGATCGCGGCCGCGCCGAAGATGATCGCGGCGGGCCAGCTGCGCCCTCCGCTCGCAGTCAGGATGAGCGCCGCGTACACGGGGATCACGACGAGCCGGGCGAGCGTGAGCGCGTTCGGGACCTGCGCGAGCGGCGCCGACACGGTGCGTGCCGTCACGCCCGAAGGGTACTTACGGCTTTGGCTTGTCAGACGCCTTGCGGAAAAGACCGGCCCAGTAGGCCGTCCGGTCGATGTAGGCGTTCTGGGCGGCGACTCCGTGCAGGCCCCAGGCGTCGTTGTAGGAGATGTAGCGGTACTCGCCGAGGCGAAGCGGGATCGCGGGTTCGATCTGCGTACCCTCCTGCCACTCGTTGAACGACGTGATCGTGATCCGGTCGGCGCCGGCGGCGATCGCGGCGTGCCACATGGCGTCGTAGGTCTGGCCGTGGCGACGCGGCCGCACATGCGGGTTACCCTCCGAGCGCTGGGCGTCGAAGCCGGGCCCCACCGACGGTGCACAAAGGAGATGGACCGCATGGGCTTCGCTGCAGTAGCGCGCGAAGAAGCGCGCGCCGTAGGTGAGGATGTCGTAGGTGTAGACGCCGTCGAAGTGGCCGGTCGACGCTTGCCCGACGAGAGTCGTCTGCGCGAAGGTCGTCATCGCGAGCGCGTGCAGCGCGTCGTTCACCGGCGCCCAGTCGGACGGCTGTCCGGTGATGAACGCCTGGTAGACGTAGATCGTGTCGACGCCGAGCGAATGCAGGTAGCTCGCGTCGGCGAGGACGGTCTGCGCGGTGCGGCCGGTGTACGGCTCGATGTGGACCGCGACCTGGATGCCGGCTTGCGCGGCGCCGGCGATCACGTCAGGGAGATTCTTGTCCTCCGGCGAGCCCCGGCCCCACCACGACACAGCAAGCTCGTCGATCCCGGCACGAACGGCTTCCGACATCTGCGTCGCGATCACGGCCGCGTTGCTCGACGAGTACGGGCCGTAGGCCGGGTAGTAGTCGGAGGCGATGTCCTCCGGCGGTGAGTGGCCGTCCTGCGCCCAGTGCGCATAGCCGCCGTCCTCGGGGCTCCCGAACCACGGGTAGTAGAACGCGGAGACGACCGGCTGCGAGCTCGCCGAAGCGGCCGTCGGCAAGCAGAGCGCGGCAAGCGCGAGGAGGAGGGCTAGTGATCGCATCTGACGGGGGCAGAGCGATCATCCCACGCTTTCGGCTGGGCTCCAAGCGGCCCACCAGGCGAGGGAAGCGGGTGGCGAGCGGCCGGTCAGATGACCGGCCGCCGCCGAACGCGTCAGTCAGCTACCACCAGGCGCCGCGGCTGCGGCCGCCGGAAGCTCCCGCGAACAGCGAGATCAGCCAGACGAGCGCGAGAACGACGGCGACGATGAAGAGCCAGTGAACAGTGAAGCCGACTCCGAACGCGATGATCGCCAGCAAAGCGAGCAACACGAGGAGAAGCATCCCGTCACCACCTTTCATTGGGTCGTGGTTCGGGGGTACAACGATGGACCGACCCGAGTGGTTACGCGGCGAGCTGCGAATCGGGGAGACAGGATTTGAACCTGCGACCGCTCGGCCCCCAGCCGAGTGCTCTACCAGGCTGAGCTACTCCCCGTCCCGCACACCCTATCGGAGCGTTCTCGCGAAACCGCGTCCGGCTTAAGTCTGACACTACGTCCTGTTAGGCCGGAAGGAGCCCCCGCCCCCCAAGCGTCGAATGCCGGGACCCCTTCCGGCCTTGGCTACTACGACGTCACGAGCCGGAGGCGGTTAGGCGGCGAGAACAGTGTCAGGCTCAAGCCTGACAATTTCTTAAGCGAACCGCTTGTAGAGGCGGTCGATCTCGGCGGGTAGCCGCTCGAGCTTGTCCGTGATCACGCGCAGGCGGTATTCGCGGAAGTGCTCGGCATCGACGTCGAGCGCATTCGCGAGCCGCTCGATCACGTCGTTCGACGGCACGGGACGGTTGCCGTGTACGAGGTGGTTCAGATAGCCGGCCGACAGGTCCGTCTTCGCCGCGAGCCCGCGGTAGGTGACGCCCAACTCGTTCATCAGCCGCTCGATCGCATCTCCGAACGGCTCCGTGCTGAACCTCCGTCGCTTCGCCATCTACACCTCCTTGCCCAAGTCGGCGACAGTGACACGCCGCTCGTCGCCGGTCGCCCGGTTCCGTAGATCGACCTGGCCGTCCGCCAGCGTCTTCTTCCCGACTGTAACCCGCCAGGGCAGCCCGATGAGGTCGGCATCGGCGAACTTCTCCCCCGCTCGCTGGTCCCTGTCGTCCAGCAAGACATCGGCTCCAGATTCCGAGAGGATTCGCGCGGCTTCTTCTGCTTCTTTCTCCGCGCCCGCGAGGGCAACGACGTGTATGTCGTAGGGCGCGAGCGCGGCGGGCCAGATGATCCCGTTCTCGTCGTGGCTCTGCTCGACGGCGGCCGCCATCACGCGGCCCAGCCCGATGCCGTAGCTCCCCATCACGAGCGGCTTCTCGACTCCGTCCTCGTCGAGGTAGGTCGCCTCGAGCGCGGCCGAGTACTTCGTGCCGAGCTTGAAGATGTGACCGACCTCGATCGCGGTCTGGAAGCGCAGCGCGCCGCCGCAGTTCGGACACGTGTCGTCCTCCTTCGACTCTCGGAGGTCGCCGAAGCTCGCCTCGTAGTCGCGACCGGCCTCGACGCCGCGCAGGTGCCGGCCGTCCCGGTTCGCGCCGGCTACGAACTGCCCGCTGCGAAGCGCCTCGTCGGCGACCACCTCGCCCTTGAAGCCGACCGGGCCGAGCGAGCCGCCGGATGCCCCGAACGCGGCCCGGATCTCGTCGTCGGTCGAGGGTCGCGAGGCTGCACGGAGTGCGGCGGCCAGCTTGTTCGGCTCGAGCCGGTCGTCGCCGCGGACGAGCGCGAGCACGACGGTGCCGTCCTCTTTCGTGACGGGCATCGCCTTCGACGTCGCGGCGAGATCGGTGCCGAGAAACTCGGCGAGCGCCTCGCAGGTCGTGACGCCGGGCGTCTCGATCTCCTCGGGCTTCGCGAGGCTCGCCGGAAAGTCAGGCGCGCGCGGGATCGTCCGCGCGACCTCGAGGTCGGCGGCAAAGTCGCCGTTCTCGCACGTGACGAGCGTGTTCTCTCCCGAACCCGACGGCGCGAGGAAGTCGAACGACTCACTGCCGCCCATCATCCCCGGCTCCGCCTCGACCTCCGAGTACTGCAACCCGCAGCGCGTGAAGATCGCGTGGTACGCACCCCCGTGTGCGCGGAAGCTCGCGTCGAGGCCGGCGTCGTCGCGGTCGAACGAGTACGAGTCCTTCATGATGAACTCGCGCACGCGGATCAACCCGGCGCGCGGCCGCGGCTCATTGCGGTCCTTCGTCTGGAAGTGGTACCAGGACTGCGGCAACTCCCGGTAGCTCTGGATCTCGCGCGCGTGGAACGCGAACGTCTCCTCGTGCGTGAGCGGGAGCACGTAGTCCGTGTTCTCGACGCGGAAGATCTCCGGGATGCGGATGCGGCCGGTCTTCTCCCAGAGCTCCTTCGGCGTCAGCACCGGCGCGAACCATTCCTGCGCGCCGATCACCTCGAGCTCCTCGCGGATGATCTGCTCGACCTTGCGATGGACGCGCCAGCCGAGCGGCGTAAAGCTCCAGAGCCCCGCCGAGACCTGACGGATGAAGCCGGCGCGGACGAGCAGCTTGTGGCTGACCGCCTCTGCGTCCGCCGGCGCGTCGCGCAGGGTCGGCAGGAAGAGCTTTGAAGCCCGGTGGATCATCCGTTGCCGCCGCAGGCTATTCGAGTGGGATTGCGGATGCTTCCGCCATCGCAAGCGCCGCAGGCTTCGCGTGGCGGCTGCGCGGCGGGCGGTGCATCCCCCCTGCGATCCACGCGTCGATCTCGCGGAAGAGCTCGTCGACCAGGATCTGGGAGTCCACCTTCTTCAGCACCTTGCCGTGAGCGTAGATGAATCCGGTCTCACGGCCGCCGGCGATGCCGAAGTCGGCGTCGCCCGACTCTCCCGGTCCATTCACGGCGCAGCCGAGCACGGCGACCTCGAAGTGCTCGGGATACGTGGCAAGGCGCGTCTCGACCTCCTCGGCCAGCGTTTGCACGCCGACGTTGTCCCGGCCACACGACGGGCACGCGATCAGAATCGGGCCGCGCTCGCGCAGCCCGAGCGACTTGAGGATCTCCCACGCGACTTTCACCTCGTCGACAGGGTCGGCCGTCAGCGATACGCGGATGGTGTCGCCGATCCCGTCGGCGAGCAGCGAGCCGAGCCCGATCGCGCTCTTGATCGCGCCGGTCGACGGCGGGCCCGCCTCGGTAACGCCGAGGTGCAGCGGATACGGAACCTTCGAGGCGAGGATGCGGTACGCGCGGATCATCGTCGGCACGTGACTCGACTTCACCGAGATCTTGAAGTTGCGGTAGTCGAGCTGCTCGAGCAGGCGAACCTCCTCGAGCGCCGCTTCGACGAGCGCCTCGGCCTGGTCCTGCTGTGCGAGCTCATCGAGATGCTTGGGCAACGAGCCGCCGTTCGCGCCGATGCGCATCGGCATGTTCACCTTCTTCGCAGCGTTCACGACCTCGGCGACCTTGTCGGGCCCACCGATGTTGCCCGGGTTGATCCGGACCGCCGCGACGCCGGCCTCGATCGCCTTCAGCGCCAGGCTCGCGTTGAAATGGATGTCGGCGATCACCGGGATCGGCGAGAAGCGCACGATCTTCGGCAGCGCCTCGGCGTCCTCGAGCTTCGGCACGGCAACCCGAACGATCTCGCAGCCCGCGTCCGCGAGCGCGGCGATCTGGGCTGTCGTCGCCGGGACGTCGTGCGTCTTCGTGAGCGTCATCGACTGCACGACGACGGGTGCGCCGCCCCCGATCTGGACGCCGCCGACGGTGACCGAACGCTCGCTCGCCATCAAACTAGATTAGCTGTGGCCCGCCGAGAAGTCGTTCCGTAGGCCCAGGTAGAGCAGGAAGATGAAAAGGGTCAGGCCGACGGCGCTGTAGCGCAGGTAGGCCATCTGTGAGAAGGCGCGCCCGCGCACCCGCTCGACGAGGCTCATCACGATGTGGCCGCCGTCGAGCGGCAGCACCGGCAGCAGGTTGAGCAGCGCAAGCGTCAGGCTGATGTAGGCGACGATGCCGAGGAAGTCCGAGAACGACTGCTTGTACGCGGCCGCCGTCACACGGACGATCCCGACCGCGCTCGAGACCTGGTGCGTGCCGTGCCCGACGAAGAGGCCGCCCACCGCCGACAGGGTCTCGCGGGTAAGGAAGCCGATCGCCTTCGCGGACTTGCCGACGGCGTAGCCGGCTGACTCGTTCGGTCCCGCCGCGCCCTTGATGATGAAGCCGATCCGGTAGGCGCCCTGGTCGAGCTTCGCGCGCAACGGGCCGATCGTCACGTCGTGCCCGTTCCGCTCGACGACGAGCTTGAACGGGCGGCCGTGCGTCGCGTCGATCGACGTCGGCATCGTGTTCGCGGTCACGCGCTTGCCCGCGACCGAGACCACCTGGTCGCCGGCGTGAAGTCCCGCGGCAGCAGCCGGGTGGTTTGGCAGCACCGAGTCGACGTTGCGCGTCAGAACGACCGGTCCCTGCAGGTAGAACGGCACGAAGAGCACGAACGCGATCAGCAGGTTCGCGAGCGGCCCGGCTGCGATCACCGCCACCTTCTTCCACGCGCGCTGCCGCCAGTAGGCGTCGGGCGCGAGCGCCCAGTCGAGCTCCTGCAGCTGCCGGTTGCCCTCGAGCTTCGGCTCGAGCTCGGCGACGATCGCTCGCGCTTCGGCCTCGTCGTCGCGATCGAGCGCCGCCTCGAGCGCGTCGAGCTGCGGTTCGAGCTCGCGCTGCTCGTCGGGCGCGATCGTTCCGCGCACGTCTGCCGCCGAAGGGCGGTGCATCCCGGGAATCTTCACGTAGCCGCCGAGCGGCAGGACCGCGATCCCGTATTCGACGCCGCCGTGGACGCGCTTGACGATCGCCGGGCCGAAGCCGAGGTAGAACTTCCGCGGCGTCATCCCCACGGCGCGCGCGACGAGGAAGTGCCCCGTCTCGTGCAGGAGCACGAGCACGGCGAGCGCGAGGATCGCGGCAGGAAAGCTCACGAGGGAACGGCGACGAGCTCGCGGGCACGCCTGTCGGCCTCGACCAGCTCGTCGAGGTTGCGGGCGGGCGATCCGTCGACACGTGCAAGCACGTCCTCCACGGTAGCCGCGATGTCGAGGAAGCCGATGCGCCCGGCGAGGAACGCCTGGACGGCGACTTCGTTGGCCGCGTTGTAGGCGCAGGGATACGTGCCGCCCCGCTCCCCCGCCTCACGCGCGAGCGCGAGCATCCGGAACGTCTCCGTGTCGGGCTTCCCGAACTCGAGCGTCTGCAGCTCGAGCGGCGGGATCGGCGTCGCAGCGCGCTCCGGATAGGTGAGTGCGTACGAGATCGGCACACGCATGTCCGGATAGCCGAGGTGGGCGATCGACGCGCCGTCGCGGAAGCGCACGATCCCGTGCACGATCGACGTCGGGTGGATCGTGACCTCGATCCGGTCGTAGTCGACGCCGAAGAGGAAGTGCGCCTCGATGATCTCGAGACCCTTGTTCGCGAGCGTGGCCGAGTCGATCGTGATCTTCGGGCCCATGTTCCACGTCGGGTGTGCGAGCGCCTGCTCCGGCGTCACGTCGGTGAGCTCGTCGCGTGTCTTGCCGCGGAACGGGCCGCCGCTCGCTGTGAGAACGAGGCTCTCCGGCTCGCCGAGCTGCGCGCACTGGAAGAGCGCCGAGTGCTCACTGTCGACCGGGATCAGCGCGCCGTTGCCGCGACCGCGCGCCGTGAGTGCGAGCTCGCCGGCTGCGACGAGGCTCTCCTTGTTCGCAAGCGCGAGCGTGACGCCGTGCTCGAGCGCCCACATCGTCGGCACGAGTCCGGCGAAGCCGACGACCGCGTTCAGAACGACATCCGGCTTCGCCCGGTCGAGCAGCGCCGTCGGGTCGCCGCCGGTCTGCGTGAGCGGGGCGAGGCCTTCGATCGGCTGCGTGCCCGACGTCGCGGCGACGAGGTCCAGGTCCGGGCTCGCGTCGATCACCTCGATCGCCTGGCGACCGATCGAACCGGTCGCGCCGAGGAGCGCGATCCGCGTCATTTGACGATCGCGAGGATCGTGAAGTAGGCGGCGGGAACTGCGAAGAGGATCGCGTCGAGCCTGTCGAGCATGCCTCCGTGTCCGCCGAGCAGCGTGCCCGTGTCCTTGACGCCGGCGTCACGCTTCAGCATCGACTCGAAGAGGTCGCCTGCCGGCGCGGAGACCGCCACGATCGCGCCGAGGATCACCGAGTCGGAGATCGACAGGTAGTGCTGCTTGTAGAGCGCGACGAACGCGACGAAGATGGTCGCCGCGGTTCCGAACACGAATCCCTCCCACGTCTTGCCGGGCGACGTCGACGGCGCCATCCGGTGACGGCCGAGAGCGCGGCCGCCGAGATAGGCGAGTGTGTCGCCGGCCCAGATCGCGAGCAGGATCGCGAACGTCGCGAGGCGCCCGTGGTGGATGTCGCGCAGGAGGATCAGGAACCCGAGGCCGCAGCCGATCCAGACCGAGCCCATCACGGTTGCGGAGATCGACGTCGTCGGCGACTGGCGGCTCGCGGAGATCCCCTTCAGCAGAAACGCGAGCGGAAACGCGGTCAGCGCACCGCCGATCATCCACGGCATGCCGCCGAGCTGCGCGCCGACGAGCGCGAGCAGGCCGCCGACGTAGCCGGCAGGGCTCAAAGGGCTGAGCGGCCTCGTCAGCAGCCAGAACTCGTGCAGCGCAATCGCCGCCGCGATCGTGAGCAGCGCATAGAGCCACCAGCCGCCGAGATAGACGGCGCCCAGCACGACGGGGATGCCGGCCACGGCCACGACGACGCGCGAGAGCGCGTTCGTCATGCCGCTAACGTCCGCCGAACCGGCGGCGGCGCTGTGCATATTCCGCGAGAGCGTGTTGGAGGTCGCGCTCGTCGAAGTCGGGCCAGAGGCGGTCGACGAAGACGAGCTCTGCATACGCGAGCTGCCAGAGCATGAAGTTCGAGATGCGGAGCTCCCCGCTCGTGCGGATCAGCAGATCCGGATCGGGAAGCTCGGGTGCGTAGAGATTCGCGGCGAGGACGTTCTCGTCGATCTCGCGCGGATCGAGGCCGCTTTCGGCGATGCGGCGAGTCGCTTCGACGAGCTCGGCGCGGCCGCCGTAGTCGAATGCGATCCAGAGACCGAGCCGCGTGTTCAGCTCGGTGCGGTCCTCCATCGCGTCGATGCGGCGGCGGAGGCCCTCCGGTGCGCGGTTGCGCCGACCGATGAAGCGGACGCGCACACCCTGCTCGGCGAGGTCGGGCAGCTCGCGCTCGATCGTCTCACCGAAGATCTCCATCAGCGCGTCGACCTCGTCCTGCGGGCGCGACCAGTTCTCGGTCGAGAACGCGTAGACGACGAGGTGGCGGATGCCGAGATCGATCGCAGCTTCGACGGTGCGACGGAGCGCCTTCGTGCCCGCGCGGTGGCCGGCTGCCGGTGGCAGGCCACGGCGGCGAGCCCAGCGCCCGTTGCCGTCCATGATGATCGCAACGGTCTCCGCGACCTCGGGCAGGTCGATCTCGGCCGGGAGCGGCCGAACCCGGGCAAGCGTCCAGATGCGCGAGATGAGGTTCATGCTCGCCGCGTCAGACCTCCATGATCTCTGCCTCTTTGTGCTTCAAGAGGTCGTCGATCTTCGCGACGTGCTCGTCGGTCAGCTTCTGCACGCGGGCTTCGGCGGCGCGCTCGTCGTCGTCGCCGACCTCACCGTTCTTCACGAGCTCTTCGAGATGCTTCATCACGTCCCGGCGCACGTTGCGGACGGCAACCCGTCCCTCCTCTGCCATGTTCCGCACGACCTTGACGTATTCCTTGCGCCGCTCCTCGGTCAGCTGCGGGATCGGCAGGCGAATCAGCTTCCCGTCACTCGAGGGCGTCAGGCCGAGATCCGACTCCTGGATCGCGCGCTCGATCTGCTTCATCGCCGACGGATCGAACGGCTGGATCGTCAGCATGCGCGGCTCCGGCACGTTGATCGTGGCGATGTTCCTGAGCGGCGTCGGCGTGCCGTAGTAGTCGATGCTGATCCGGTCGAGCAGTGCCGCCGACGCGCGGCCCGTGCGCACCGAGTTGAAGTGCTCGTGCGTCGCCTCGGCCGACTTGGCCATCCGCTGCGTCGCGTCCTTGAGGAACTCGTCGATGCTCGCCAACTTCACCCTCCTTGAGCGGTCGAGATGATCGTGCCGACGTGCTCACCCGCGATCACGCGGCCGACGTTGCCCGGCGCGAGCTCGAAGACGTGAATCGGCAGGTGGTTGTCCATGCACAGTGAGAGCGCCGTCGTGTCCATCACCTTGAGGCCCCGCTCGATCGCCTTGAGGTGCGTCAGCTCGGGCAGAAACGCCGCGTTCGGATCGAGGCGCGGGTCACCGTCGAAGACGCCGCGCACGCCGTTCTTCGCCATCAGGATCGCCTCGGCGCCGACCTCGAGCGCGCGGAGCGCGGCCGCCGTGTCGGTCGTGAAGAACGGGTTGCCCGTGCCGGCCGCGAAGATGACGACGCGACCCTTCTCGAGATGGCGGATCGCGCGACGGCGGATGTACGGCTCGGCGACCTCGCGCACGTCGAGTGCCGAGAGGACGCGGGTGTCGGCGCCGTTCCGCTCGAGCGCCTCCTGTACCGCGAGCGAATTGAAGACCGTCGCGAGCATGCCCATGTAATCGCCGGTCGCGCGGTCCATGCCCGCGGCCGCAGCCTTCATCCCGCGGTAGACATTGCCGCCGCCGATCACGATCGCGAGCTCGACACCGCTCGCCTGCACGTCGACGAGCTCGTGCGCAAGCTCGTCGACTGTGGGTGCGTCGAGGCCGAACTCCGTCTCGCCCATCAGCGCCTCGCCGGAAAGCTTCAGCAGCACCCGCGAGAAAGCGGGCGCCGCTGCGGTTCGCGGCTTGGCTGCGGTCGCCATCAGCCGAGCGCGTACCAGGCGTAGTCGACGAGCTCCAGCCCGCCCTGCTTCAACGCCTTGGAGACCGTCAGGCTGGTGTCGTGGATCCAGGTCTGGTCGTCGAGTACCGAGACGCCGAAGAAGTTCTTGTTCAGCATCCCCTCGACGATCTTCTCGCGCACGTTCTCCGGCTTCGACAGCACCTCGTCCGTGTTCGAGAGCACTGCGCGCTCGGCCTCGATCGCCTCCGCGGGCACCTCGCTGCGCGTCGTGTAAGCCGGCTTCGCGAACGCGATGTGCATCGCGAGCTCGCGCGGAAGCTCCGGGCTGCCGCCCTTGACCTTGAGCAGGACGCCGATCTTCTTCGCCGGCAGGTGGACGTAGGAGACGAAGTGCTCGCCGGCGTTCGCCGTCATCCGCTTCGCTCCCGCAACGCGGATGTTCTCGCCGAGGCGGCCTGAGAGCTCCACGCGGCGCTCCTCGAGCGCCGACACGGCGTCTTCGCCGCGATCGTGCACCTCGCGCAGGACGTCGAGCGCGAACGCCTCGAAGTCGTCGTTCTTCGAGACCGGCTCCGTCTCGCAGCCGACGGCGACGATCGTGCCCGTCTTGTCGTCGGCCTCGACGAGGACGATGCCCTCGGTCGTCTCGCGATCGGCGCGCTTCGCCGCCGACGCCATGCCCTTCTCGCGCAAGAGCGTGGCGGCGGCCTCGAGGTCGCCGCCCGTGTCCTGGAGTGCGCGCTTGCAGTCCATCATCCCCGCGCCGGTCAGCTCGCGAAGCTCTTTGACGGTTACGGCCGCGACCTCGGTCATTCGCTCGCCTCCTCGCCGGTCGTCGCGGG
>DASYAO010000038.1:0-3709 GCA_036501285.1 Gaiellaceae bacterium
CCGCGCGGCGTGCGATGCGACGGCCGTGCGGGCCGCCACGGCGTGGCCGCGGCCGATCGGGATCGCGGCGCCACGGCTGCCAATTGACCGAGTGCACGGGCTCACCCCCGGCGCCGAAGGCGAGCAGGCGCACACGATGAACTGGCAGCCGTGGAAGCCCGACCCGGACCGGCCGCGGCCCCGCCGCGGCGGCCCGCACGGCCGGCGCTCGACGGCGCGCGCCGCCCGGAGGCGCGAGCGCGCCGGGGCCTGACGCCACCCTGCACGGCAGGAACCGAAAGGGTGGTACAAAACATCTGACTCATGCACGACGTCGACGGCGTCAACGCCGGTTATGCGCGTCTGCTTCTCGAGCAGTACCTCGACAACCCCGAGTCGGTGCCCGCTGAGTGGCGCGCGCTCTTCGAGAGCGGCGAAGCAGCCGGCGATCTCGTGCGCAGCCTTCCCGGTCTCGCGCGCATCCTCGAGCAGGCGGGCAACGGTCACGGAAACGGCGCCGCCGCCGTCACGTCCGCAGCTCCGGCCGAACCGGCCGCAACACCCGCGGAAGCAAGCGAGCTTCTCGGCGCCGTCGCCGCTGCGATGGCGCTCGTCAAGGCCTACCGCATGCATGGCCACCTCGCCGCGCGGCTCGATCCGCTCGGCTCGGCGCCGGTCGGCGATCCCGCGCTCGACCCGATGCGCCTCAAGCCGAAGCTGACGCAGGAACTTCAGCGGCGCGTCCCGGCGTCCGTCCTTCGCATCCATGTCGAAGGCGAGACGCTCGCCGAGGCGCTGCCGCGTCTGCGCGAGACCTACTGCGGCTCGGTCGCCTACGAGATCGAGCACATCGCCGAGCACGAGCAGCGCGTCTGGCTCCGCCAGGCGATCGAATCGGGGCGGTACCGCAAGCCGCTCACCGAAGACGAGCGCCGCCGCCTCTACACGCGCCTCTGCGAGGTCGAGGGCATGGAGCGCTACCTGCGCCGCTCGTTCCTCGGCCAGAAGCAGTTTTCGCTGGAAGGGCTCGACGTCACGATCCCGATGCTCGACGAGGCGATCGAGCTCGCCTCCGCCGGCGGCGCGCGCGAGGTCGTGATCGGGATGGCGCACCGCGGCCGCCTCAACGTGCTCGCGCACACGATCGGCCTGCCGTACGAGTCGATCCTGCGTGAGTTCGAAGGCGAGCGCGCGATCGAGGCCGTCGCGTCCGACGTCGAGAGCGGCACCGGGGACGTCAAGTATCACCTGGGCGCGAAGGGGATGCGAAACACCGCCGCCGGCAAGGTCGGCGTCGTCCTCGCCGCGAACCCGAGCCATCTCGAGGCGGTCGATCCCGTCGTCGAGGGGATCACGCGCGCCGCGCAGACCGACCGCTCCGCCGGCGGCGGTCTGCACGACCCGACCGTCGCGATGCCGATCCTGCTCCACGGCGACGCGGCGTTCGCGGGCCAGGGCGTCGTCGCCGAGACGCTCAATCTCTACGCGCTCGAGGGCTACTCGACCGGCGGCACGCTGCACCTGATCACGAACAACCAGGTCGGCTTCACGACCGACCCCTCCGAAGGCCGGTCGACGCGCTACTCGTCCGACCTCGCGAAGGGCTTCGACACGCCGATCTTCCACGTGAACGCCGACGATCCCGAGGCTTCGATCTCCGTGATCCGGCTCGCGCTCGCCTATCGCGCCCGCTTCGGCCACGACGTGGTCGTCGATCTCGTCGGCTACCGCCGCTTCGGCCACAACGAGCAGGACGAGGCCGGCTACACGCAGCCGCTGATGGTCGAGCAGATCGGCGCGCACCCGACCGTGCGCGAGCTTTATGCCGAGCAGCTCGTCGAGGAGCGCGTGCTCACGCAGGCCGAGGCCGAGTCGATCTCGAAGGAGGCCGAGCAGCGCATCCGCGCCGCGCACGAGCGCCTGCGCGCGAGCTTCGGCGAGGCGATCCCGGCGAAGTCGCGCGACGAGGGCGTTCCGCGCGACGTGCCGCAGCCCACCGACACGCGCGTCCCGGCCGAGAAGCTCCGCGAGTTGACGCACGAGCTCCTGCGCGTTCCCGACGGCTTCACGATCCACCCGAAGCTCGACAAGCAACTCGAGCGGCGCATCGCTGCGCTCGACGAGGGCGGGATCGACTGGGGCCATGCCGAAGCGCTCGCGTTCGCGTCGCTCATCGCCGACGGCATCCCGGTCCGGCTGACCGGCCAGGACACAGAGCGCGGCACGTTCTCGCACCGCCACGTCGTCCTCCACGACGAGCACACGGGGGAACTCTTCACGCCGATGCAGGCGCTGACCGTCTCGCACGCGTCGTTCGAGGTCTACAACTCGCCGCTCTCCGAATACGCGTGCGTCGGCTTCGAGTACGGCTACTCGACGGCGGCCCCTGAGGCGCTCGTGCTCTGGGAGGCGCAGTTCGGCGACTTCGCGAACGGCGCGCAGACGATCATCGACCAGTTCATCTCGAGCGGGCTTGCGAAGTGGAAGCAGACCTCCCGCCTGACGCTGCTCCTGCCGCACGGCTACGAGGGAAACGGGCCCGAGCACTCGAGCGCGCGGCTCGAGCGCTTCCTGCAGCTCGCCGCGCAGGAGAACCTGCGAATCACGAACTGCACGACTGCGGCGCAGTACTTCCACCTGCTGCGAAAGCAGGCACTCGACGCGAGCGCGCGCCCGCTCATCGAGATGACGCCGAAGGGTCTCCTGCGGCTGAAAAACGCGACCTCGACGCTCGACGAGCTAGCCGACGGCTCGTTCCGTCCCGTACTCGACGCGCGCGTCGACGACAAGGCGGCGATCCGGCGGCTCGTTCTCTGCTCGGGCAAGGTCTACTACGACATCGTCGGCAACGAAGCGGCGAAAGACGCGAACGGCATCGCCGTCGCGCGGCTCGAGCAGCTCTATCCGTTCCCGCTCGAGTCGGCACGCGCGCTGGTTGCGACTTACCCGGCGCTCGACGAGCTCGTGTGGGCGCAGGAGGAGCCCCAGAACATGGGGGCGTGGCGCACGATCCGCCATCGCCTCGAGGAAGCCGCGGGCGGGATCCAGGTCCGGTTCGTCGGCCGGCCCTGGCGCGCGAGCACTGCCGAGGGCTACCCGACCGCCCACTCGCTCGAGCAGGAGCGGATCGCCCGTTCGGTCTGGGCCTAGGCCTGGCTCAGCGAGCCTTCTTGCGAGCCTCGTATGCCTGCTTGACGAGGCGCGGGCCGTGCTTTCGGGCCTGCTGGAGTAGCTTTTTCCTGTGTTTCGGCGGGATCCGCTTCCAGACGTCCCACATCACGAGGGCCGTTCCCCAAGGGCCCGCGCGGCGGCCGAGCATGCGTCCGAATCCAGGCATGCCGGGATTGTCGCAGTTTCGGCTCATGCAGCGCGATCCGCCTGCCGACAAGAGGGGGAAAGGAGGTTCTAGGGGACGCTCTGCGGCGTGCTCCGCCTGACCACCCATGGCGAGTTTCAAGTTCAAGCTGGTCGCGTACTTCGCGGTCGTGGCACTCCTCCCCGTCCTCGGGGCCTACTACGGCTTTGCCTCGCTTGCGAAGAAACACGAGACCTCACACGTCGACAACCGTCTCCGCGCCGACAACCGCGCGGCCGTCGCCGGCTACGCCCAGCAGCTCGACGCGGCCGAGCGCCGCGCGCAGGAGATCCCGATCGGCCAGGCCGTCGCGCGGCTCGTGCCGGGGATCGACCCGAGCGACACGCTGGTCGCGGTCAAGGACGGAATCGTCCT
>DASYAO010000039.1:0-1729 GCA_036501285.1 Gaiellaceae bacterium
CCACGGGCACACCCCTGAAGGAGCAGCCGAAGAAATGAAGATATGCGTCCTGGTGAAGGAGGTCCCGGACGCCGCCGTCGAGAAGCGGATTGACCCCTCGACGGGGCGTATGGACCGCAGCGGAGAGAAGAACCTCAACCCGTATGACACGCACGCGATCGAGGCCGCGATGCAGATCAAGGAGGGCGGCGCCGTCCCCGTCGAGGAGATCGTCGCCGTGACGATGGGCCCCGACAGCGCCGTGCGCGCTCTGCACAAGGCCGTCTCGCTCGGTGCCGACCGCTCCGTCCACCTCTCCGACCCGGCCGTCGCCGGCTCGGACGTGGCCGCGACCGGCTACGCGCTCGCGAAGACGCTCCAGCGCGAGAGCCCCGATCTCGTCCTGCTCGGACAGCAGTCGGACGACGGCGAGTGCTACACGATCGGCGCGGTCGTGGCCGAGCACCTGAGCATGCCCTCGCTGACGCAGGTGATCAAGATGGACGTCGACGCCGAGGCCCTGCGCTGCGAGCGCCAGGCCGAGTACGGGTACGACACAGTGCAGATCAAGCTGCCCGCGGTGATCTCCGTCGGCGACGCGATCAACGAGCCCCGTTATCCCTCGCTGAAGGCGATCATGGGCGCGAAGAAGAAGCCGCTCGACACGGTCACCGCGGGTGACGTCGAGATCGACGCCTCGAAGGTCGGCGGCGATAACTCGGCCGCACAGTGGGTATCCGCGAAGGCGCCCCCGGCGAAGTCCGCAGGAGAGATCATCGAGGACGAGGACACCGGCGAAACCGTCGAAAAAATCGTCGCCTGGCTCGACGAGAGGAAGCTGATCTAAATGGCAAACATCCTGGTTTACGCACTCCATTACGACGGCGCGATCAACAAGAACTCACTCGGCGCGGTCTCCGAGGGCGCGAAGCTCGCGTCTGAATTGGGCGGCGAGGCGCACGCGATCCTGCTCGGCGAGAACGTCCCGCAGGACCTCGCCGCTTCGCTCGGCAAGTACGGCGCGAAGAAGGTGCTCGTCGCCGAGGGCCCCGAGGGGCTCGCGCAGCCGCTGGTCGACGCGATGGCCGCGGCGATTCAGGGCGGGGACTACTCCTACGCGCTGTTCGGCGGCGGCCTGCTCGGCTTCGAGATCGGTGCAGGCCTGGCCGCGCGGCTCGGCGCAGGTGTGGCGATGGAGGTCACGGCCGTGCGGGCAGAGGGCGGCGAGCTCGTCGCCGAGCGCCCGATCCTCGGCGACTCGGCGATCAGCGAGATCAAATACCGCTCCGACGTCGGCATCATCATCGGCCGCCTCAACGCGTTTGAGATCGTCGAGTCCGGCGCCGGTGACGCCGCGGTGGAGCAGCTGTCGTTCGAGCTGAGCCCGCAAGCACAGCAGGCGACGATGGTGACGCGCGGCGAACAGCGCGGCGCCGACGTCGACATCGAGGGCGCCGACATCCTCGTCGCCGGCGGTCGCGGCCTCGGCAAGGCCGAGGGCTTCGGGCTGGCCGAGGACCTGGCGAAGGCGTTCGGCGGCAACTCCGCTGTCGCCGCGACCCGCGCGGTCGTCGACGCCGGCTGGTACCCCTACGCTGCGCAGATCGGTCAGACCGGCAAGACGGTCGCGCCGAAGCTGTACCTCGCGGCGGGCATCTCCGGCGCGATCCAGCACAAGGTCGGGATGCAGGCCTCGGAGAACATCGTCGCGATCAACAAGGACGCCAACGCGCCGATCTTCGAATTCTCC
>DASYAO010000040.1:0-15650 GCA_036501285.1 Gaiellaceae bacterium
ACTCGTCGTCGCCAAGCTCGCGACCGCCGGCGACTTCGAAGCGCCGCCGCAACCGGCGGCAAGGAGAGCAAGGCTCGCAAGCCCTACGGCGAGCACAACGCCACCGACGGTGACGCATCGGCAGTTCACTCCCTAAGAGAACCAGGACCGTCTAAAACGTCTCTCACGCAGCGCTTGAACGCCCATGCCGTTACGTCTCAGCAGGCGCCGGACTGGAGGCTGCCGCCGGGCCCGTCTTCATGCTCGTCGCCGGTCTGCAGGCAGTACGACGCGGCGGTGGTGCTGACGAGAACGACGCCGGAGCCTGGCGGGAGTGCCGCGCCGAGGTACGTCTCGTTCTGCGTGAAGAAGGCCTGCATGGAGGCGTTGGCCTGGCTGAAGTTCGTCTCCGCCACCGCGGCCTGCGCCTGGGCGACGCCCTGCTGCACGGGCGGCGAGCTGGGGCTCGACTGCATCTGCTTCGTCATCAAATAGCCGCCGATGACGAGGACGATAAGGAGCGACGGGATCCCGAGGACGCGGCTCATCCCCCTAATATCGGCAGGGTGGGGCACCGGCTGGAGGCCTGCTTCGAGGGTGGCCGAATGGCTGTGTTCGTCGCTGCCGCATTCTTGCTAGCCGTCTCACCGCAGGCACGCGGCTCAGCGACGAGGTTGCCGAACCCATGCACGCTTCTGACCAACGCCGAGGTCGCACCGGAACTGGGGACGGGGGTTGCCCGTCGCAGCGAGCAGATCTCACCAACGCGAACCGACGGCAGTTGCACCTGGTATTCGCGGCCGATCGGTTACGCCGGCAGCCCGGCAACTCTTACCCTGGCTCTCAGCCGAATGAGCAAGCCGGCCTTCGTCAAGGCGAACGACCGGGCGATGCTGCCGACGATTCCCGCAAACCTTCGCGAAGTGCCTGTCGCCGGCCTCGGAGTCATCGCGTATCGATCCGGCAACGGCTACGCGTTCAACGCTTGGAGCGCGGGCTACGCGGTCTCCGTCAACAGTGCGTACACCGCTGTTTATCCGCACGTCGCCGAACGCTTGATCCTGAAGGCGCTGCACCGGGCATCGTCATGACCGCGTCTGCGTAACCGAGCTGCTAGCGGGCCCAGAGGCTGCCGAGGTAGACGGCCGGGTCGCCGGGCCGCCAGCGCTGCACGAAGCGCGTGATCGGCGGATGGAGGACGAGCTCGTCGAGCTCGTCGATCTCGAACAGGCGCGCGCCGCGCACCGCCGCGTCACGTGTCTCGACGTCCTCGAGCGAGCGGTGCGAAAGGTCGGCGCCGAAAACGACGTGGATGATGTGGCGGTCACCTGCCCGCCAGCCCGGCGCGATCGAGTCGGCGACGGCGATCGGTCCCTCGAGTGGGATCTGCTCCGAGATGCCGAGCTCCTCGGTGAGCTCGCGCCGCAGCGCTTGCGTCAGTGTCTCGCCGCCGTCGACGCCGCCGCCCGGGAGCAGCCAGTACTCGCGGCCGGGCTTCTCCTGCCGGCAGAGGAGCACACGGTTCTGCCAGCGCACGAGCACCGCGACACGTACGCGCGGCCCGCCGCTCATTGCGAGCTCCCGAACCCACGCACACCGCGTTCCGACGTGGGCAGCTCGTCGACCTCGACAAGCTCGACCTCCGGCAGCTCGAGGATCACGAGCTGCGCGATCCGCATCCCGGGCTCGACGACGAACGCGGTCTCGCGGTCCGTGTTGACGAGGTTGACCTTCAGCTCGCCGCGGTAGCCCGAGTCGACGAGCCCGGGCGTGTTCACGATCGAGATGCCGTGCTTGGACGCGAGCCCTGACCGCGGTTGCACGTAGCCCGCGTAGCCCTCTGGGATCGCAACCGCGAGCCCCGTCGGCACGAGGGCGCGCTCACCGGGGCCGAGCTCGACGCGCTCGCACGCCGCCAGGTCGAAGCCGGCGTCGCCCGCATACGCGCGCGTCGGCAGCACGGCGTCCGCCCGAAGCCGCTGGACCGGAAGCTCTACGCGGTCTCCCGGTGTGCCTCGGCGATCAGATACGGGGCAAAGCGGTGCCGCTCGCGGCGCGGGAGGCGCGCGACCACGAGTACGCCGTCGGCAGTGTCCTCGCGCTGCTCGATCGGCGCTCCGAGCGCATAGAGCTCGGACAGGCGGCCCCCCTCTTCGTACGGGACGAGCAGCCGCACGAGCTCCCAGCGGGAGCCGAAGTGCTCGGCGATGCGCGCGCGCAGAGCGTCGAGCCCCTCGCCGCTCGCCGCCGAGACCTGCGGCGCGCCGGGGAAGCGATTTGCGAGCCGGCGCCGGCCGATCTCGTCGAGCCGGTCGATCTTGTTCAGGACGAGCTCGCGCGGCAGCTCGGCCGCGCCGATCTCCGAGAGAACGTCGTCGACCGCCTCCACCTGGCGGTCGAGCTCGTCGTCGTCGGCCGAAGCGTCGACGACGTGCAGCACCATGTCCGCGACGAGCGTCTCTTCGAGCGTCGCCGCGAAGCCTTCGACGAGTTGGTGCGGCAGGCGGCGGATGAAGCCGACGGTGTCGGTGACGAGGTAACGGCGGCCTTCGTGCTCGAAGCCCCGCGTGGTCGGGTCGAGCGTCTCGAAGAGCCGGTTCTCGACCGAGACGTCTGCGCCGGTGAGCGCGTTCAGCAGCGTCGATTTGCCGACGTTCGTGTAACCCGCGAGCGCGACCTGCGGCGTCTCACTGCGCGTGCGCTCGCGCCGGCGCGTGGCGCGCTGCTTCTCGACCTCGTCGAGCCGCCGCCGGAGCAACGTCACGCGCCGCCGGGCGTTCCGCCGGTCGCTCTCGAGCTGCGACTCACCGGGGCCGCGTGTGCCGACGCCGGCGCCGAGGCCGCCGGTGCCGCCGCCGAGCCGCTCGAGGTGCTGCCACATGCCGCGCATGCGCGGGAGGTTGTACTCGAGCTGCGCGAGCTCGACCTGCAGCTTTCCCTCGGCGGTGACTGCATGCTGCGCGAAGATGTCGAGGATCAGCTGCGTGCGGTCGACGACGCGCGCTTTGAGCGTGTCTTCGAGGAACCGCTGCTGCACCGGGTCGAGCTCGCCGTCGACGAGCAGGCAGTCGGCGTTCGAGTCGGCGTAACGCTCCTTCAGCTCCTCGAGCTTGCCCTTGCCGACGTACGTGCGCCGGGCGGGCCGCGGACGGTGCTGGACGACGCGACCGACCGGCTCGACGCCGGCGGTGCGCGCAAGCTCCTCGACCTCGGCCAGCTCGTCGTCCGCGTCTCTTCCCTGCGCCAGGACCGCGAGGACGAGCCCGCGCTCCAGCTCCGGAGAACGTGGGATCATCGGGGGAAGTATGCCCGGCCCGGAAACGGCTCTCGCGGAGCGGACGCTCGCGCTCGTCGACCTACCCTCGCCCTCGCACGGCGAAGGCCTCGTCTACGACTACGTCAAGAGCTCCGTGCAGCTCCCGCTCGTCCACGACGACGGCGAGACGCTGCTCTACGCCAAGCGCGACGGGAAGCCGCTCGTGCTACTGGCGGGGCATACCGACACCGTCCCGCCTCAGGACAACATCCCGGGACGGATCGAGAACGGCGCCGTGCACGGGCTGGGCGCCACGGACATGAAGGGCGGGCTCGCGGTGATGGTCGAGCTCGCGTGCTGGGCCCGGGACGCCGATCTCGACTATGACCTCGCCCTGCTCTTCTTCCCCCGTGAGGAGGTCGGGCCCGAGCACAACCCGCTGCCGAGCCTGTTCGACGCGACGCCGGTCGTCGACGAGGCGACGCTCGTCGTGTGCCTGGAGCCGACCGACAACACGCTGCAGCTCGGCTGCCTCGGCAATCTCGTTGCGCGCGTCGTCTTCGAGGGGAAGGCCGCACACTCGGCCCGTCCCTGGCTGGGTGTGAACGCGATCGGGCTCGCGCTCGAAGGACTGCGTCCCGTGCTCGAGAGCGAACCGCTCGACGTCGACGTCCAGGGGCTCGTCTTCCGCGAGGTGATGAGTGTGACCGGGATCAACGGAGGCATCGCCACGAACGTGATCCCTCCGCGCTGCGAGGCGACGATCAACTTTCGCTACGCGCCGGGCCGGTCGATGGTCGATGCCGAGGCCCGCATCCGCGAGCTCGTCGGCCGGGATCTCGAGATCGTCCACCACGCTCCTGCTGCTCACGTCGCCCGCAACTCGGCGGCCCTCGAGAAGCTACGTGCGGCCGGTGGCTTCGAGCTGCAGCCGAAGCAGGCGTGGACGAACGTCGCCGACTTCGCCGCGCGCGGCCTCGACGCCGTCAACCTCGGGCCCGGTGCCACGCGCTACGCGCACGCCGCCGACGAGCAGGTTGCGATCGCCGAGCTCGCACGGACGTTCGAGGCGCTACAGCGATTCCTCGCTAGCGTCTAACCGTGAAGCAACTCGAGAAGTACCCGTTCCTCCGCCTCGACGACTGGCGCGCCGAGGCACGCGAGCGCGGCATCGACGTGATCGACTTCGGCATCGGCGACCCGCGCGAGGTGACGCCGCTCTTCATCCGGGAGGCGCTGAAGGACGCGATCGAGGAGCGTTCCTCGTATCCGCGCGCCGTCGGCCTGCCCGAGCTGCGCGAGGCGATCGCGGCCTGGATCGCGGGTCGCTACGGCGTCGCCGTCGACCCGGCGGTCGAGATCGTCCCGACGCTCGGCTCGAAGGAGGCGATCTTTTCGTTCGCGCAGGTCGCGCTCGGCGAGCGCCGGCTCGTCGCGATTCCGGAGCTCGCCTATCCCGTCTACGAGCGCGGCGCGCTCGCGGCAGGCGGCCAGGTCGCGAACGTGCCGTTGCGCGAGGAAACGGGCTGGCTTCCCGATCTCGACGCGATCGACTTCTGGGACGAGCTCGCGCTCTTATGGGTCTGCTACCCGAACAATCCGACGGGCGCGACCGCGCCGCTCTCGTTCTACGAGGAGCTCGCCGGGCTTGCGCGCGAGCACGACTTCTTGATCTGCTCGGACGAGGCGTACTCGGAGCTCTGGTTCGACGTGCCGCCAGCATCCGCGCTTCAGACGGCACGCGACCACGTCGTCGTCTTCAATACGCTCTCGAAGCGGTCGTCGATGACGGGCTACCGCTCCGGCTTCATGTGCGCGCCACCGGCGGTCGCCGATGCGCTGCGCGCGTTTCGCCCGTCACTCGGCACCGCGCCGCAGGACTTCGTCCAGCGCGCGTCGGTCGCCGCATGGTCGGATGAGGAACACGTCACGGCCGTACGCGAGCTGTATCGCGCGAAGCGCGACACGCTGCTGCCGCTCTTCGAGCGCAAGGGGATCCGCTCAGCCGGCGGCGACGCGAGCTTCTTCCTCTGGCTCGCGGTCGACGGCCCGTCGGAGGCGTTCGCGCGCAACCTGCTCGAGCACGGCATCCTCGTCGCGCCGGGCTCGTTCTTCGGCGTCGCCGGCGAGGGCTATGTCCGCGTCGCGCTCGTGCCCACGCAGGCCGATTGCGAGCGCGCCGCCGAGATCCTGGAGCGTGTGCTGTGACGACCGAAGAGACGATCGCCGCCCTCGACCGCGGCGAGCTTCGCGTCGCCGAGCCGAAAGGCGACGGCTGGGAGGTGAACACGGCCGCTCAGGAAGCCATCCTCGACTACTTCCGCTCACGGCAGATGGAGCCGCGCGAGGTCGGGCCGTTCGAGTACCGCGACAAGATCCCGCTGAAGACGGGCTACGAGAAGCTCGGCGTGCGCGTCGTGCCGCCGGCGGTCGCGCGCTACGGCTCGTATCTCTCGCCCGGCGTCGTGCTGATGCCCTCTTACGTGAACATCGGCGCGTGGGTCGGGCCGAACACGATGGTCGACACGTGGGCGACCGTTGGCTCGGGCGCCCAGATCGGGGCCGACGTGCACCTCGCGGGCGGTGTCGGCATCGGCGGCGTGCTCGAGCCGCCGGGCGCGCGGCCGGTGATCGTCGAGGACGGTGCCTTCGTCGGCTCGCGCTGCATCGTCGTCGAGGGTGTCCGCGTCGGCCGCCGGGCCGTGCTCGCGCCGAACGTCACGCTCACCGCGTCGGTGCCGATCATCGACGTCACCGGCAACGAGCCCGTCGAATACCGCGGCGAGGTGCCCGCGAACGCGGTCGTCGTGCCGGGCACACGTCCGAAGGAGTTTCCGGCCGGCACGTATCACCTCGCCTGCGCTCTGATCATCGGCCGACGCTCCGAGTCGACCGACCTCAAGACCTCCCTGAACGACGCGCTCCGCGAGTACGAGATCGGGATCTAGAAGGCACGCCGGCCGTGGCCGGTAATTGCGCAAGTTTGCCGCTGCTTCCGCGTCCTATATCCCAAAGGGGAAATATGAAGAAGCTCGCGATCTGCCTGACCGCCGGCATCGCCGCCCTTCTGCCCGCGTCCGCCGCGGGACGCGCGTCGCTCGTGCCACCGCGCACGACCGCGGCAGCGCTCCACGCGTGGTACGTGAACATCTGCAAGGCAAACCAGGGCGCGACCGCGGCGTTCGCCGTCGAATACGGCATCGGCCCGCATCACCTGCACGCGCTCCAGCGCTGCGTCACGCTGATGGCGCGTAGAGCTCGAGGCTAGGCCGGCTCCGCCGTGCCGGTGAGGTAAGCGCGCTCGCCGTCGAGGCGGACGTGCAGATCACCGCCCGGGAAGCGGATCTTCACGTCGCTCGCACCGAAGGCCGCGGCCACGGCGATCGCGCTGGTCCCTGAAGAGCCTGTCTCCCCCACGCCGCGTTCCCACACCCGCGCCTCGATCGTCTTGTCGTCGAGGCGACGCGCAACCTGGACGTTCGTGCGGTTCGTGAACCGCGGGTCGTTCTCGATCTCCGGACCGAGCCGCGTCACCTCGGCAGGGTCGCCGTCGACGACCGCGTGCGGATTGCCGACGTCGACCGGCGTGAAGCGCACGCCGGCAGACGTGCCCGGCTCACCGACGCTGTACGGGAGCTCCTGCTCGACGAACGCACCGCCGAGCATGCGCGCGTGCATCTCGCGCGGACCGACGCGCACGGTGACGATGTCGGCGCCGGTCTGCTCGGCGAGCCAGCACGCAGCGATGCGCGTCCCGTTGCCCGACATCTCTGCGACGGAGCCGTCCGGATTCCAGATCGCGATCTCGAGCCAGTCGCGGCCTCGCTCCTTGATCTCGAGGATGCCGTCCGCGTCACCGACCTCGCCGCGAACGGTCTCGACGGTCAGCGGCTCGTCGGCGACGAGGTAGATGTTCCCCTCAGCCTGCCAGCGCGCAAATCTCATCGGCGATCTCCTCTGCTCCCCTCTCGGCGGCGAGGGTAACCGCGGCCGGCAGACGGCGCAGCCACTTGCGCTGGTAGCGCGCGAGGCGCCGGCTCGCGGCGACGACGGACTCTGCCGCCTCGTCGACCGGCAGCGTCGCAAACTCTTCCAGCCCGAGCACGTTGCGCGCGGTCTCGGAGAGCGGCTTCGTCCACGCACGCGTCGCCTCATCGACCACGCCGTCGTCGACTTGCCTCGCGACGCGCTGCTCGATCGCCGCATCGGAACCGCCGTCGATGCCGACGAGAAGCGTCTCTCGGCGCATGTCGTCGCCCCAGAGGCGGTCGACCGGCGGGGCGAGCGATGCACCTGCTTCGGCGAGCTCGAGCGCGCGCACGACGCGGCGGCGGTCGTTCGCGTGGACCCGCGCGGCCGCGGCGGGATCGCGCTCGGCGAGGAGCTCATGGGCGCCCTCGGCCCCGAGGCGCTCGTACTCGGCCTCCCAGCGCTCCCGCTCGCCCGGCGCGGGCGGCGGCGGCAGCTCGAGCGACGAGAGCGCCGCGCGGAGATAGAGACCCGTGCCGCCGACGACAATCGCCGTCTTCCCCGCCGTGACGATTTCGTCGATAGCCGCGTGCGCAAGCCGCTGGAAGCGGCCGACGGAAACGTCCTCGTCGAGCGGGACGACGCCGACGAGCCGCGCCGGATACTCCGGGGCCGCGGTCAGGATCCGGATGCCGGCGTAGACGGCGGCCGAGTCGATCGAGACGACCTCCGCGTCGAGCCGTTGACGCAGCAGGCCCGCGACCGCAGTCTTGCCGCTCGCCGTCGGCCCGTAGATCGCGATGAGCCTAGGCGTTGACGGGCTGCTCAAAAGGGTGCGCGCTTCGCCACGCCTCGTCCCACTCGACCGCGCGCGGGATGCCCTGATCGAGCGGCGTGTGTGGCTGCCAGTCGAGCAGGCTGCGCGCCTTGCGAATGTCCGCGACGTAATGCGTCACCTCTCCCGGGAGTGACGGCGCGTAGTCGATCTGCGGCTCGGCCCCGAGTTCCGCCGCGATCAGCTCTGCCGCACGTACGAGCGTGTTGCCCTGCCCGAACGCAAGGTTGATCGTCTCGTTCGCGACCTTGCCACCCACGAGCCGCTCGACCCCACGAGAGATGCCGTCGACGCAGTCGTCGATGTACGTGAAGTCGAGCACCTTGTCCTCGCCGCCGTACACCGTGATCGGCTCGCCGGCTGAGATCTGCTTGATGAACTTCGGCAGCACGCGCTCCATGCGCTCGAGGTCGTTGTCGAACCGCCCGTAGACGTTCGAGAATCGGAAGACCAGATAGCGCAGCCCGTAGCAGCGCGCGTAGGAGTAGATCAGCGCCTCGGAAGCGATCTTCGACGCAGAGTAAGGGCTCTCCGTGTAGGCGAAGTCGGCGGTCGCCTCGCCGTATTCCTCGAACCGGTGAACGTCGCCGTAGACCTCGCGCGTCGAGCTGAAGACCAGCGGCAGCTCGACCCCGCGACAGAACTCGAGCACGTTGAAGGTCATGATCGCGTTTTCGAGCGCGCGGTGCGGCTGGCGCACGAGCTCGTGCACCTTCGCGTGGGCAGCGAGATGCACGACGACGTCGACCTCGGGGTACTCGACGCCGGCGATGCCACCGCGGAAGGCCTGGTAGTGGATCGCGAGGTCCTGCAGGAGCGTGTCGAACTCCTTCGTCCACGGGTTCGGGCGCTTGTCGATGCCGAACACCGAGTGCCCGTCCGCGAGGAGACGCAGGGCGAGGTTCGTGCCGATCTGGCCGGAAGACCCGGTGAGCAGGACGCGCACGCTCTAACCCTGCCAGACGGCGGGGACGAGACTCTCCTGCCGCCCGCGGAGCGTGGTCGAGGTCGCGCCGTCGATCAGCACCTCGACGAGCTCGCCCGGTGTGGCCTCGCCCGTGAAGTTGACGGTCGTGTTCCGGCGCGTGCGTCCGCGAAGGAGGCTCTCGTCGGTGCGCGACAGCCCTTCGACGAGCACCTCCTCGACGAGTCCGATGCGCGCGACGTTTCGCTCGTGCGCGACGCGCTGCGTCACCTCGACGAGGCGTTCCATCCGCTCGATCTTCAGCTCGTGCGGGACCTGGTCGCCCATGGCCGCCGCCTCGGTGCCGGCGCGCGGCGAATAGACGAACGTGAATGCGCTGTCGAAGCCGACCTCCTCGACGACCTCGAGCGTCTGGTCGAAGTCGGCCTCGCTCTCGCCCGGGAAGCCGACGATGATGTCGGTGCCGAACGCGACGTCGGGAATCGCAACGCGCATCCGCTCGACGAGCTCGACGTAGCGCTCGCGCGTGTAGGTGCGGCGCATCGCCTTGAGGATGCGCGACGAGCCGGATTGGAGCGGTAGGTGCACGTGCTCGCAGACGGCGTCGCAGTCGGCGATCGCCGCGATCACCGGCTCGCGGAAGTCCTTCGGGTGCGGACTCGTGAACCGGATTCGCTCGATTCCGTCGACCGCGTCGCACGCGCGCAGGAGCTCGCCGAACTCTGTCGCGATTTCGGGCGCGAGGTCGCGGCCCCACGAGTTGACGTTCTGGCCGAGCAGCGTCAGCTCCTTGACGCCGTCCGCTGCGAGGCGCGAGACCTCGGCGACGATGTCGCCGGGACGGCGGCTCTTCTCTTTGCCGCGCACAGCCGGGACGATGCAGTACGAGCAGACGGAGTTGCAACCCATCGACACCTGCACCCACGCCTGGAACGCGCGCTCGCGATGCTCGGGGAGCTGCGACGCGAACGCTCGCTCGTCGAGACCGAAGCGGCCGCGCGCGATGCCGACACCGCCCGCGCCGAGCCACTCGCTGAGGTGGGCGATCGAGCCGGGGCCGAACGCGACGTCGACGCTCGGATAGAGCTCGAAGATCCGCTCGCGCTGGGCCTCGGCGTAGCAGCCGCCGACCGCGATCACGCGCGAAGAGTCCTCGCGCTTGCGCGCTGCCGCATCGCCGAGGTGCGCGGCGAGCTTCGTGTCCGGTTTCTCGCGGATCGTGCAGGTGTTGAAGACGACGACGTCTGCCTCGTCGGCGCTCGGAGCCTCGCCCAGGCCGAGCTCTTCGAGCAGGCCCTTGATCCGCTCCGAATCGTGGGCGTTCATCTGGCAGCCGAAGGTGGTGACGTGGTACCGGCGCACCGCAAAAGGGTAGCCGGGGACGCCGCACGGGCAGATCGAGCGGTTTTCGAGGATCATGTGCCCGAGACAACCAACGACAGGGGGTTTCGTTGTCGAAGAGACTGATTGCCACCGGCGTACTCGCGGTTGCGCTCGCGGTAGCCGGCTCGGCGCTCGCGATCACCGGAGGCCAGCGGGACGGGAACGGGCATCCGAACGTCGGCGCGATGATGGCGTACTGGGATCCGACGACGCCGAACACGCTCCAGGAGCTGTGCAGCGGAACGCTCGTCGCGCCGCAGGTGTTCCTCACGGCGGCCCACTGCACCGACTACCTGCTGAACACGCTCGGCATCACCGACGTCTGGGTCACGTTCAACACGAACAGCACTGTCGGGCCTTACATCCACGGCCGCATGGTTCAGGACCCGGCGTTCCACAACGACAAGCCGAATTCCGACCCGAACGACATCGCGGTGATCCTTCTCGACAGCGCTCCTCAGGGGATCACCCCGGCCAACCTGCCGCAGGTCGGGCTGTTCGACCAGATGAAGGCAGGGAAGACGCTCACGCAGTCGACTGCGTTCACCGCCGTCGGGTACGGCGATGGCGACCGTGAGCACACGCAGGGCGGCGGCACGCCGGGTTTCGCGTTCGACGGCTTCCGCTGGGTCTCGACGTCCTTTTTCAACTCGCTGCAGTCGAACTGGCTGCGCCTGACGCAAAACCAGTCCGTGGGCGCAGGCGGCACGTGCTTCGGCGACTCGGGCGGGCCGAACTTCCTCGGCACGTCGCAGACGATCGCAGCCACCACGATCACGGGCGACAGCGTCTGCGCGGCGACGAACGTCGACCTCCGCATGGACACGCAGAGCGCGCAGGACTTCCTCGCGCAATTCGGCGTCCCGCGCGGCTGAGCAAATCGAGAAGTGGCGTCTGCGCAAGGCAGGCGCCACCTTCTCGCTTCAGGACTCAGCCGGCGTGCTCGAGCTCGTCGAGGAGCTTCAGCAGGTTCTCGCTCGTCGGAATGCGCGCGTCGTCGCCGACCGCGAGCACGCGGCGCCCACGGCCGCCGCGCCGCAGGACAACTGCGCCGTAGGCGAGCTGTTCGATGCCCCATTCGCGGTACCACGAATGCCAACGCTCTAGCTCCGCTTCCGGTTCGGCGCTGCCACTCGCGTCAATCCACGCCTTCGCATCGGCGACGGCGTCCTTCACGTCGGTGACGATCAGGACGGCGCCGCTGTCGCCACCAATCCAGGTGAGCGGTCGCTCGACACCTTCGTCGTCGTTCGCGACCCAGCTGATCATCACGACCGCATGGCCTCGTGGCTCGAGAACGGGCTCGATGCCCCGAACGAGCTCCTCGCTGACAGCGTCGCCGCGGCCGGCGTCGCGGAAGAGAAACGCTGTCGAAGGCGAAACGACGTACGGCGGGTTTGCCACGACGAGATCGAACTTCTCGCCGCCGAGCGGCTCGAGGAAGCTCCCAGGCCGCGTCTCGATCGTGTCGACGCCGTTCAACCCCGCATTCAGCTCACAGAACTCGAGCGCGCGCTCGTTCAGATCCGTCGCGACGACGCGGTCGGCGAAGCGCGCGGCGAGCAGCGCTTGGATGCCGCAGCCCGTGCCGATGTCGGCCGCGCTTCGAACTCGCCGTCGCGGCGTGAGCAGCGCCAGGATGTGCGACGGGCGTTGGACTCCCGTGACGTAGTCGTTGCCGTCGTACCCCGGATCGTCCGATGCGATCAGCAAGCCTTCGTGCGGCACGAGGAGCACGGCGCGCTTCACCGTCTCGGCGGTGCGCGTCAGCAAGCCCGCCGCGGTGAGAAGCTCGACCCCCTCGCCGAGCACGTCCGTCGCTTCGGCAACACCGAGCACCACGCCGTCAATGAACAATGCGACGAGCGCAGTGAGCAAAGAGTCGCCGCCCTCCTCACGGACAGCGGCGACTCGTTCGCGTTCGTAGCCGACGCGGGCGAGGAACGCCCGTGCCTCGGTCACTTCTGCTGGTTTACGTCCCATTCGGCGGTAAGGCCGCCGTCGAGCCACGTCTGTTGGAGCCGCTCGAAAGAGAACGTCACCTCGTTCGCCGGGCCGTTCGCGCTACCGACGACCGCGCCGCTTCGGAACGACGCCACCTGGGCGTTCGTGAGCTCCCACTTCTGCTGGAGGATCTCTTCGCCCGCCTCGTTTTCCCCATAGAGATCGAGCTCGCACGTCGTCAGGTTCTCGTTCTGGACGAACGCGTTGAGGATCAACGGCGTCGACTGGTCCGCATCGAGCGCAACCATGAACTCCGTCGGGTCGATCTGCCCTTCCGTCGATTCCGTGCCGAAGCTGAAGGACATGACCTGGATCTGGCCTTCGCGTCCTTTCTGAGTCGTGCTTCCCTTGATGTCGCCCTGCTTCTGGCCTGTCAGCTTGAGGTATGCGTTCAATGCCATGAGTGCTCCCCACGTGCGATGTCGATGACGAAGTCCGCGGAGCCGTCGCCGCCGGCAGACGCCGCGCGGTGCTCCATCGTGTAAGCGCCGGCCGCGCCGATGAATTGCCCGGTGCCGCCGACGATCGAGAAGTCGGGGCCTGACACCGGACCCATGCCCATCAGCGTGCCACCGTCGAGTGTGAACGTGTGCAGTTCGAGCCCGCCGTCGCCGGCCGGCATGCGCAGGCCGGTGAAGGCCCCGCTCATCCGCCCGGTGCCGTCGGTGAGTTTCGCGGCGCCGACAAGCCTGCTCGGAATCTGCAGGAAGCTCGTGGGTGTCGCATCGGGATCGACGTAGGCGAGTTGCGGTGCGCGGAGACGAAGACGCGTCGCGCCATCGCCTGCGGCCGCTTCAGTGCTGCCTGCGTTGCTACGCGCGGCGAAGCCGCCGGCTGCGCCGACCCCTGCTCCACCGAGCAGCAGCCCGAGCCGCCGGAGGGCGCCCGCGCGGGTTGTCGTCCGCTCGCTCATGGCCGCGGGTCTCCTTCCACATTCGCGTACGGCGTACCGTGGACGACCACCGCCGAGCGGTCGATCGTGATCGTGCCGCCGGGGCCCTTGAGCACGAGCCCGGCGTTCGTCAGCGAGATGTGGAACAGGCCGTTCGCACTCGCCGCGTTCGACACCGTCCCGGCCGGTCCCTGAGGCCCGGCAGATCCCTGCGGACCGGTCCCGCCGGCCGGCCCCGTGGGCCCGGTCGCGCCGTTGCAGACGTAGAAGACGCTGCCGCCGGTCGTGACCGCGAGGCCACCGGTCGCGCAGTTCTTGTCGCCCGTGGCGAGCTGCGTGATCGTGACGGCCGCGCTGCATTGGATCTTCCCCTTGGCGTCGATCGCGTTCACGAATGTCCCGTCAGCGCAGGACTGGTTCGAGACCGCGAAATCGGCGCCGCTGTAGGTCGTGTTGTCGTCGCCTGCGCAGGCCCACGCGCCCGAGATCCACTTGGGCACGTTGCTCGGCGCCTTGCAGCCCTGCGGCAGGCGGAAGCTCGGCTGGATGCTGAGCGACGCGTCGCCGCTGTCGGTTCCGCCGGCGAGGCCGCCCGCATCGGGCGTCTGCACCGAGGTGATGTCGCCGTTCCCGAGGTGGACGAGTGTCTCGTTCTTCGCACACGAGCTCGTGTTGCCGACTGTCAGGTTCTTGAGCTCGCCCCCCGAGTTGACGCATCCGGTAAGCGTCACCCCATCGGCTTGCTGGAAGGCGTCCGCGTACAACGCGAAGCCGCCGACTGCGAGGACCGCGGCCGCGGCCGACGCGATTGCCAGACGTTTCACCATTTACCCCTCCTTGCACGAGGGGGTCGAGGGCGCGCGACACCCGCCAGGAGTCGAAAGGCCTGCCCTTCTCCCCGATTCGAGATCGATCCTATGCCTGTTCGGATGCGATCTTCAAGGCCGGGCATCCCTCGATCGAGGGAGCTCGAGCTACGCGCCGAGGTCGACGCGCGCGGCTACGACCGCCGCCTCGAGCGCGTCCGCCGAGAATCCCTTGGCGGCGAGCCGCCTGAGACCGGCGAGCGGCGTGCGTGCCTTCAGCAGGAACGCGGTCGCCCGCTCACGCTCGGGCGGCAGTGCGAGGAGCGCCGCTGCGATCTGGTCGGCCGCGAGCCCCTCCCGCTCCAGCTCGAAGCGCACCGCTTCGTCGCCGTACCCGCGGCCGGCAAGCCCTTCGGCGCGCGCCGCCGCGTAGCGCTCGTCGTTCACGTAGCCGGCGTCGCGCAGCCGATCGACGGCGGCGCGCGCCTCATCGGGATCGGTTCCCTTCCGCTCGAGGTACGCGGCCAGGTCCGCGGCTGACCGGTCGCGCCGTGAGAGCGCTTTCGTCGCCGCTTCGAGCGCGGTCAGGCGCGCTTCCACGTCTTAAGCGGCGGCGACTTCTTCTTCGACGTCGACCGGCGTCGCTTCGACCGACTCGAGCTGGCCGAGCAGCCGTGCCGAAACGATCTGGCCTTCCGCCATCTGCGCCTGGATGCCTTGCAGGATCCCCTGCACGAGATCGGGATGCTCCTTCAGGAACGCGGTCGCGTTCTGGCGGCCCTGGCCGAGACGCTCGTCGCCGAAGCTGAAGTACGAGCCGGACTTCGTCACGACTTTCCGCTCGAGGCCGGAGTCGAGCACGGTTCCCTCCCACGGGATCCCTTGGCCGTAGATGACGTCGAACTCGGCCTGCTTGAACGGTGGTGCGACCTTGTTCTTCGCCACCTTCACGCGCACGCGGTTGCCGTAGGCCTCGACGCCGTCCTTCAGCGTCTCGATCCGGCGGATGTCGAGCCGCACCGACGCATAGAACTTCAGCGCGCGGCCGCCCGGCGTCGTCTCGGGGTTGCCGAACATGACGCCGATCTTCTCGCGAAGCTGGTTCGTGAAGATGCAGATCGTCTCGGTGCGGTTGAGCGTGCCGGTCAGCTTCCGCAGGGCCTGCGACATCAGGCGCGCCTGCAGGCCGACGTGCGAGTCGCCCATCTCGCCCTCGATCTCGGCTTTCGGCGTCAGCGCTGCGACCGAGTCGATCGCGACCACGGAGAGAGCGCCAGAGCGCACGAGCAGCTCGGTGATCTCGAGCCCATGCTCGCCTGTATCGGGCTGCGAGACGAGCAGTTCGTCGATGTTGACGCCGATCCGCTTGGCGTAGGTCGGATCCATCGCATGCTCGGCGTCGATGAACGCGCAGATGCCGCCCTGGCGCTGTGCCTCGGCGATCACGTGGTAAACGAGGGTCGTCTTGCCCGAAGACTCGGGGCCGAAGATCTCGACCACGCGGCCGCGCGGCAGCCCGCCGATCCCGAGCGCGAGGTCGAGCGCGAGCGACCCCGTCGAGATGGCCCCGACCGAGACCTGCGCCTGGTCGCTCATTCGCA
>DASYAO010000041.1:0-1986 GCA_036501285.1 Gaiellaceae bacterium
AACGAGCCGCTTCTCCGCTTCGGTGTCGATGTGCGCGAGCACCTCGACGTACGGCTCGAGTCCCGAGCCGCGCAGCTTCGCTTTCAGGAGTCCGTCGACCTGGTAGATGCCGGACGAGTTGTTCATCTTGATCTCGATCCGGATCGGCTTCTCCTCGCCATCGCCGATCGCGACGTCTTCGATCGCGGCGGCCGAAAGCGAATGGATCCCGACGTGGCCGCGCTCGAACGGGATGCGCGAGCGGCCCTGCTCCATGTCGAGCGCGTCGGCGACGCGGAGGATGCCGGCCTCGAGCGTCAGCGGCTCGCCGTCGGCGCGGTGGGTGATGATCCCCTGGAGCACCTCGGAGACGATCACCGTGCGATCCGGCTCGTCGTAGATGCCGTCGAGCAGCTCGTGGAGCTTCGGCTCGGCGAGGAACAGGCTGAAGTCCTCGTGGCCGTGGCGGTGAACCGCCATGCCGATGCAGTGCGTGAGCGACGTCAGGGCGACGACGACCTCAGCGTCCTCCTGCGTCATCCCGTAGTCCGTGACGACGTTCGGCCGGATGCCGTGCTTCGTCATCTGACGCAGCATCTTCAGCGCGATGTTCGTGACGATCTGAATGTGCACCCACGAGTGGTCGTTGATCTCCATCCGTACGACTGCGTTCACGTTCGCGACATGCCACCACGCCTTCAGCTGGTTGTCGTGGTTGACCCGCTCGATCACGCGCCGGAGCTTCTGGTTGCCGCGCTCCGGTACGCGGATGCGCATCTGCTTGACGGCCTCCGCCGGCGTCAGACGCGTTTCGCGTTCCGCCTCCTCGGAGACCGGCTCGTCGATCCGTTCTTGGGTCTTCGGGTCGAGCTCGCTCACGGGCGGAGCCTACGCCACGTCTGTGGCCCAGCTGCCGTAGAGCTCGGCATACCGGCCGTCGCGGGCGAGCAGCTCGTCGTGTGTTCCCTGCTCGACGACGACGCCGTGCTCGAGCACGACGATCACGCTCGCATCGCGGATCGTCGAGAGCCGGTGGGCGATGATGAACGCGGTGCGCCCGTGAAGGAGCCTGCGGAGCGCCCGCTCGATCCGCCGCTCGGTGCCGATGTCGACCGAGCTCGTCGCCTCGTCGAGGATCAGGATCCGCGGGTCGGCGAGCAGGGCGCGCGCGAACGCGACCAGCTGCCGCTGCCCGAGCGAAAGGCGGAAGCCGCGCTCGCCGAGCTCGGTGTCGTAGCCCTGCTCGAGGTGCGCAATGAACTCGTCCGCGCCGACCGCGGCTGCGGCGGCGACGACTTCTTCACGCGTCGCCTCGGGTCGGCCGAAGGCGATGTTGTCGGCGACGGTGCCGGCGAAGAGGAAACCCTCCTGCGGAACGATGCCGAGCTGGTGTCGCAGCGACTCCTGCCGCACGTCGCGTAGGTCGGTGCCGTCGATCGTGATCGAGCCGCCGGTCGGGTCGTAGAAGCGCGCGATCAGCTTCGCGATCGTCGACTTGCCGGCGCCCGTGTGGCCGACGAGCGCGACGGTCGTTCCCGCAGGCACGTCGAGATCGATGCCGTGCAGTACCTCGGGCCCGGTGCCGTAGGCAAACCGCACGCCATCGAAGCGCACGTGCCCGTGAACGCGGGCCAGGTCGAGCGCTCGCTCGCCGTCCTCGACGTCCGGCCCCTGGATGAGCACCTCCATGATCTTGTCGAGCGCCGCAACGGCCGACAGGAACGTGCCGTAGAGCTGCGAGAGCTGCTGCACCGGATCGAAGAAGTTCGTCAGGTAGAGCAGGAATGCGGTCAGGACGCCGATCGATGTGTTCCCATCCAGGACCAGGTAGCCGCCGTAGCCCAGCACGATCGCGGTCGCGGTCGACGAGAGCAGGTCGACGTAAGGGAAGTAGACGGCGTTCTGGAGCACTGTCTCGTAGTTCTTGCGGCGGTACTCCTCCGTGACGCGCGCGAACTGCTCGCGAGCCGCAGCCTCGCGTGTGAATGCCTGCAGCACGCGGATGCC
>DASYAO010000042.1:0-14951 GCA_036501285.1 Gaiellaceae bacterium
GAGAAGACGGACTTCGTCGCGCTCGAAGGCTCCTTCCACGGCCGCACGATGGGCGCGCTCTCGATCACGGGCCAGCCGTCGAAGCAGGCGCCGTTCGAACCGCTGATCCCCGGCGTGCACTTTGCGACGCCGGAGACCCTCGCAGAGCACGTCGGACCGCAGACGGCGGCGATCGTGCTCGAGATCATTCAGGGCGAGGGCGGTGTCAAACCGCTCTCGACAGACGTGCTGCACGAGGCACGCGAGCTCGCCGATGCGAACGACGCGATGCTGATCTTCGACGAGGTCCAGACGGGCGTCGGCCGCACGGGCGAGTTCTTCGCGTGGCAGCTCTCCGGTGTCAAGCCGGACGCGGTGACGATGGCGAAGGGACTCGCGAACGGCCTGCCGATCGGCGTCTTGCTCGTACGCGACGGCGCGCCGACGGGCTTCGTCCCCGGCGACCATGCCTCGACCTTCGGCGGCAATCCGGTCTCGTGCGCCGCAGCCTGCGCGGTCGTCGACGCGATCGACGACGAGCTGCTCGAGCACGTGCGCGACATCGGCGCGCTCTTCGCGGAGGCGCTGCCGGAAGTGCGTGGCGCAGGGCTCCTGCTCGCGGTCGAGCTCCACCGCCCCGCCGGCCCGGTCGCACACGCGGCGCTCGAGAAGGGCCTGCTCGTCGGCACCGCCGGCGAGACCGCTCTGCGGCTCGCGCCCCCGCTGACGATCTCGCGCGACGAAGCACAACAGGCGATCGCGATCCTCGAGGAGCTGATCGCGCCATGAGCAAGGTGGAACGCCAGGCGAAGATCCTGCAGCTTGTCGGCGAGCGCCACCTGACGACGCAGTCGGAGCTCGCGGACGCCCTTCGCAACGAAGGGATCGACACGGTGCAGGCAACCGTTTCGCGCGACATCGCTCAGCTCGGACTCGTAAAGGTTCGAAACGGCAACGGCAAGCTCGTCTACGCGCTTCCCGGCGCAGCCGACCTGCGCCGCATCGAGGAGCTCTCGACCGCGATGCGCCGCTGGGCGGGCGGGATGACCCCTGCCGGGCAGCTGCTCGTGATCACGACGCCGAACGGTCTCGCCGCGCCGCTTGCCGACGCGATCGACGAGGCCGGACTCGCCGACGTCGCCGGGACCGTCGCCGGTGAGAACACGATCTTCGTCGCCGCGCGTGACGGCTCGTCCGGCGCCGACCTCGAAGAGCAGTTCCGCGAGCACCACGGAAACGGCTCGTGACGAACGGCCGCGTGATCCTCGGCGCGCTCCCCGCCGGCGAGCGCGTCGGCATCGCCTTCTCCGGCGGGCTCGACACGTGCTGCGCGATCGCGTGGATGCGCGAGCACGGGGCGATCCCCTTCGCGTTCACCGCCGACCTCGGCCAATACGACGAGGATGACGTCGGGTCGATCCCCGAGCGCGCGAAGCACTACGGCGCCGAGGAGGCTTACCTCGTCGACTGCAAGGATGCGCTCGCGCGCGAAGGTCTCGCCGCGCTGCAGTGCGGCGCCTTTCACATCCGCACCGCGGGCCGGACGTACTTCAACACGACGCCACTCGGGCGCGCCGTCACCGGCACGCTGCTCGTGCGCGCCATGGGCAAGCACGGCGTCGAGATCTGGGGCGACGGCTCGACGTATAAGGGCAACGACATCGAGCGCTTCTACCGCTACGGCCTGCTTGCGAACGCGAACCTCCGCATCTACAAACCGTGGCTCGACGCTGCATTCGTCGAGGAGCTCGGCGGCCGCAAGGAGATGAGCGAGTGGCTCGAGGCGCGCGGCCTGCCGCACGGCACCTCGGTCGAGAAGGCGTACTCGACCGACGCGAACCTGCTCGGCGCGACGCACGAGGCGAAGGATCTCGAGCAGCTCTCGACGAGCATGAAGATCGTCGAGCCGATCATGGGCGCCGCCTCGTGGGATCCCGCCGTGGAGATCGAGCCGGAGACGGTGACGGTCAGCTTCGAGGGCGGCCGGCCTGTCGGTGAGCCGGTCGAGGTGATCCGCTGGGCGAACGAGATCGGCGGCCGCCACGGGCTCGGCATGTCGGACCAGATCGAAAACCGGATCATCGAGGCGAAGAGCCGTGGGATCTACGAGGCGCCGGGAATGGCACTGCTCTCGATCGCCTACGAACGGCTGCTCACCGCGATCCACAACGAGGCGACGCTCGAGCAGTACGCGGTCGAGGGCCGCAAGCTCGGACGGCTGCTCTACGAAGGTCGCTGGTTCGACACGCAGGCGTTGATGCTCCGCGACTCGCTGCAGCGCTGGGTAGCGTCGGTCGTCACAGGCGAGGTCACGATCGAGCTTCGCCGCGGCGACGACTACACGATCCTCGACACGCGCGGTGATGCCGTCACCTACGACGCGGAGCGACTCTCGATGGAACGCTCGGCGACCGTTTTCACCGCGAGCGATCGCATCGGCCAGCTGCAGGTGCAGCTGAACGACATCGCCGACTCGCGCCGCATGCTCGACGCGCAGAAGGCGCTTCGGCACGCGGCGCCGCTGGAGCTCGAGCCGTGACGCTCTGGGCCGGCCGCGTTGGCACCGGGCTCGCGCCCGAGGTGTGGGACTTCCTGCGCGCGCAGGACGACGACCTGCTGCCCTATGACGTCAAGGGAACGCTCCTTCATGCGCAGCGCCTGCACGATGCCGGCTTCCTCACAGGCGACGAGCTGCGCGACGTCGAGGAGCGACTCGGTGCGATCACCGTCGACGATATCGAGGAGGCCGACGAGGACGTGCACTCGGCGATCGAGCGCCTGCTCGGCGACGCCGGGCGCAAGATCCACGCCGGCCGCTCGCGCAACGACCAGGTCGCGGCCGCGTTCCGCCTCTACGTGGCCGACGCCTGCAACGAGGCCGAGGCGGCGTTGCACGGCTTCGTCGAAGCTGTGCTCGACCGTGCGGGGTCGGAGGCCGACACGCCGATGCCCGGTTACACGCACCTTCAGCGCGCGATTCCCGTGACGCTCGGCCATCACCTGCTCGCGTGGGTCGAGATGCTCGAGCGCGACCGCGAGCGCTTCCGCTCAGCCGCGCGCGCAGCGGCTCCTTCGCCGCTCGGTGCCGGCGCGCTTGCCGGCTCGACGCTGCCGCTGCCGCTGCCTCCAAACCCGATGCGAAACACGATTGACGCCGTCGCCGACCGCGACTTCGCCCTCGACTACCTCTACGCCTGCGCGGTGCTCTTCGTCCACCTCTCGCGGATCGGCGAGGAGCTCGTGCTCTGGACGACGAGCGAGTTCGGCTTCGCGCGCTTGCCGGAGGATGCCGCGACAGGCTCGTCGATGATGCCGCAGAAGCTGAACGCCGACGTCGCCGAGCTCGTGCGCGGCAAGGCCGGCACGGCGATAGGCCGGCTCACCGGCCTGCTCGCGACGGTCAAGTCGCTACCGCTCGCCTACGACAAGGACCTGCAGGAGGACAAGGCGCCCGCATTCGCCGCGCGTGCCGACGTGAAGGGCGCGCTCGATGCGCTCGCCGTGCTGGTGCGCGGTCTTGCATTCGAGCGCGAGCGCATGGCCGCCGCGTGCGCCGATCCGCTGCTGCGCGCGACTGATGCCGCCGAGGCGCTCGTGCGCGAAGGCGTCCCGTTCCGCGATGCGCACGAGCAGGTCGCCGCGCAAGTTCGCGCAGGCACGTTCGCGGCGCCGCCGACTGCGCCGCGACTCGGCGACGTCGCAGCCGCCGTGAAGGCTGCGAGGGAACGATGGTCGTGACCTCGCTCAAAGGCCGCGACTTCCTGCGTGTGCGCGACTTCACGCGCGACGAGCTCGAGCGCGTGCTCGATTTCGCCGCCGAGCTGAAGGCGAATCCGCTGCCACTGCTGCCCCAGAGAACCCTCGGCCTGATCTTCGGCCAGCCGTCGACGCGCACGCGGATCTCGTTCGCGACCGCAATGGTGCAGCTCGGCGGCGGCTTCGTGACGCTGACGCCGGACGAGATGCAGCTCTCGCGCGGCGAGTCGCTCTACGACACCGCGCACGTCCTCTCGCGCTATCTCGACGCGCTCGCGATCCGCGTGCTCTCGCACGAGGAGCTCGAGGCGTGGGCGGACGCGGCCGACATCCCGGTGATCAACGCGCTGACGCAGATCGAGCATCCGTGCCAGGCGCTCGCCGACGTGCTGACGATCCGGGAGCATGTCGGCCGGCTCGAAGGCGTGCGGATCGGCTGGGTCGGCGACGGGACGAACGTGCTCGACTCGCTCGCCGACCTCGCGACGCTGCTCGGCGCCGAGGTCGTCGCCGCGTGCCCCGACGGCTACGACCCCGCGAGCGAGCACGTGACGCTCGTGCGCGATCCGCGCGAGGCTGCGGACGGAGCGGACGTGCTTGTCACCGACATCTGGGTCTCGCTCGGCCAGGAATCGGGCCGTGAGAAGCGGCTGCGCGATCTCGAGCCCTACCGGCTCGACGGCGCGCTCCTCGCCGGTGCAGCGGCCGACGCGATCGTGTTGCACTGCCTGCCGGCGCATCCCGGCGAGGAGATCACGCCCGAGGTGCTCTATGGCGAGCGCTCGGCGGTGTGGGACGAAGCCGAGAACCGCCTGCACGTGCAGAAGGCATTGCTAGCGCTGCTCCTTGGCTGACCCGCCGGTCCGGTTGTTCCGCACGCGCGCGGCGTGGGCGAAGTGGCTCGACGTGCGTCACGAAGACGAGGACGGCGTCTGGATCAAGTTCGCAAAGAGAGGCACGGGGGCGACGACCGTGACGTACACCGAGGCGCTCGAGGTCGCGCTCTGTTACGGCTGGATCGACACGCAGGTGAAGCGCTTCGACGAGACTTACTACCTGCAGCGCTTCACGCCGCGGCGTGCCCGCAGCAAGTGGTCGAAGATCAACCGCGACGCCGCGACTCGCCTGATCGCGGCCGGCTCGATGAAGGAGCCCGGGCTTCGCGCGATCGAAAGGGCGAAGGCCGACGGCCGCTGGGATGCGGCGTACGATAGCCCGGCGTCGGCGACCGTCCCCGACGATCTCGAGCGCGCACTCCGAAAGAGCAAGGCCGCCTCGAAGTTCTTCGCGACGCTCTCGAGCCAGAACCGCTACGCGATCCTCTATCGAATCCAGGATGCGAAGCGTCCCGAGACGCGTGCGCGCCGGATCGCACAGTTCGTCGAGATGCTCGAGCGGGGCGAGACGCTGCACTGATCCTTTCGGCGTGGTGCCTCAACCCGGTACAGCCTGTGGAAGGTTCGTCACAAACCGTCGCATCAGGCCGCATCCGCAACGGACACCGAGACATGTCTCGTCCAGACAGGTCAACCGCCAATTCCCCTGCTGCGAGCGGCACTTACACTTTCTTAACCGAACCTCGTCCCGGACGACGTCCAGTAAATGAAGTGAGCCAGGCTGCGCGGGCGAGGATGCCGGCTGCGGCCATTACGCCGAGCGCGTTCAGCCCGTGCAGCGCGCCGAACCAAGCCTGCGTATCGGCGCCGAGCACGCCGAGTGCGGCCTGCAGCGCGACGAGCAGGAACAGGATCGCGCTACGCCGCACGAACCGAACCGCGGCAAAGGCGACGAGAAGCTCGACAGCCGCTGCGAACAGAATCGCCCAACCGAGCGTGCGGTGCGGCGCGAAGCTCGTCGCGCCGAACGCACCGGCGCCCGCGAGGAAGAACTGCACCGCGACTGCCGCAGCGATCAACGACGCCAGGAATCGCTGAGTAGTGCGCGCCCAGCCCACCTCAGCGCCCCGCATCCGTAGCCGCGGCACGCGAAGGCTCGATGCGAAGCAGGCGAGCCGGGAGCTTCGGCATCCACCAGTTCCAGCGGCCGAGCAGCGAGACGAGCGCCGGCAGCAGGAGCGCCCGGATCAACGTGGCGTCGATCAGGATCCCGGCGCCGAGACCTGTCGCGAACACCTTGATGTCGGTGTCCGGCGCCGAAGCGAGTGACGCGAACGCAAGGAACAGGATCAACGCCGCGCTCGTGACGAGGCGACCGGTGCGACCGAGTCCCTCGACAAGCGCCTCGTCGGTCGAGCCGGTGCGCTCGTACTCCTCGCGCACGCGGGTGAGGATGAAGACCTCGTAGTCCATCGAGAGCCCGAAGAGGAACGCAAACACCATCAGCGGCAGCCAGAACGTGATCGCGCCGGTCGCGGGGATCCCGAAGACGAAATCGGAGCCGTGTCCCTGCTGCCAGAACCACGTCATCACGCCGAACGCCGCCGCAAGCGAGACGAGGTTCAGCAGGATCGCCTTGAGCGCGAGCACGATCGAACGGAACGCCCGCGCAAGCAGGATGAACGTCAGCACCGCGATCACCGAGAACATCAGCGGCACGTTGCCGAACACCGCATTCGAGTAGGCGACACTGATCGCGCCCTCGCCCGCGACACCCACCACGCCGGGCCGGCCGTCGAGCGCAGAGGTCGCTGCGCGCACCGGTGCGAGCGTCTTCGAGTTGCTGGTCTGCGCCACCGGAATCCCGAGCACGACCGTCGTACCGGCACGGTTGCTGTCGGGTGCCGTCGAGACGACGGCATCGGTGATGCCGGGAACCTTCGAAAGCATCGCCCGCGTCGCCGACGCTTTCGAAGAGCTCGTCAGCACCTCAAGCGGCGTCAACACGCCGCTCGGCACGCCACCGGCGAGCAGGCGATCGTAGGCCGTGCGCGCAGGTCCCTTGTTCGCGAGTGCGTTCGCGCCGGTGTCGCCGGTCGTGAGCCCGAACGCCGGGACGATGAGCACTGTGAGCGCTGCGACGGCGACCGCCGCGGCGATCCACCGGCGCCGGACGACGAGCCGCGTCCACGCCGTCCAGGCGCGGCTCGCACGGCCTTCGTGACGGACCCTCGGCCAGTCGATGCGCGGGCCGATGCCGCCGAGGATCGCCGGGAGCAGCGTCAGCGAGACGGCGACCGAGACGAATGGGATCAGCATCCCGCCAACCCCGACGCTGCGCATCGCCGGCACCGGCAGCACGACGAGCGCAACGAGACCGATTCCCACAGTCAGGCCGGAGAGCAGCACGGCGCGACCCGCGGTCGCAGTCGCCATCACCACCGCGTCATGGTTGTCGCGGCCTTTCGCCCGTTCCTCGCGCCAGCGGGTGACGATCAGCAGCGAGTAGTCGATGGCGACGCCGAGGCCGACGAGCGCGATCAGGAACTCGACGATTGCCGAGATGTTCGCGACGTACGAGAGACCGAGGACGATCAGGAACGTCGTGAGGATCGAGAACGCGGCGATCAAGAGCGGGATCAATGCGAGCAGGGACGCAAAGACGAACAGCAGCACCGCGAGCGCGCCGAGCGCGCCGAGAAGCGTCTCGGCGAAGATGCCCGGGCCCTTCGCCTGACCGCCGGACGAGAGCTCGTTCAGCCCGGTTGTCGTCGCGCTGTAGCCGTTCGGCAGACTGCGTGCGAGGATCTGGCCGCCGGTTTTCGTGAACGACGGCGAGCCGAAGCCCTTCGCCTCCGGCGCGAACGCAAACGCGAAGGTCGTCCGTTCGTCGCTCGTGATGAAGCGCGAGTCGTGGGTTGCGGAGTAGTCGACGATCCGCAGCTTCGGCTCCGCATGCCGCACGCGCCCGACGGCGGCTGCGATCGTCTGCTCGTCGCCACGAACAGTCTGGCCGGACGGAACCGTGATCACGAAGATCGACGGCGCCTGATCTCCGCCGTTGCCGTAGAGCTTGTCGATCTGCTTCGCCGTCTCGTACCCGGGCTGGCCGGGGAGCGCGAAGCTGAAGCCGAGCCGCTTCGAGACGCGGCCCGAGCCGATCCCGCCGGCGACGAGAAGGACGATCCAGGCGGCGATGACGACGCGGCGGTGGTTCAGGACGAAGCGTGAGAGCGATATGAGCATGGGTGCCACGCTAGGCACGCAACGCCCGCTGCGAAACGCTCCGCGGAAGGAACCTGCCTCCTCCTACGGGGGGAGATTCCGATCATCCCGTGGGGCGACTCCCGCGCGGGCGTGCGGAGCTACGCTCGTTGCCGACGTGACAAGACGCTCGCTACGTGACGGTCTGCTCGCGGTCGTCGCGCTCGCGGCGCAGATCGTACTGCTCGCGCGGCACGGTGGCATGGGCATCGTCTTTGGCCACCACTACCATGCGCTCGACGTCGGCGGCGTGCTGCTCGCGGCACTGTCGACGCTGCCGCTCGCGGTGTGGCGGCGAAACGTGCTCGCCGTCTTCGTCGTCACCACGATCGCGAGCTGCACGCTCAACCTGTTCGACTACCTGCCCGGACCGCCGGTCGGGGCGACGATCGCGCTCTTTCTGTTCGCGGCGACGACGCCGGCGCTGAAGCGGGGAACGCTCGTGCTCGTCGCTCTGCTGCTCGCTGCACATGTCGCGACGATCGGAATCGGCGAGGACTCGTTCCCGACCCTGCCGCTCATCTTCGGCATCGTCGTCTGGACACTCATCGTCTTCATCGGCGACCGCACCCGGCTTCGCCACGAACGGCGTTCGGCGCTCGACGAACGCACACGCGCAGAGGAACGGACTCGCATCGCGCGTGACCTCCACGATTCGGTCGGGCATGCGATGAACGTGATCCTCGTGCAGGCGGGCGCCGCCCGCCTGTTGCGCGAGCAGGATCCCGAGCGTGCGCAATCGGCTCTGCAGACGATCGAAGAGGTCGCACGCCAGACGGTCGGCGAGATCGACGACCTCGTCCGCACGCTGCGCGACGACGAGCATCCGAACGGTCGCGTCGAGGCTCAGCCGGGACTCGCCGCACTCGAGACGCTCGTTGCACGCCACCGCCTCGCCGGGCTCGACGTCACGGTCAGGCGCGAAGGCCTCGAACACGCATTGCCCCGCACGGTCGACCAGTCCGCCTACCGCATCCTCCAGGAAGCACTCACGAACGCAGCCCGGCATGGGACCGGCCGTGCCGAGCTCGACCTTCGCTTCAGTCCGGAGCAGCTCGAGCTCACGGTCCGCAACGCCACGGACCCAGGGCCTGCTGCAGCCGAGGGCGGCGGCCACGGGCTCGTCGGCATGCGTGAGCGTGCGGAGCTTCTCGGCGGCTCGCTTGCCACCGGCGTGCAAGCCGGCGAGTTCGTCGTACGCGCGGTCCTTCCGACCGGGGCGCGCGCCCGTGTCTGAGAGGGTGCGCGTACTGATCGTCGACGACGACGAGCTGATGCGCGCCGGCCTCGAGTCGGTGCTTTCGAGCGACGCCGCGATCGAGATCGTCGGACAGGCGGGAGACGGCGCGAGTGCGATTCACGAAACGCACGCGCTCCGTCCCGACGTAGTCTTGATGGACGTGCGCATGCCCGATCTCGACGGCATCGCCGCGACGCGCGAGCTCACCGCGACCGCACCGGAGACCAAAGTGCTGATGCTGACGACATTCGAAGACGACGACTACATCTTCGGAGGGCTCGACGCCGGCGCGGCCGGCTTTCTGCTCAAGCGCACCCGGCCGGAAGAGCTGATCAGCGCGATCCACACGATCGCCGCGGGCGACTCCCTGCTCTCGCCTTCTGTCACGAGCCGCGTGATCGCCCGGATGGCCCGTGAGCCCAGACGCTCGCGGGTGCAGATCGACATGCTCACGCCGCGCGAGCAAGAGGTACTGGCGTTGATCGGTCGCGGTCTCTCGAATTGCGAGATCGCCGCCGAGCTCGTGGTCGAGGAGTCGACGGTGAAGACGCACGTGAAGCGGATCCTGCAGAAGCTGCAGCTACGCGACCGCGTACAGGCAGTGATCGTCGCCTACGAGACCGGGGTCGTCGGCGGGAGGCCGCAATGAGCGCGTCGGTGGTCGAGGTGCGCGAGCTCGTCAAGCGTTACCCGAAGTCGCCGGTCAACGCCGTCGACGGTGTCTCGTTCGCCGTCAACGCGGGTGAGGTCTTCGGCCTGCTCGGCCCGAACGGCGCCGGGAAGACGACGACCGTCGGCGTCCTGACGACACGCGTCCGGCCGACGGGCGGGCACGCCTTCGTCGGCGGCGTCGACGTCGTGCGCAATCCAGTGGGGGCGCGCGCTCAGGTCGCGGTCGTGCCGCAGCGCAGCAACCTCGACCGCTCGATCTCGATCCGCGACAACCTGATCTTCCATGCCGCCTATCACGGCGTGCCGACGAGGGCGCGCGGCCCTCGTGCGGACGAGCTGCTCGATCAGTTCGGCCTGCTCGACCGCTCCGGCTCGAAGCCCGACTTCTTCTCGGGCGGCCAGTCGCAGCGTGTGATGATCGCGCGCGCGCTGATGCACCGCCCGGTCGTGCTCTTCCTCGACGAGCCGACGACGGGGCTCGATCCCGCCGCGCGTCTCTTCGTCTGGGACCGGCTGCGCGAGCTGCGCGACACCGGCGTCACGCTCGTGCTCACGACGCACGACATGCACGAGGCGGCCGTGCTCGCAGACCGGGTTGGGATCATGGATCACGGGCACCTGCTCGCACTCGACACGCCCACGGCCCTGATGCGCTCGCTGCCCGGCTCGAGCACGCTCGAGCTCGCGACCGCAGACCAGGCCGACGGCGACGTCGTCGCGGCACTCGCGGAACTCGGCGGCGTCGAGCGCGTCGAGCGGCTCGAAGCTCCACCAACCGAGGAGGGAACCGGCGGAGTCCGCTTCCGGCTCTACCTGACCGAGGAGGCGGCGCCGCTCGTCGCGCCGGCGGCGGCCGTCCTCGCCGCGCGCAACGTCGCGCTCAGCGACGTCAAGCTCGGAGCGCCGACGCTCGAAGACGTCTTCATCCACCTGACCGGGAGGTCGCTGCGGTGACGGCCGTGGCCGTCGAGCCGTTCGAGGCCCAGCCGAGCCGCTGGGGTGCGCTCTGGGCCGTCCTCTACCGCGACCTCTACGTCACCGTGCGCGAACTGCCGGCGTTCCTCGCGCAAGTGATCCTGCAGCCGTTCTTCTTGCTGTTCGTGTTCGGGAAGGTGCTGAGCAGCCTCGGGTACACGCAGCACAACTATGCCGCCCTGCTCTTCCCCGGACTGCTCGCGCTGACTGCGGTGATCACGAGCATGCAGACGCTCGCGTTCCCGCTCGTCGCCGAGTTCGGCTGGACGCGCGAGATCGAGGACCGCCTGCTCGCGCCGATGCCGACGAGCTTCGTCGCAGCCGAGAAGGTGTTCTTCGCGCTGCTGCGGGCACTCGTCGCGACGCTCGTGATGATCCCGATCGGGATCGGCGTGCTCGGCTCGATCCCGTGGCGGTGGCAGGGCCTGCCGCTCTTCCTGCTCGGCCTCGCCTTCGGCGCGCTCGTCGGCGCCGGGTTCGGGATGCTTCTCGGCACGGCCGTGCAGCCGCAGCGGATCAGCCTCGTCTTCTCGCTCGTCTTCACGCCGCTCCTCTTCACGGGCTGCAGCCAGTACCCGTGGCCGTCGCTCTCGCGCCTGCGCTGGTTTCAGATCGTGACGGCCGCGAACCCGATGACGTACGTGAGCGAGATGCTTCGCGGCGCGCTCACGCCTCAGGTACCGCACATCGAACCGTGGATCTGCATCGTCGTGCTCGTCGGTGCGGTCGCGCTGCTGCTCGTGCTCGGCGTGCGCGGCTTCTACCGCCGGGCGATCGACTAGCGGGCGCGTCGGGCGAGCTCGTCCTCGACGGCGGCGACGTCGAGACCGCGCGCAGCGAGCAGCACGTACAGGTGGTAGACGAGGTCGGCCGCCTCCTCGACGACGCGCTCGTCGGACTCCGCGAGCGCGGCGCGCACGAGCTCGACCGCCTCCTCGCCCACCTTCTGCGCGGTCGCGCCGACGCCCTCGTTCAGCAACTTCGTCGTGTACGAGCCTTCGGGCCTGTCTTTCGCCCGCTCTGAGATCGTCCGCCAGAGCCCCGGCGCGAAGCACGAGAGCGAGCCGGTGTGACACGCGGGACCGTTCGGGCGCACGCGCATGAGCAGCGCGTCGCCGTCACAGTCGTCGCGGAGCTCCTCGACCGCCATCGTGTTGCCGGACGTCTCGCCCTTGTGCCAGTACTCCTGCCGCGAGCGGCTCCAGAACCACGCCTCGCCGGATTCGCGCGTGCGCCGTTCGGCCTCGTCGTCCATCCACGCGAGCATCAGTACGCGCCCGCTGTCTGCGTCCTGCACGATCGCAGGGCGAAGCACTTTCTCAGACTGCGTCACGAACCGCCACCCCCAGCCCGCGCAGCTCGGCGCGCAACGATGTCAGGCGTTCAGGATCCTCGTGCAGGATCGAGGCGAGCAGCGCCGCCTGGGCGACCTCGAGCGCGGCCGCGATGTGCTCCGCACCGCCGGCACCGCCGGACGCGATCACGGGGATCGAGACGGCGTCGGCAACCGCGCGCGTGACGTCGAGGTCGTAGCCTTCGCGCGTGCCGTCGGCGTCGATCGACGTGAGCAGGATCTCCCCCGCGCCGCGCGCCTCCGCCTCCTTCGCCCACTCGACGGTCGTGCGCGCAGTCTCGGTCGTGCCGGCGCGCGTCTTGACGTTCCCGCCCTCGGTGTCGATCGCAACGACGACCGCCTGCGTGCCAAGCTTCTCGGCGAGCTCGGTGACGAGCGCCGGGTGCGCGAGCGCGGCCGAGTTCACGGAAACCTTGTCCGCGCCGGCGGAGAGAAGCTGGTCGGCATCGGCGACCGTGCGGATGCCGCCGCCGACCGTGAACGGAATCGCGAGCTGCTCGGCGACGCGGCGCACGACGCCGACGAGGGTGTCGCGCTCCTCGAGCGTCGCCTTGACGTCGAGGAAGACGAGCTCGTCGGCACCCCGGTCGGAATACGCCGCGCCGAGCTCGACGGGATCGCCGACGTCGCGCAGCTCCTGGAACTTGACGCCCTTGACGACGCGGCCGGCGGCGACGTCGAGACACGGAATCAGGCGCGGGAGAGTGATTTCTCTCTCACCTCTCTGAGGACGCCGTCGAGGTAGCGTGCGCCGGCGGCGCCGCTCTTCTCGGGATGGAACTGCACGCCGAGGAACGCACCGTGGCGTGCTTCTGCGACGAGGCTGTCCGACCACGCGGTCGCGCACGGCGTCTCGACCGTGTACGAATGCGCGAAGTAGTAGGCGGCGCCGTCGACCTCGGCCCAGCCGATCCGTGGCACGCGCTCTGCCTGCACGCGGACGGCTCGCCCGGGCAGAAGCCCGAGTCCCTCGACGCCGCCGTCCTCGTCGGAGAACTCGACCGCGAGCTGCAAGCCGAGGCAGATGCCGAGCACCGGTCGATCGTCGGCGAGCCGCCGGCGGAGCGCCTCGTCGAGCCCTTGCGCGCGCAGCTCGCCCATCGCCGAGCGCGCCGAGCCGACGCCCGGCAGCACAGCGAGATCGGCGACTTCGACGTCGTCGACCATCTCCGCGCCGAGCCTGCGGAGCGCGATCTCGACCGAGCGGATGTTCCCGGCGCGGTAATCGCAGACGGCGACCTTCACAAGCTCCCCTTCGTCGACGGGATGCCCGCGGACTCCCCGCGAAGCGCTGTGCGCAGTGCACGGCCGACCGCCTTGTACGCAGCCTCGGCGGTGTGGTGCGGATCGCGGCCCGTCGCCTCGACGTGGATCGCCATGCGCGCCGCCTGCGCAAGCGACTGGAAGAAGTGCGTGGCCATTCCCGGCTCGGTCTCGAACGAGAGCTCGGCGAACGGCCGGCCGCCGAGATCGACCGCGGCACGCGCGAGCGCGTCATCCATCGGCACGACCGCATCGCCGTAGCGCGCAATCCCACGGCGGTCGCCGAGGGCGAGGTCGAGTGCCTCGCCGAATGCGAGCGCGGTGTCCTCGACCGTGTGATGGTCGCCGATCTCGAGATCGCCCGCGCCCTCGACGATCAGGTCGAGCCCTGCATGGAACGCGAGCTGCTCGAGGAAGTGGTCGTAGATGCCCGCGCCGGTCTGCACCGCGACGCGCGAGGCGCCGTCGAGGCCGAGTCGCACCGAGATGCGCGTCTCGGCGGTGGCGCGCAGGTGCCTGGCGCTTCGGCCCGCGCGTTCGGCGACGGGCGACGGCGTGTCTCGCAGGCGCGCGAGCGTCTCGACGAGGTAGTCGTCGTCTGCTGCGTCGCGCACGGTGATGCGGATGCCGTCGTCGTACACGCGCACGACGAGCCCCTGTCGCAGCAGGCGGTCGGCGAGCTCGCGCCCGTCCTCGACGGGGACGAACAGGAAGTTCGCGTTCGACGGCAGCGGCTCGAGCCCGGTCGCGTGAAGCGACGACGCGAGCCGCTCGCGTTCTTCGACGACGGGGCGCACGTCGGGCGGCGATGCGAGAGCCGCGACGGCGAGCGCGGCGGACAGGGAGGTCACAGGCGCCGGTGCCTGGCGCGCGTTCAGCTCGGCGGCGAGCTCCCGCGACGCGATCGCGTACCCGACGCGCGCTCCCGCGAGCGCGAACGCCTTCGAGAACGTGCGCAGCACGATCACGTCGCCGCCCTCGACGAGCGGCAGCGCGGTCTCGCCGCAGTACTCGTAGTACGCCTCGTCGACGACGAGCGGCCGCCCGCCCGGGAGATCCGGCAGCTCGCCGAGCGGGCTGTTCGGCCGGCACGTGAACGTGAGCACGGGGTTGTCGCTGCCGACGGTCGCGCCCGCGAGCTGTGTGGCGATGCGGTAGAGCGGGTACGTGCGCTCAGGCTTGATCGCGATCTCGTCGCCGGGGCCTGCGAAGGCGCGCGCGCAGAGCAAGATCAGATCGTCGGCGCCGAGGCCGAGCACGACGTTCGCCGGATCGACGCCGTTGTAGTCGGCAATTGCGCGATGGAGCTCCTTGTAGCCGCCGGGCGGATAGTTGTTGATGCCGGCGAGCGCCTTCGCGATCGTGCCGGGCCTCGACGACGGCAACGGCTGCGGCGACGTGTTCTGGTCGAAGCGGATCACCTGCGAGACGTCGATGCCCGCAAGCCGTGCGACCTCGTCGCTCGGCGTCGCCCACGTGTACGCGGTGAACTCCGGTGCGAGCGCCTTCATCTTTGCACCGCCGCTGCATGGGCGGGCATCCCCTCGGCCGCGGCGAGCGCCTCGACGGTCGGGCGGATCAGCTCGAGCCCCTCGCGCGTCAGCGTCTGCGT
>DASYAO010000043.1:0-17545 GCA_036501285.1 Gaiellaceae bacterium
GCGATCGGCGACTGGAGCGGGATCTACCTCCGTCACGACGCCGGCGCGAGCGCGGCAGCGGCGGCGACGGCGTTTACCGGTTTCTCCCTCGGGATGGCCGTCGCGCGCCTCGGCGGCGATCTGCTCAATGAGCGGCTCGGCGCCGCGATGTTGATACGCGGCGGCATGGCGCTGGTGGGGGTTGCGCTCGGCGGTGTGCTGCTCATCAGCGCGACGGCGCCCGCGGTGATCGGCTTCGCCGTCTGCGGCCTCGGCATCGCGAACGCCGTGCCGTTGCTCTTCAGCGCGGCGGGACGGCTTGATCCGCCCGGCCCTTCACTGGCCGCCACCTTCACGATCGGTTACACGGGCTTCATCGTTGGCCCGCCGCTGATCGGTCTTCTCGCCGATCGGGAAGGGCTGCCGAAGACGCTCGCGCTGCTCGTGATTGCGGCCCTGGCCGTAGCCGCGTTGGCCGGGCGTGCCACGGCGACGAAGCCGACGCCGAGCTCGCTCGACTGCGAGCAGCCGACAGTTGCCCCAGAACTAGAGGCTGCGATCCACTAGAGCACGATGAACCTAACGCCGAACGCCTGAGAGCACGATCTGCACACCGGCGAGTGGACGGACAGCCGCGATCACCGACGGGGCGTAGCGGTCGCTCTTGAGTGTGACCGTGATCGAGTCGGGCAGCGGGTTGTACGGAAGCCGCTCGACGAGCTTCGGTTCGTTGCGCTTGATGGCAGCCAGCGCGGCCGACTTCGGCACGAACTTGAACGCGGAGACGTGTGGGTCGAGGGCGAGCAAGCCGGCGACCGCTTCTTCCTGAACACGGGTCGCCTGTGGCAGTGTCGTGAAGTCGATCCGCACGACCCGTTGCGGACGCTCGGATGGCCAGAACACGACACCGATCACCGCCCCGGCACCGACGACGCACCCGATCACGAGCAAGCCCTTCCAGCCCAGCCTCATGACCCTGGAAGCCTAACGTACCGGCGGGCGGAAGCCAGGTCGGCTCACCGGAAGCGGATAACGATCGCCACGGTCCCAGCCATGACGATGAATGCGAGCGTGTTCGGCACGAACAGGACCGTGTCGCCACGCGCGATGCCGTACAGCACCCAGAGTGCGAAGCCGACGATCAGCACGAGCATGTACCCGACCGAGATCCCTGCCGACGACTTTCGCCGGAGGATCTCGCGGACTTGCAGGACCGGTGCGAGCGCCATCACCACCGCCCAGGTTGCTGCCGCCCATCCGAACGCCGTCGCCATCAGACGAACCTCCTGAATCTGATGCGTTCGGCCGGTAGACCGCGCTCTCGATCGACCGAGAGGAACGCCCGCGCGGTCCGCCGCGAACGTTAGCGCAGTGGTCGCTCCGAGACGGTGACGAAATGGAGCGGCAGCTCGCCGGTCCGGAGCACGGCCGCGAGGTGCTTGGCGGCGCCGGTCGATGAGAGGCCGGTGATCTCCGCGCCGGTGGTCGGGTTGATCCCGTCGGGGTTGGTCGTGTAGTCGATGGCGGGGAAGGAACGCAGATGGTCGTCGACGACGATCGCGACGTGTTGGGGTGTCCCGAGCGTCTGGCCGCGAACGGCTTCCGCGCGGGTGACGGCGTGGAACGCACGCTCGCCGTCCTGCGTGAACTGGATCGAGACGATCGCGACCCCGGTGGCCGGGTCGTGGCCGGCCCGTGTCGCGGAGGGGATGAGGTCGTTGCCGTCGAGCGCCGGGTCGTTCTTCAGGAGGTAGTAGTAGGTCTTCCCTCGCGTCGGGAGGACGCCGCCGTTCGCGCCCGGGCAGACGACGGCGGTTGCCGCGTCACAGCTCACGATCAAGGCTCGTCCGCTCGCAGCGGATTTCGCGCGACGCAGCGCGGAGAGGTTCGTCGACGCGACGGGTTCGCGGCCGGCGCCGATCGACGGCGGAAGTAGCGAAGGCTCGCGGTCGTAGAACTCGATCGCGCCCCGCTGGGTGATGAGCGCGATCTGCTTCCGCGCTGCCGACACCGTCGCGTCGAGGCGAATCACAATCAGCGTCGAGCGCCGGGCGACCGTGCCGTGGTCGCCGAGGCGGGCGAGGCGGTTCCGCATGATCGCGGCGGAGCGGTCGAGCTCGACGGCTGTGATCAGGCCTCCTGCGGAGGGCGAGGGCCGAAGCGTGAACTCGACGCCGCTGCCGCGCGCCGTAGCGGCGCCGGTCCCACCGAGCACGACGAGCATGGCGGCGGCGAGACCCGTGACGATCTTGCCGAGCGTGCGCGGCCGCATCAACCCAGCGCCCGGGCGGCCACGACGCGGATCGGAACGACCGGGCGAGGATTCGCGGAGACAACGAACAGCGACGCCACAGCCGGTGCTGCAGCGGCCACAACCGACGCCTCGACAACAGCCCGCGAGTTGGTCGATGCGCCCGACGCCCGTGAAGCACCAACCGCGACGCCCACCAGAAGGAGCAGCACCAGCGCAGCAGTCAGCAGCCACACCCGCAATCCGCGCAGCAACGCGAAGCGGCCCGTCCGGTGTCGGCCGGCTCGCACGTCCGCCTCGACCCACTGGAGCAGCGAGTCCCGTCGCAGCTCGAGCCGACCCGGCGGCATGTCCCGCTCCGGCGGGGGCATCAGCAGCTCAAGCAGGTCGTTCATCAGCCACACGTCCCGAGCACGCTCTCACCGTTCCGTTCATGTCCACTCCCGGCGACGAGTTCCGCGAGGTGCGCGCGCGCACGGGCAAGCCGTGAGCGCACCGTCCCGACCGGCACGCCGAGAGCGAGAGCGCAATCCTCGTAACTCAGCTCCGCCCAGGCGCACAGCGCGAGCACTTCCTGCTCGTGCGCGGCGAGGCGGTCGAAGACGGCGAGCACGTCGCGCATCCGGCGCTCGTCGGCGAGCCGCCCGACGAGGTCGTCGCTGAAGTCGGCCTCCGCTTCCTTCGCGTCGAGGCGCGCGAACGCGGCCGTCGCCCGTCGCTCTGAGCGCCGGCGGTTCCGCACCAGGTTCAGCGCGACGCCGTACAGCCAAGGCAGCACGCTGCTGCGCTCCGCCGTGAACACGACGTCACGGCGCCGCCGCCAGGCGAGCAAGAACACCTCCGAAGTCAGGTCCTCGGCCAGCGACCAGCTGCCCGTGCGACGGAAGCAGAAGTTGTAGACCGCCTTCGCGTGCCGCTCGAAGATCACCCCGAATGCGGCCGAGCTGCCCGCGAGCGCCTCCTGCCACAACTGCTGATCGCTCGCCGTCACCAACCTGTCCATGTCCGCCCGCGCCTCGGAGTTCCCATGGCGACCAGTCGCGGTGAGCGTCATACCGCGCAGCGTACGGCTCCGATCACAGGCGTCGAACGTCCCGGACGAAGAGCACGAGCGCCGTCGACGCGACGATGATCGCTCCCGAGCCGAGCAAGGTGGCGCGGGTGCCGATCAGGTTCGCGACGGGCCCGGCAGCGGCGAGCCCGAGCGGGACAAAGACGAGCGAGCCGAAGTCGTCCCAGGCCGAGAGGCGGGAAAGGAGATGGCGCGGAGTCTCGCGCTGGAGAACGGTGTACCAGGCGACACCGAAGACTTCGAGCGAGGCGCCGCCGGCGAACGCACAAGCGCCGATCGCGACCGCGGGCAGCGGTTTCGCAAGGGCGAACAGCGGCAGGGCGATCGGGAACACGCACACCGTTCCGAGGAAGAGGAGCCGCTGCACTCGGACTCGGAGCATGAGAAGGCCGGTGAGCACGAACCCGATCGCTTGCGCCGCCAGGATCGCACCCCAGACTGCCGCGCCGCCCAGTCGGGCGTTCGCGATCACCGGGCCGAGGACGTTCAGTGAGCCTGCCCAGACTGCGTTCACGAACGCGAACTGGACGACGATCGTCCACAGCCAGGTGCGAGAGCGAAAGGCGTCCCAACCCTCGCGCAGCTCGCGGAGGACGTTCGTTCGCGGCGTCGGCGCGTCGCCGTCGCGTGGGCGCATCGCTCCGATCAGGCCGGCGCCGGCAAAGAACGTCAGGCCGTCGATCAGGATCGCGTAACCCGGGCCGGCCGCCGCGACCAAACCGCCTCCGGCGGCGGTGCCGAAGATCAGCGTGCTGTTCTGGGCCAGCCGCAGGAGGGCGTTCGCGGGCTGGAGCATGAGGCCGGACACGGTGGCGGGCACAACCGCGCGTGACGCGGGCGTGAAGAAGGCCGCTGCGCTGCCGTTGGTCGCTGCGAGCGCCGCCAGCGAATAGACGTTCGCATGCCCGGACAGCAGGAGGGCGGCGGCCGCGCACTGAGTCGTCCCGCTGATGGCGCTCGTCGCAACCATCAGCTGATGTCGCGGTAGCCGGTCCGCCCAGACGCCGCCGAGAAGCAGGAACGCAGCTTTCGGGATTTGCTGAGAGGCGAGGACATAGCCGACGTCCGCCTTCGACCCGGTGAGATCGAGAATCGCGAACGCGATTGCGACGTTCGACATCGCGGTGCCGAAGAGCGACAGCGTTCGCCCGGCGAGCAGCAGGCGGTAGTCGCGCTCTGCGAGCGGGCCACGCGAAAGTCCGAGCCTCGTCACGAGCACCGACACCGCGATCCACCTCCCAGTCAGCCCGCCTTGCGAACGCGCAAACCGTAACGACACGGATCGGTTAGCCTTCGCCACACGTGAGTGCAAGGCTGGCGGTGTTGCTCGTTTCGCTTGCCGCTCTGGTGGTTGTGCCAGAGGGCGTGGCCCAGGCGAGCGACCCGGGAACTGCGATCGCGAGCCGCTTGACCAAGGCCGGGTTCTGGGTCGAGCGGGTCACGCCGCTCGGGGACTACTACTGCTGCGGTGAACCGCTGCCGCAGAAGGCGTACACCGTCTACGCAGACGAGCGCAGTCAGCACGCGTTCCAGTTCACCGTTTCCGTGTTTGCATCGGACGCCGCGGCGCACGCGGCGTATCGCTGGGAGTCGGCCTGGTACGCACAGCACGGCACGGCGGGCGCGAACAAGCTCGTCCTGAGCGGCCGCGTCCTTTACAGCGGAGAGACGGGCTCGATCGCAGCGGACACGCACAAGCGGGCGGCGCCGCAGCTGCCGATCGGCGACTTCCACACCCTCGTCACGGTGGCCAAAGGATCTCTCTGACCGTGCGTTTCGTCGCCGTGATCGGTGCGTTCCTCGTCGTTGCGGCTCCGGCCTCGGCCAAGCTGCGCAATCCGTGTTCGTTGCTCACGAACGCCGAGGTCGCGAAACACGTCGGGGGCCATGTCGTCACGCGCACGATCGGCGGTACCTCGTCGTTCGCGATTTGCACGTGGGCCGGGCCGACGTTCGGCTACTTCGGAGACCGACGAGAGGTGACAGTCACGATCAACCGGTCGACCAAGGCACAGTTCGAGGACTCGTTCACTCCCGGCTCGTCCCGGATCAAGGGTCTCGGGGAGGCCGCGTTCGCCCTTAGCGGGGGCCGCTCGTTCCTTAGCGTCTACCAGAGTGGATTCACGCTCGACGTCACCGCCCCTTACTCCGACGCCCAGCTCAGGGCCGAGAAGACCCTCGCCACCGCCGCGCTCGAGCGGCTGTAACTGCCCGCAACTCGCGGGCGCCCCGAGCCGTTCTACCTTCTGACCCAAGAAGGAGGATGACGATGAAATGGCGCCCGGACCGGCGGCAGCGCAAGCACGACCAAGTTTCGATGGAAGAGGTCGAGGCTGAAGAAGCTGTCTCCCTCCCGAATAAAGAGGTTCTTTCACTGCTCGACGTGAATGCGAACGTCGACCTCGGGCTCGACCTGGCGGCACCGGTCGATCTGGCGGCAGCTGCGAACCTCAACGTGGCTGCGCCGATCGAGGCCTCCGCGGCAGCGAACGTCCTCAGCCCGGACGGCGTCGCCGTAGGCGAGGCCCAGCAGACAGGCAGCATCGAACAGGGAATCTCCGGTACCGCCGATGCGGTAGCGCCCCAGCACGCGAGCGTCGAGCAGAGCAGCAACGTCGGCACGACCGGTGGCACACCGGCGAGCGGCGGAGCTGCAACCGGCGCGGCACCGAGCGGCGCGGACGTCGCCGCACCGTCTGCGGCGGACGCGACGACGGCCGCACCCGTGTCAGACGCGAGTGCCGCTGCGCCGACGGGCTCTGACGCTTCGACGCCGGTCGCCGACAGCACCACCGACCCGGCCGCAACTGCGCCCACCGCTCCGGATGCCACGAGTGGCGCCGCGGGTGCGGTCGAGGGCGCCGGCGCCGCAGCCGGCACCGTTGCCGGAGACGCCGGCAACGCGGTCGGCTCGACCGCCGGCTCTGCGGGCGACGCCGTGTCGGGCGTCAGCGGCGATGCGCAGTCGCTCCTCAACGGCGGCAGCTTGCTCGACGCGAACATCAACCTCGACGCAACCGCGAATCTGGCTGCGCCTGTCGACGGCGCGGTCGCCGCAAACGCGAACGTCGCCGCACCTGTGGACGCGGCCGTCGCCGCGAATGTCGGCTCTGACCACGGCGAAGCCGAGGCGGTCGCTCCGCAAGAGGTCGACATCCAGCAGAACCTCGACAACGTCGAGGCCGACGCGACAGCCGAGCAGAACGCGGACGTCTCGCAGAAGTAACGTCGAGCCGGTCTTCGGAGTCGCATGACAGCGACAGCCGATCCTCGGGCCGACACGGTCAGGGCTCCGAAGCTCGGAGCCCTCGACCGCGCGGCCGGGCTCGAGCTTCTCGGCGACGTCCACGGGTCGGGCTACAAGGAGGGCGTAGCCCTCGTCCGGCGGCCGGACGGCCAGATCGTCCAGCTCGGACCGCTGATGTACGCCCTGCTCTTCGAGGCCGACGGCGAGCGCACCGCCGACGAACTCGCCGAATCGCTCTCGCAGAGTTTCGGCCGGCGGTTCGAGCCGCCTCACGTCCTACGCCTCGCGCAGAAGCTCGCCGCGCAGGGGCTCCTCGCCGGAAGCGAGCAGAACGCACCGCCGCGCCGGAACCCGCTGCTTGCGATGCGCTGGAAGGTGCTCGTCACGAAGCCGGAGCTGACGCGGCGGCTGACGGCGCCCTTCATGTTCCTGTTCCGGCCCTGGTTGATGTGGCCGTTGCTCGCGTGCTTCGTTGTCGTCTTCTGGTTCGTGCTGATTCACAAAGGGGTTGCGTCGGCGACGGCCGACGCGTTCCACAGTCCGGCGTTGCTGCTCCTCGTCTTCGTGCTCGCGATTGCGTCAGCGGGATTCCACGAGCTCGGTCACGCTTCGGCGTGCCGGTATGGCGGCGGGACGCCGGGCGGGATGGGGATGGGCATCTACATGGTCTGGCCCGCCTTTTACACGGACGTCACCGACGCTTATCGACTGCCGCGGCGCGACCGGCTGCGCATCGATCTCGCCGGGCTCTACTTCAACGCTGTCGTGGCGGTGGCGACGATGGCCGTCTGGCTGGCCTGGCGTGTCGACGCGCTACTCCTGCTCGTCGCGCTGCAGATCCTCCAGATGGTGAAGCAGCTCTCGCCGGTGATTCGCGCCGACGGCTACCACATCCTGTCGGACGCAACCGGCATTCCCGATCTCTACTCGCACATCGGACCGACGTTGCGGCAGCTGCTGCCGTGGCGGAGGCGAGAACCTTCAGCGCTCAAAGGCCGCGCGCGCCTGCTCGTGACGCTCTGGGTTTTGATCGTGGTTCCGGTTCTGCTCAGCCTGATGCTCGGCGCGATCGTGCTCCTGCCTCGCCTGGCCACGAGTGCCTGGGAGAGCGGACGCGCGATCACGGCCGCGATTCCGCACGAGAGCACGTTGAACGTCCTCGCGTCGCTCGTTCACCTGCTCGCGCTCTTCCTGCCGGTCGCCGGGAGCTTGCTGATCGCGCAGAAGATCATCCGCAACATGGGCCGGAAAGGCCTTGCGTGGACCCGCGGCCGCCCGGTCCGACGGGCCACACTCGCCGTCGCCATGGCTGGACTTCTTGCCGGCGCCGCCTGGGCGTGGTGGCCGTCAGGCCAATACCGCCCCGTGGCTCCAAGCGACCGCGGCACTCTGACGCGCTTCGCGACGCTCGTGGCAGCGCCCGTGCCCGTTGCGCGTCCCGCTGCCGCGCCGGCACGCGTGCAGCTCGCGCCTGGAACGCATCTCGCGGTCGCGATGGTCCCGCGTGGGGGAGCTACTCGAAAGCATCCCGCGCTGTTCGTGATCGAGGGCGGCGCTGGAAAGCCGGCTGTTGCGATCGTCAGCGACTCGAGCCCGGACCCGCAGGCCGCGCCTTCGACGACCGGATCGTCTTCGTCGCCGACGCCGACGACGACAACGCCCACCATGACGACGACGACCACGATCACACCCACGACTACGACGGCCGGCTCGTCGCCGGCTGCGACAGTCGGCGCTACGGCGTTCCAGTTCAAGCTGCCGGCGCCGCCCGGGCCCGGCGACACGCAAGCGCTTGCCGTCAACACGACGGACGGCGGAGTCGTCTACGACATCGCCTACGCCCTCGTCACGGTCGCACACGGTGCGCCTGTGACGAACACGAACGGCGCGTTCGCGTTTGCCAACTGCAAGGCATGTACGACGGTCGCGGTGTCGTTCCAGCTCGTGCTGATCGTCGGCGAGAGCAAGCAAATCGGGCCGATCGACGCCGCCGGCGCGCTCAACGTCAACTGCCCGGCCTGCGTGACGACGGCGATCGCCGACCAGATCGTCGTCACGCTCACTGCCCAGCCTTCCCGGAAGCTGATCGCAAAGCTCGACAACGCTCTCTCACAGCTGAACGCGCTCCCCGAGCTCGGCGCCGGCGGAACGCCCGCCGCCGTGGCAGCAGAGGTCACCGGAGTCGAGCAGCAGATCGAAACCACCCTGAACGAGAGCGGGCTGCTCGCACACCCGATCGGATCGACGGCGACGACACCGACGACACCGACGACGTCCACAACCGGTTCGACGACAATGAGCCCCGCCGTGACGAGCCCCGCGACGACAACGCCGAGCCAGCCGTCGACACCTGCGCAGCCGTCCCCGTCGCAACCGCAGCCGTCGACCGGCGCCGCGACCACGCCGACGACGCCCGCAACGACGGAGCCGTCGTCGACCGTCTCGACGACCACGACAGGCACCATCACGACGACGCCGACGACCGGCACGACGACGACAACGCCGACGGAGTCTCAGTCGACGACGACGACCGAGCCGTCGACGACCACGACCGAGACGGACACGACGCAGACGACGATTACATCTGGCTAGGGATGCCCCCGGACGAGCCGCCGAAAAACAGGGGGAGGGCCGAAGCCCTCCCCCGAGACGTTCCCGCTCTTCGAACCGCTTACGCGGCTGCGACGAGCGAGTTCTTCGGCACGATCACCCTCAAGGTGGTCGACTTGCCGCCGACGATCTTGTAGATCGTGACCGGGTTCGCGGTGACGTCACCGTTGGCGTTGAACTTGATCGGTCCAAGCACCGTGCTGGCAGACACCTTGAACAGCTGGTCGTCCACGCTTGCGCGGGACCCGTCGGACGCTGCAACTGCCGCGAGGAAGACCTGTGTTGCGGCTGCCGCATAGACCGAGTACGGATCCGGCTGGCCACCGACGCACGAAGCGCCGGCAGACTTGCAGAACGCCTTGCCGAACGCCTGACCCGCAGCCGGCAGCTTCTGGACCGGGAGACCGGCGACGGAGACCGTCATGCCGTTCGCCACGCCGCCTGACTGCTGGACAACCGCCGAGATCGGGGTGAAGCCGTCAGGTGCGAGGATCTTCACCTTGGGCGCCCCTGCGCGGAGGTCCTTGATCAGCTTGCCGCCGTTCTCGCAGATCAGGCCGCCGAGGAACACACCCTGAGCCCCGGACTTCGCGATCTTGAGAGCGGTGGCCTGGTACGACGACGCCTTGCCATCCCACGCGACCGGCCCGATCACCTTGATGCCGAGCTTCTTGGCCGCGTTCTTCGTGTCGTTGGCGACGCCGAGGCCGTAGGCCTCCTTGTCGTCGAGGATGTAGAGCGTCTTGATGCCTTCCGACTGCGCGAGCTCCGCGTCAGCCGCACCCTGGAAGTCGTCGGCCGCCACGACACGGGCGTAGTTGCGCTTGCCGGTCGGGTAGTACTTCCCGGGCTCACCGGCGGCCGTGGCCGGGCCGGTGTGCGTCAGGCCGACGTACGTGTTCGCGGGGCTGATCATCGCGATCGGGCCGTTCGATGCGCGGTTCAAGATCGGGATCTCGATCTCGGCCGCACCGGAGTTGAACGTCCCGATCACGCCGACAACACTCGAGTCGGACGCATATGCAGTCGCGTTCGTCGAGGCCTTGCCGGAGTCCCACTTCCCAGCCTGTGCGGTTGCATCGTCACAGCTCTGGTACGCCAGCGTTGTGTTGCCGGCCTTCCAGCCTGCCTGTCCGAGGATGTAGGCAATCGCCTTGGTCATCTGGATCGTCTGAGCCCGGCCGGACCCCTGCAAGGGCAGGTCGGACGCGATCAAGTCGTCGCCCGTGCCCTGGATCGCCGAGCAAGACGACGCAGGCAGTGGCGTGGCCGCATTCTTGTGCGCGAAGGCACTGCCGACCGTGATGGCCAGCACGAGGCCTGTCAGCGCGGCCCCGAACGCCGAGCCCACCAGAATTCGCTTTCTCACTCGCCCTCCTGTCTCTTTCGAATGGCCTTGGGGGTGTAGGTGGAGAGCATAGAACGCCAGGCACTGGAACGAAAGCCCTGGATTTATCAGCCGCGGCCGCTACGCTCGGAAGGGGGAAGCCATGACGTCGACTTCTGTCAGCGAGCCGCTCTTCGGGCGGCCCAGACTCGCCCTCCCGTCGCGGGCGTCCGTGACCTACCTCGCCGCGGGCGGGGCGGCGATCGGGATCTATTTCCTGCTGCTCCTCCTGCCGTCGGGCGCCGGCGACGCCCAGGACGTCTGGTACTGCGTGATCGGGGCATCGTCGGTGACGGCGATCTTCGTCGCCGCGCGGCGGATGGAGCACGCCCGGCTCGCGTGGAACCTGTTCGGGATCGCGATCTCGACGTCGGTGATCGCGGACGGGATCTCGGGGTTCTACGAGATGCACCTCGACAAGGAGCCGCCGGTGCCGTCCCTGACCGACGGCTTCTACCTCGTCAGCTACCCCTTCATCTTCTACGGCATCTACTTGCTGCTGCGCGACTTCGGCCCTGTGCGCTCGCGGGCCGCGATCCTCGACGCGTTGATCGTCGCGGTGGCCGCGGGCACCGTCCAGTGGATCTTCCTGGTCGACCCGTACCTGCACACGGGCGACAAGGTCGCGACCCGCGCGACCGAGATCGCCTACCCGACCTTCGACCTGCTGATGTTCGTTGCGCTCGCGCAGATCGTGCTCTCCTTCGGCGGCCGGGTCGTCTCCTACGAGCTGCTCGTCTTGAGCGCGCTCCTCTGGGTGATCGGCGACGAGTTCTTCTACCTCTCCGTCGACAACTACCACGCGGGCGGCTGGGTCGACTTCTTCTGGCTCGCCTCGTACGTGGGCTGGGGCGCCGCGGCGCTCGACCCGTCGGCGGGGAGAGAGACGGTGCGCGACCGGCGCGAGGTGCCGCGACTCACGAATGCTCGGCTCGCGCTGCTCGGAGGTGCGTTGCTGACGGTTCCGGCGGTGATCCTCGTCGAGCACTTCTGGCACGGACACACCGTCCATCCGAAGTCGGTCGCGATCGGAGCGGCCGTGCTCTCGATCCTCGTCGTCGTCCGCTTCGCAGGCCTCGTGCGTGCGGTGGAGGGGGCGCGTGCCGCGGAGCGCTCGGCAAACGCTCGCCTGCGTGAGCTCGACCGTCTGAAGGACGAGTTCGTCTCCACCGTCTCTCACGAGCTCCGCACGCCGCTGACCTCGATCAGCGGATACGTGGAGTTGGCGCGCGAGCTCGCCGTGCCCGAGGCGCGCGGGTACCTCGAGATCGTCGAGCGCAACGCCGACCGGCTGCTGAGCCTCGTCAACGACCTGCTCTTCGTCGCGCGGATCCAGAGCGGCGGAGTCGAACTCGACAAGGGCGACGTCGACGCGACGACGCTCGTCGCCGAGTGCGTCACCTCGGCGCGGCCACACGCAGCCGCGAACAACGTCTCGCTCCAGTTCAAGGGCGGCGGCAGCGGTACCGCCGTCTACGGCGACATGCGCCGGCTCGGCCAGGTGTTCGACAACCTGATCTCGAATGCGATCAAGTTCAGTCCTGAGGGCGGCGAGGTCGACATCACGGTCTCGAGTCAGAACGGGCTCGTCTGCGTGCGGGTCGAGGACCGCGGCATCGGCATCTCGGCAGCCGAGCGAAGCCGGCTCTTCGAGCGCTTCTTCCGCTCGGCCGATGCGCTCGACCGCCAGATCCCGGGCACCGGGCTCGGCCTCTACATCTCGAAAGCGATCGTCGAGGCACACGGCGGCGAGATCACCGCGACGAGCACCGAGGGCGAAGGTTCGTCGTTCGTCGTCGAGCTTCCGGTGCGCTCGTGAACGACGCGCCGCTCGTCCTGTGTGCCGACGACGACCCGGACATCCTCGCGCTGCTCACGCTCCGGCTCGAGCGCGCGGGCTACAAGGTGGCGCAGGCGACCGACGGCGAGAAGGCGCTCGAGCTCGCGCGTGAGCTGAAGCCCGCCGCGATCGTCCTCGACGTGATGATGCCGCGGCTCACCGGCACCGAGGTGCTCGCAGCGCTGCGCGCCGACGAGGCGACGAAGGACATACGCGTGATCCTGATCTCGGCCCGGGCGCAGGACGTCGACGTGGAGCGGGGCCTGGCGGCCGGTGCCGACGCCTACCTCGCGAAACCGTTCCAGGCGCCCGAGCTCACCGAGCTCGTCGCGCGCATGGTCAGCGGCGGTTAGCTCTTCTTGTAGCGATAGCCGAAGCCGCGCACGGTCTCGACCGGCACGGAGTCGGGTGCATCCGGGTCGAGCTTCTTGCGCAGGTAGCCGACGTAGAGCTTCACCTGGTCGCCCGAGACGCCGTATGGGTCACCCCAGACGAGCTCGAGCAGCTGGTCGCGCGAGAGCACCTGGTTCGGGTGCTGCACGAATGCCGACAGCAACTTGAACTCGAGCGGCGTCAACTGAACCTCGCGCTCGCGCACGAGCACGCGGCGTTGCGGGTAGTCGATCTCGACGAAGTCGTCACGGTAGGACTCGTTGATCTCGGCCTTGCCGCCCGAGCGGCGGAGGAGCGCCTGCACGCGCGCGAGCAGCTCCTGCCGGCCGAACGGTTTCGCGACGTAGTCGTCGGCTCCCGAGGCGAGTCCGCGGACGCGCTCGAGCTCCTGGGTGCGGGCGGTCAGCATGATCACCGGCACGTCGGAGAGGTCACGGATCCGCTCGAGCGTCTGGTAGCCGTCCATGTCCGGCATCGTCACGTCGAGGACGACGAGCGACGGGGGCGCCTCGAACAGCCGCCGGAGCGCGGTCCGGCCGTCGACGGCCTCGTCGACTCGGTACCCCGCGCGCCCTAACAGCTCGCGGAGCAGGATGCGGATGTCCTCGTCGTCGTCGACGACAAGGATTCTGGGTCCGTCGTTCACACCGTATTCATACTGGCAGGTGAACCGGATACCTCCGGCGTTTTAGGATCTTTCCGTGATGGCGCGGATCCTGATCGTCGAGCCCCATGCCGACATCCGGGCTTTGCTCGAACACGTCGTTCGGCGGCTCGGGCACGAACCGGTGCTCGCGGACTGGCACGACCTCGAGCCACCGGCGGTCGACGCGGCCGTGATCGAGCCCGGCGATCCGCAGGGGATCCCGTACGCCCGGGCGCTGCGGAGCCAGGGACTGCCCGTCGTCTTCACGAGTATCTTCCCGGCCGAGCCGGACGCGCTCGATCTCGAGCCGGCCGCATACTTCGTCAAGCCGTTCGCCCTGAACGAGCTCGAGAACGTGCTCTGCTCCGCGCTCGAGTCCGGAGAGCGCCAGCTCGCCTGACGCGTCCGGCGTCGGCGTCCGAACCCGTCCGTAGCCTTTTCCTCGTGCGCCGTGGCAGTACACCGCGCGGCGAGCGCGGCGTTCTTCTCGTTCCCGTGCTTCCGGGCTCGACGTTCGAGCCGTCTGCTCCGGCGGCGGCGTCACAGGCACGGCGCGTCGCGCTGATCGCAGGCGCGGTCGTCGCTGTGATCGCGATCGCGCTCGTGACGATGTTCCTCGCGCGCGGGCCCTCGCACGCGAAGAAGCCGTCGGTGACGCCCGCGGTGAGCGTCGCGACGCCGCCGGCGGTCAACCCTGCAGCGCACAAGCCGGCGCACACTCCGGCCCAGCAGGGGACCGCGCTCGCTGGCCAGATCGCGTCGAAGCTTCCGGTTGCGCTGGCCTCGACGGCGCTTCTCCGCTCGGGCGGGGATGTCTACGCGGTCGGTGGCACCGGGCCCGACGGCAAGCCCGTCGACGGGATCTGGCGGATCGGTCTCGCAAGCGGGAAGGTCACGAGCGCGGGCACGTTCGTCGAGCCGCTCGCGGCGGCCGGCGTCGCGCGGCGCGGGGGCGTCCTCTATTTCGCCGGCGGCTGGACCGGCACGAAGCTCGCGACCGCCGTCTTGCGTTGGGTGCCCGGGCAGTCGCCGACGCTCGTCGCGCGGCTGCCGGTCGCCCTGCGCGGAGCAAGCGCCGGCTTCGCGGGCAGCGTGCTCTACGTGACGAAGGGCAAGGCGACGTACGCGGTCGACGTTCGCACCGGCTCGGTGACGTCGGCGGCTCATGCGCCCTCGAAGCTCGCAGGCGCCGGTTCGAATCTCGCCTATCTCGCGCAGAGCCTGCTCGCGTCTCGCGGTTAGCCTAGGGTAGGCGACGTTGCCGCGGCCTCGCTCCGCAATCGATCGCGCCGCGCCGTTCGCCGTACTGCTCGGGCTCTGGTTCGTCCTCGCGCTCACGCTCTCGGTGGTAACCGCGCGGGTCCGCGACTGGTTCGACATGACGGACGAGCTCCGGTACGAGCGGCTCGCGGTCTCGATCGCGCACTCGCACTCGCTCGTGCCGCGGATCCACGGCTTCGACATCCACAGCTTCTCGCAGCTCTACCCGCTGCTGCTTGCGCCCGTGTTCGCGAGCGGCCTCGTGCCGCACGACCTCGGCGAAGCGCATGTCGTGAACGCGTGGGTGATGTCGTCGGCGTGCATCCCTGCCTACCTGCTCGCGCGCCGCGTCAGCCCGAGATTGTGGATCGCGTTCGCGACCGCGTTTCTCGCCGTCTGCCTGCCGTGGCTCCTCTACTCGACGATGCTGATGACGGAGGTCGCTGCGTACCCTGCGTTCCTCTGGGCTTCGCTTGCGCTGCAGTGGATGCTGTGGCGCCGGTCGCCGCTCGCAGACGTCGTAGCACTGGCCGCGCTCGCTCTCGCGTTCTTCGCGCGGACCGAGCTCCTCGTGCTCGTGATCGTCGCTCCGGTCGCGATCGTCGTGTACGAGTTCGGCGAGGTACCGCGACGGTTCGTCCCGTCACGCGCCGTCCGTCGCCATCCCGTCTTCGCCGGTGCCTACGTCCTCGTCGCCGCCGGTGCGATCGCCCTCTGGCAGACCGGGCGCCTCGCGGACGTGGTCGGTGTCTACGGCGTCTACGCGCAAAACAACCAGCTCGTCCCGGGCGGGTTCTTCGGCTCGTTCGTCGAGCACCTTGCGTTTCTCGCGCTCGGGGTCGGGATCGTGCCGGTCGTCGTCGGCGGAGGCTGGTTGCTCGCGACCGTCTTCCGAGGCCGCGACCCCGCAACCCGCGCGTTCGCGAGCGTCGCGCTCGTGGCCGCCGTCGGCGTTCTCGTGCAGGCGACGAACTTCGACGTGCGTTACACGGGGTACGTCCACGACCGGTTCCTGCTCTACCTCGTGCCGCTGTTCGCGCTCGCGGCGCTCGTTGCGCTCACCGACGGCGTCGACTGGCGCTGGTCGGCCGTCCCGACAGCCCTGGTCGTCGCCGGCTTCGTCTGGGGCGCGCTGCCTGCGTTCACGTGGTCGCAGTTCCCGCAGCTCGATCCCGACTCGCCGATCTCGAAGCTGTTCGTTCCGCTCTCGCATGTGTTCGACGGCCTTACGGGCGCGCGGACGCTGCTCGCACTCGCCGCGGCCGCAGCTCTTGCCGCCCTCTGGGTCGCCGCAAGGTCGAGAGCCGCGAGGATCGTCCTCGTCGTGATCGCGCTCGCCGCCCCCGTCGCCACGACGTCGTTCACGTTCGCGCATCTCTTCGACACGAAGGACTGGGCGCTCCGTCCGATCACGGCCTCGGAGGCGGGCGCCTTCGACTGGATCGACGCGACCATCGGCACGAACGCGAACGTCAGCATGCTCCCGTATCCCGTCGACAGCGACTACTTCATCAGCCAGCAACGCTGGCGCGACCTCGAGTTCTGGAACGCGTCGGTCACCCGTGATGCGCAGCTCGGCTCGAACGTCTACGAGTACACCGGGATCTGGTTCCCGAAGACGTATCTGGCAATCGATCCGCGCACCGGGGCGTTCGAAGCGTCACCGACGCGATGGGTGGCGGTGAGCGACAAGGAGAGCCGCTTCCAGATCGCGGGCGCCGTGCAGGCCGTGAACGGTGACGTCGAGCTCGTGGACGCAGGTGCCGCGTGGCGCGCTGCCTGGACGTCGTCCGGCCTGTACGAGGACGGCTGGACACGGCCGCGCGTGCCGGCGCGGTTCAGGGTCTACGCCACTCCCGGGCAGCGGCACGCCGAGAAGCGGACGTTGACGTTCGTGATGCGGCCGCCGGATGCGATCGCCAGCGCTGTCGTCTCCCTCCACTCCGACGCTTCGTCGTGGCGGGGCTCCGTCGTCAACACCGGCTCGCTTTCACGGTCGATCACGCTCTGCGTCCCGGCGAAAGGCTCGACGGATGTCGTGCTCTCGACGCCGCTCTCGACTTCGATACCCGGCGATCTCGCGAGTCTCGCCGCGTCGCAACAGGCGCGCACAGGCGGGATCTTTCTCGGCGCCGTCTCCCTTGCCAGCGAGGTCGGCGGCCGCTGTCGTGCGTGACTCTCGGCCCGGGCGGGGGACTGGGACTCAGGCGAGGAGAGCGCGGGCCGCAGAAGTCATTCGCGCCGCCTGCTCTTCCATCGCCCGGCGCATGTCCTCGATCTCGTGCGTCTGCGCCTCGAACCGCCCGGCGAATGCCCCATATGCCTGCGCGAACTCGGCGACGAGCTTCTCGACCTCACGGAGTCTCGTTTCGCCGGCGGCGAGCTGCTCGTGCGCGGCGCGTAGACGCGCCTGGAGGTCGACGATGACGCGCTCCTGCTGCTCGAGTCCGCTGACGCGCTCGGTGAGCTCGGCGAGAGCGTCGGTCTCGACGTGGGGCGCGGGTGGCGCAATGAACTCGGGCTCGACCGTCGCGAGCGGCGTCTCGTCGACGACCTCCAACGGTTCGGGCTCGAGCGCGGGCGCCTCCACGTGCTCGGTCGTGGAGCTCGATGGAAAGGCCTGCTCCATCAAGGCCGTGAGATCGTTCAACGGAGCGGGCGTGTCGTCCGGGGCGGGCGCATCGTCCGGGGCGGGCGCGTCGCCCTCATACGACCACTGCCTCGAGAGCGCGCCGGCCAGGTCGATGCGCGAGATGAAGCCGCGCTGGATCAGGATTTCGCCGAGCGGCTCGCCCGTCCGCTGCTGCGCCACGAGTGCATCCTCGAGCTGCTCGGAGCTCAGACGGCCGTGCTCGACGAA
>DASYAO010000044.1:0-13024 GCA_036501285.1 Gaiellaceae bacterium
GTCGTTGAGCTTGCAGGCGCGCTCGAGCAGACGCGAGTGGAGATAGAAGACGTCGCCCGGGAACGCCTCGCGGCCCGGCGGGCGACGCAGCAGCAGCGAGAGCTGGCGGTAGGCGTCGGCCTGCTTCGTCAGGTCGTCGTAAATGACGAGCGCGTGCTGACCGTTGTAGAGGAAGTACTCGCCCATCGCAGCGCCGGCGAACGGCGCCATCCACTTGATCGGCGCCGCCTCGTGTGCAGGCGCGGTGACGATGGTCGTGTACGCCATCGCGCCGGCCTCCCGCAGCCGCTCGTACACCTGCGCCACTGTCGAGGCCTTCTGGCCGACCGCGACGTAGATGCACTTCACGTCCTGGTCGTGCTGATTCAAGATCGTGTCGATCGCGATCGCGGTCTTGCCGGTCGAACGGTCGCCAATGATCAGCTCGCGCTGGCCGCGGCCGACGTTCGTCATCGAGTCGATCGCCTTGATCCCGGTCTGCAGCGGCTCCTTCACCGGCTGGCGCTGGACGACACCCGGCGCCTTGAACTCGAGCGGGCGGCGCTCGTCGGTCTCGATCGGGCCCTGGCCGTCGAGCGGGTTGCCGAGCGGGTCGACGACACGGCCGAGCAGCGCGGGGCCGACGGGCACCGAAGCGACGCGGCCGGTGCGCCGCACCGGGTCGCCCTCGGAAATCTTGTCCCAATCGCCGAAGAGTGCGACGCCGACGTTGTCCTCCTCGAGGTTGAACGCGAGCCCGACGACGCCGTGGTCGAGGTCGAGCATCTCGAGCGCGACGCAGTTCTCGAGCCCGTGGACACGAGCGATGCCGTCGCCGAGCTGGAGCACCGCGCCGACCTCGGCGAGGTTCGTCTCGACGTCGAACTCCTCGATCCTCTGCCTGAGGATCGACGTGATCTCTTCGGGGCGTAGCTTCATTCCTGCGTCAGCTCCTCGCGGTCGCTAGTTGTTGGCGTAGTCGTTCGAGCCGGCCGCGCACGCTCGCGTCGAGCCTCATCGATCCGGCCTGGAGGACGATGCCTCCGATCAGGTCTGGGTCGACGGCGCGGGTTGCCTGCACCTTCCGTCCCGATTTCTCTTGGATGTCCGAGCGGATGCGGTCGAAGTCAGCGTCCGAGAGCTCGTGCGCGGTCGTCAGCTCGACGTCGAGGATGCGCTGGTCCTCGGCGACGAGCGACTCGAAGTCCGCGGCGATCTCACGAATCTCTCCTGCGCGACCCTTCTCGATCACGAGCCGGACGAAGTTCCGCACAAGATCGTCGGCGCCGCCGAGCACCTTGTCGAGCACGCCCGCCTTCACGTGCGACTCGATCTCGGGGTTGTCGAGCAGCGCGTCGAGCTCGTCGACGTCGTCGAGCGCGCGGACGATGTCCTCGAGCTCTTCGCGGACGATGTCGAGCCGGTTCTTCTCCCGCGCCGCGTCGAAGAGCGCGCGTGCATAGATGCGGTGCGCGGCAGCTATGAGCGGCTCGCCTCCAGCTCCGAGAAGTCGATCTCCGCAAGCGCCTCGTCGATCAGGCGCTTCTGGTCGGCGTCGGTGAGCGTCTTGCGGGTGATCTTCTCGGCCGCGAGCAACGACAGTGAGGCGACCTCACGCTTGAGGTCGCCGAGCGCTTGCTGCGTCGCTTGCTCGATCTGGCGCTTGGTCTCCTCGAGACGCCGCTGGCGTTCCCCTTCGGTCTCCTTGCGCATCCTTTCTGCCTGTGCGTCGGCGACCTTTCGCGCCTCGGCGAGGATCTGCTCGGCGTCGCCTTTGGCCTGGCCGATCAACGCCCGGTGCTCCTCGAGCAGACTCCGCGCCTCTTCACGCGCGCGATCTGCCTCTTCGATCGACCGGCGGATGCGATCGCGCCGCTCGTCGATCAGCTTCTGCACCGGCCCGAACGCGTAGCGCTTGAGCACCCAGAGGGTGATCGCGAACGAGACGATCGTCCAGATCATCAGCCCGGGGATGACCTGGATCAGGGGGTTGGTGGCGACGAGCATTCGTTAGACCAGGACGTAGCCGAGGAGTCCGCCGAGGAAGCCGTAGAACACGACGGCTTCGGTGAGCGCGAAGCCGAGCCACATCAGACCCTGCAGCTCACCGCGGAGCTCGGGCTGGCGGGCGACCGACTGGATCATCGAGCCGAAGATGTTGCCGATGCCGGCGCCGGCGCCGGCCGCACCCGCGCCGATGCCGAGCGCGAGAGCAATCGCCTTGCCGGCGTGCACGACTCCTTGCTGGTTTTGTGGAACAGAAGCTGCCAAGACGTGGAGCATCGAGTCCTTCCCTCCTAATGTTCGGGCTCGATCGCCGAGCCGATGTAGATGGCAGAAAGAGCGGCGAAGATGAACGCCTGGATCGTGACGACGATCACCACTTCGAAGACGTAGAAGATGAACGCGGCGGGCAGACCGAATGCGCGATACGGCCAGCTGTGGATGATGAACATCAGGCCGATCATCGTGAGGATCAGGATGTGGCCCGCCAGCATGTTCGCGTAGAGCCTCACCGAGAGGCTGATCAGGCGCATGAACTGCGACAGCACCTCGATCGGAACGATCAACGGCAGGATCGCCTTCGGCAGGTCATTCGGGATCCACGACCGGAAGTACTTGATCACGCCGTTGAAGCGAATCCCTTCGATGTGCGTGAACATGAACGTCATGAACGCGAGGATCAACGTCACGGAGATCTGCGACGTCGCCGCATAGATGCCCCAGACCGGAACGTGGTGGTAGGTCTGCCCGGTAAACGGAAGCGGTAGGAAGCTGATCAGGTTGATCACGAAGATGAAGAGCATCAGCGTCGCGACGTAGGGGAACCACAGGGCGATCGCCTTCGACGGCAGTCCCGTCTCCGCCACCTGCGTCTGCGCGATGTCGTAGATCAACTCGCCGACCGTCTGGCGCCGCCCGGGCTTCACGCCGATCCGAAGGCGCATCAGCCCGACGCCGAGAAGACACGTCACGGCAGCGCCGACGAGCAGGTAGAGGACCGCTTTGTTGATCGAAAGGTCGAGGCCGCCGAGGTGAATCGGCACCCAGTCTTTGAGCTTGAACTCGTCCGACGGGTTGAAGTCGGTCGCCGACGCAGTCGCCGGAGCCACGAGCATGAGCGCAACCAGTGCGGTGATGATCGCTTTGAATTTCACGCCCTTGCCTCTCCTCCGAAGTACGCCACCAGCGACAGAGCGAACTCGACCGTGAATGCGATTCCGTAGACGACCGCGGCGGGTAGCCCGAGACCGGCGTTCGAAACGGCGACGGCGATCAGGATCGCCAGGAGCGCCACCGCTCTCGTCATCCGGCCGAAGGCGACGAGCCCGGCCGCGGCGAGGTTATCCCCTCCGAGCCGAACCCGGTCGAGCCAGGCGCCGATCGCCTGGTAGGCGACCCAGAGCCCGGCGGCGATTCCCCACGCCTCGATGCGCCAGCCGGCGGCGAAAAAGACCGGCAGCGCGAGCACGACCACGACAGTCCCGGCGATCTGCGGCGTGCGTCCCGACGGAGCGGGACGCGGCGTTGCGAACATCACAGCGAGCTCCGGTAGCGGCGGTAGACGGCGAAGACCCCGCTCGGCAAGCCGAGTACGAGCCCGACGATCAGACCCGCTTTCAGCGAGCCGGCGGCCCAGCCGACGAGCGTGCCGACGCCGATCACGAGCGCGGTGACGACAGCGAGCAGCGCGCCGGCCTCGATCGGGGGGAACGCGCGGGGCGCCACAGGCTCCATGCGGCGCGAGCATACCGGCTTGTAACAGGAGAAAGCCGCTTGTCTAGCCCAAAGCGCGCGACTTCGTTGCAACCTGCTCTTGCTCGAGCCGGCGGCGGATGAACGGGTTCGCGAGCTTCACGATCTCGAGCAGGTAGACGACGTAGATCGAGTACCCGAGCGCGGCGAGAGCGACGACAGCGTCGATTGTGACGTTCTCGGGCTTCCAGTCGCCGTGGCGCGAACGAACCGGCACGAAGTGACTTGCGAGCGCCGCGACGGCGAGAGTCAGGCACCAGCCGTAGAGGTAGATAACCGAGCGGCGCTGCGAGAAGCCGATGTTTTCGAAGCGGTGATGCAGATGCTGGCGATCGGCGAGATAGAACGGCTGGCCGTGCTTGATCCGCCGCGCGACGACGAAGCTCGTGTCGATCAGCGGGACGGCGAGCACGAGCAGCGGCAGCGCGAGGGTCGCGAGGGCTGCGGTCTTGAGGAGACCCTGGACCGACACCGAGGCGAGCGTGAAGCCGAGCAGGAGTGCGCCCGAGTCGCCCATGAAGATCCTCGCCGGAAAGAAGTTATGGCGCAGGAAGCCGAGGCAGCCGCCGAAGACGATCGCGGTCAGGATCGCCGCGGAGATGATCCCTTTCGAGAGGTCGATCAGGCAGAACGTGAGCGCGGCGATCGCGCAGACGCCGGCCGCGAGCCCGTCGAGCCCGTCGAGGAAGTTGACCATGTTCATCACGGCGACGATCCCGACGATCGTCAGGCCGATGCCGAACGGCTTCGGCAACTCCCAGACACCGACGAGCGTGAAGCTGTGCACCCAGACTCCGAATCCGGTCGGGATCGCGGCTGCGCCGACCTGGCCCGCGAGCTTCTCCCACCATGCGAGTCCGCGGAAGTCGTCGATCGCGCCGATCGTCGTCGCGACGGCGGCGCCGAGCAGGATGCCGCGCATCTCGCCCGAGAGCGGCAGGAACGCGAGTGACGGCACGAAGATGCCGAGGAAGAGCGCAAGCCCGCCGAGCCGGGGAACCCCGCGCGGCGCTGCGCGGCGTCCGCCCTCGTGCCTGTCGACGGCGCCGAGCAGGCGCGCCATGCCGCCGACGGCGGGCGTCAGCAGCACGACGACCGCGAGCGCCACGACCGCTCCGTAGAGGACGTCGAGGTGGTTGCTGAACGCGGTCCAGACCATGTCGCCTACTTCGTGCCGTACAGACGGTCGCCTGCGTCGCCGAGGCCCGGAACGATGTAGCCCTTGTCGTTCAGGTGCGAGTCGATCGAAGCGGTGACGATGCGAACGTCCGGATGCGTCTCCTCGATGTGCTTGACGCCTTCGGGCGCCGCGATCAGCGAGATCAGAGTGATCGACATCGCGCCCGCGTTCTTCAACGTCGTGACGGCGGCGGCAGTCGAGTTGCCGGTCGCGAGCATCGGGTCGAGCAGCAGCACCTCGCGGTCGGCGATGTCGGCCGGCAGCTTCACGTAGTACTCAACCGGCTCGAGCGTCTCTTCGTTGCGGTAGAGGCCGATGAAGCCGACGCGCGCGACGGGGATCAGCGAGAGCACCCCGTCGAGCATGCCGACGCCGGCGCGCAGGATCGGGCACACCGCGACCTTCTTCCCCGGGATGCGGTGCGCAGTCGTGATCTCGAGCGGCGTCTCGACCTCGACCTCCTCGAGCCCCATGTCCTTCGTCGCCTCGTAGGTGATGAGCAGCGTCAGCTCGTTGACGAGCCGGCGGAACATCTCGGTGTCGGTGTGCTTGTCGCGCAGCAGCCCGAGCTTGTGACGCACGAGCGGGTGCGTGACCTCCGTGGCCGTCACGTAACGTAGGTCGTATAGCCGCGAAAGCCCGGATAGAGCGGGCGGCGGTCGCAGAGCGCCGACGATCGCGCTGCGAGTGCAGGCACGTCGGCGTCTTGCTGCAGCGAGTCGACGATGATCGAGGCGACCTCGCCGAAGTCGTGCTCGTCGAAACCGCGCATGGTGACGGCAGGCGTGCCGAGACGGACGCCGGAGGCGACCATCGGCGGGCGCTCGTCGAACGGCACCGTGTTGCGGTTGACCGTGAGGCGGCACTCCTCCATGCGCTCCTGCGCAGCGAGGCCCGTCCACTCTGTCGCGCGAAGGTCGAGCTGGACGAGATGCGTGTCGGTGCCGCCGGTGAGCACGTCGAACCCGCCGTCGATCAAGCCTGAAGCGAGCACGTCGGCATTCGCGCGCACCTGACGCTGGTAGTCCTTGAACGCGTCGGTCGCTGCGATGCGGAAGCACGTGGCCTTCGCGGCGATCGTGTGCTCGAGCGGCCCACCTTGCATGCCCGGGAAGAGCGCGCGGTCGAGCGCAGTCGCATGCTCCTCCGTGCAGAGCACGAAGCCGGCTCGCGGGCCGGCGAGCGTCTTGTGCGTCGTCGAGGTGACGAAATGCGAATGCAGGACAGGGTTCGGATGCAGTCCGGCGGCGACAAGCCCGGCGAAGTGCGCCATGTCGGTCATCAGCAGCGCGCCCACCTCGTCGGCGATCGCGCGGAACTTGTCGGCTTCAACGGTGCGCGGATACGCGGAGCCGCCGCAGACGATCAGCTTCGGACGCACCTCCTTCGCCTGCTTCAGCAGCTCGTCGTAGTCGACGAGCATCGTCTCGCGCGAGACGCCGTAATGATGGAACTCGTAGAGCTTCCCCGAGAAGTTGACGCGCAGGCCGTGCGTCAGGTGGCCGCCGTGGTCGAGCGAAAGGCCGAGAACCTTGTCGCCGGGCTCGAGCACGGCGAAGTACACGGCCATGTTCGCCTGCGCGCCCGCATGCGGCTGCACGTTCGCGTGCTCGGCTCCGAAGAGGCTTTTCGCGCGCTCGCGCGCGAGCACCTCGATCTCGTCGACGACCTCGCAGCCGCCGTAGTAGCGCTTGCCGGGATAGCCCTCGGCGTATTTGTTCGTGGGCGTTGACCCGACCGCCTCGAGCACGGACGGCCAGGTGAAGTTCTCGGACGCGATCAGCTCGATCTGGCCGCGCTGCCGTTCGAGCTCGCGCGCGAGGACGTCGGCGATCTCCGGATCGATCTCGGCGAGGCCTGTGGTGCGGAGCTGCTCGAAGGTCTCCTGCGCGATCGCCATCAGTGCATCGTAGACGGGTAGACACCGGCTCCCTGCCGCAGAACCCGCGGTTCGGGGCCGGTGAAGTCGATCACCGTCGAGGGAGTTCCCTGCAAGCGGCCGCCGTCGACTTCGGCCCCGACCGCCGCGCGGATCCGCTCCGGAATCTCGTCGAGAGACGCCGCCGCGAGCTTGCCTGGATCGTTCGCGCTCGTCGCGACGACTGCGCCGACGGCGTCGAGTACTGCTTGTGTCTCGGGCGGCAGCACGGGCACGCGCACGCCAATTGCCTCTGGACGGTCGCCGCTCAGCCACGGGAAGCGGCGCGCGGGATTCGGGAGGACGAGCGTGTAGGGACCGCGGATGACGCTCTTTCGGTCGAGCTCGGGCACCAGGTCGAGCAGCGCGTCGATGCTCGCGGCGATGACGGCGGTCGGCTGCAATCGGTCGCGGCCCTTCAACTCGTACAGCGCGTGCACCGCTTGCTCGTCGACGGCGCAGCAGAGGCCGTAGACGCCGTCGGCCGGCAGGAGCACGCAGCGCCCGGCGCGGAGCGCCGCTACGGCGTCCATCTCGCCTCGACGACACGCTCGCGCCCGGCAAGATCGCGTGTGATTGCGACGTCGGCGTAGCCCAGCTTCGTCAGCAGCTCTCCGACCTCGTTCGCATTCGCCTCATGTGACTCGAGCACAAGCCAGCCGTCGAGAAGCGACGCGGCCGCTTCGGCCACCGCCGGGGTCTGGCCCCGGTCGTAGAGCGCAATCTGTGGCTCGAAGCCGAGCTCCGGCGGGACCTCCTCGCCGTCGAGGACGTACGGCGGGTTCGAAACAACGAGGTCGAGCGGGCCCTCGACGCCGTCGAGCAGGTTGGTCTCGCGAAAGTCGACTTGCAGCGACAGCAGCTCGGCGTTCTCGCGCGCGAGCGCGAGCGCCGCAGAGGAAGTGTCTGTCGCGATCACGTGCGCGTCCGGCCGCTCGGCGGTGATCGCGAGCGCGATCGCGCCACCGCCGGTGCCCACGTCGACGACGCGCGGCGCTTCGACGTCCGCGACGAGTGCGAGCGCACGCTCGACGACGATCTCGGTCTCGGGGCGCGGCACGAGCGCGCGCGCGTCGGTGCGGAGCTTCAGCGTGCGGAAACCCCATTCGCCGAGGATGTACGCGAGCGGCTCACGCTTGCCACGGCGCTCGACGAGCACACGTGCGCACGCGCGTTCCTCGTCGTTGAGGGGCCGGTCGTGCTGCGTGTAGAGCTCGATGCGCTTCAGATCGAGCGCGTGCGCGAGGAGAAGCTCGGCATCGACGCGCGGCGAGTCGACTCCCTTGCGCCCGAGGTACTCGGTCGCGCCGCGCAGCACGTCGGCAAGCGTCACTGTCCGAGCGCGCGGCGCTGGTCGTCGGCGGTGAGCGCTTCGGTGAACTCTTCGAGGTCGCCGTCGAGCACGTCGACAAGCCGCGCGTTGAGCCCGACGCGGTGATCGGTGACCCGGTCCTGAGGGAAGTTGTAGGTGCGGATCTTCTCTGCGCGCTCGCCGCGACCAACCTGCGCGCTGCGCGCCGCCGCCTGCTCCGCCTGCTGCCGCTCCCGCTCGGCTTCGTACAGACGCGCGCGGAGCACGCGCATCGCCTTGTCGCGGTTCTGTAGCTGCGAGCGCTCGTCCTGCATCGCAACGGAAATGCCCGTGGGCAGATGCGTGATGCGGACAGCCGAGTCCGTGGTGTTCACCGACTGCCCACCGGGCCCGGACGAGCGGTAGACGTCGATCTTCAGATCTTTCTCGTCGAGCTCGATGTCGACGTCCTCGGCCTCCGGCATCACGGCGACGGTTGCGGTCGAGGTATGGATGCGGCCCTGTGATTCGGTCACGGGCACGCGTTGTACGCGGTGCGTGCCGCCCTCGTACTTGTAGATCGAGTACGCCCCGTCGCCCTTGACCGCGTACACACCCTGGTCCATCTCCTCCCACCTGAAGCCGCGACGCTCCGCGTAGCGCTGGAGCATGCGCGCCAGGTCGCCCGCCCAGAGCTTTGCCTCCTCTCCGCCCTCGCCGCCGCGGATCTCGATGATCACGTCCTTCTCGTCGGCCGGGTCGCGCTCGACGAGCGACAGCTTCAGCTCCTCCTCGAGGCGCGCGAGCTCGGCCTCGTAGTCGGCGACCATCTCCGAGAGCTCAGGGTCGGCACGCGCAGCCGTGAGGTCGGCGCCCGCCTGGCGCCACGCCTGCGAGAGCTTGTACGGCCCCTCGAGCTGCTTCAGGCGGCGGCCGACCGCCGCCGCTTCGCGGTGGTCGTTGTACACAGCCGGGTCCGACTGTCGCTCGAGCGCCTCGTTGTACGAGCGCTCGAGCTCGTCGACGAGCTTCTCGAGCGGTGTCATCGCGGCGCCCAGGGTACCCAGGGCACCGACTCTCTATTCGTCGGCGCCGTCGGCCGCCGCAGCGACCTCTTCGCCCTCGGGCTCTTCGTCCTCGGGCGGCGCCAGATCAGGGAGCTCGAGCACCACTTCGATGCCGGCGAGCGCGCGCGAGACGGGACACATCACCTTGGCGCGTTCCGCGACCTCCCGAAGCTTGTCGTCGGGGATTTCGCCGTCGATCTCGACGTGCACGACGAGCTTGGAGCTGATGATGCCGACCCCGACTTCCATTGCGACCGTGCTCGCAGTCTTGATCTCGACCGGATCCCAGCCGCCGCCGACAAGGCCGGCGGCGAGCTGCATCGAGTAGCACGAGGCGTGCGCGGCGGCGAGCAGCTCTTCGGGGCTCGACAGTCCGCCCTCGTCGTAGTTGTTGCGTCCTTCCCATGTCACCTCGAGCGCCGGCAGCTTCCCGCTCGTCGACGAGACGATCGTCCCCTCGCCGCTCAGGAAGTCGCCAACCCATTCGACCTCGACGGTCCGTTCCGTTGCCATTACGCGATCACCTCCACTCGTCGATCTGCAGGCGTGACTCTGCCTTCACGTTCAAGGACTTCGCGCAGCGCGCGAATCGAGACTTCGAGCTGGTCGAGCGTCGGTTCGCGTGTCGTCAGGCGCTGCAGCCAAAGGCCGGGCGCGAGCGCCGTCATCAGCACGCGGTTGTCGGTGTGCTTACCGGCGAAGCGGATCAGCTCGTACGCGAGGCCCGCGATCAGCGGCAGCAGCGCCGCACGCGTGAGGATCACCCACTGCCACGGCAGGCGACCGAAGGGCGCGTAGACGAAGGCGCCGATCACCACGACCCAGAAGAGGAACGACGTTCCGCAACGCGGGTGGATCAGCGAGAAGCGCTGCGTGATCTCCGGCGTCAGCTCCTCGCCTGCCTCGTACGCGTTGATCGCCTTGTGCTCGGCCGCGTGATACTGGAACACGCGCTTCAGCGATGGGAGCAGACTGAGCAGGCCGAGGTACGTGACGAAGATCGCGATGCGGATCATCGCCTCGACGATCACGAACCACGCGCCGCTCTTGATCGGCAGCAGGTCAGTCAGCAGGCCGGGGCCGATCTTGAAGACGATCACGACGAACCCGATCGCGACGGCGAAGCTGAAGACCATCGCCCAGCGGCCGATCTCGGCCGGCTCGGCGTCGCCTTCTTCCTCTTCCTGCGCCGCGTAGCTCGCCGAGACCGACAGCGCGCGGAAGCCGATCGAGAGGCTTTCGCCAAGCGCGACGACGCCGCGGACGATCGGTAGGCGCAGCGCCCAGTGGCGCGCCATCAGCGGGTCGACCTGGCACGTGAGCTGCGCGATCTGGCCGTCGGGCTTGCGCACGGCGACAGCCCAGTTGCGGGGTCCACGCATCATCACGCCCTCGAGGACGGCCTGGCCGCCGATTGCCTGGGCCACCGCTAGTCCTGGTCGTCTGAGGGCGCGGGTGCCCGGCCGGCCTTTTCGAGCCGGCGCTGGAAGCGCGCCACACGGCCGCCCGTGTCGACGACCTTCTGCTTGCCCGTGTAGAACGGATGGCACTGCGCGCAGAGCTCGACGTTCAGCTCCGATTTGGTCGAACGCGTCGTGAACGAGTTCCCGCACGAGCAGTGCACGGTCGCAAGGACGTACTCAGGATGGATCCCGGCCTTCATCTCAAAGCCAGGATACCAGAGGCGATTTGGGTGGCCACGTTGCCGCCACTGACGACAACCACGGGGTGCTCGGCTTCGACCTTCTGGGTGAGGAGCGCCGCCGCGGCGACGGCACCCGCCGGTTCGACCGCGAGTTTCGCGCGCGCGTAGAGGAAGCGAAACGCGTCTTCGATGTCGGCTTCGGTGACGAGCACGCGTTCGAGGTCCTTGCAGAGCTCGTAGGGAAGGCGGCCGAGGCGCGGCGCGTTGCAGCCGTCGGCGATCGAGCTCGGTTCGAGCGCGATCGGGCCGCCGGCGTCGACGGCAGCGTGAAACGCGGGCGAGAGCTCAGGCTCCACCGCGATCACGCGCACGCGGTCGCCGATCGCCGCCTGGATCCCGGCGATCAGCCCGCCGCCGCCGACCGCGACGAGGACCGCGTCAGCGTCGGGCGCGTCCTCCAGGACCTCGAGGCCGATCGTCCCCGCACCCGCGAGCACGAGCGGATCCTCATGCGGGTGCACGAGCACCCGGCCGGTCTCGTCGAGAAGCTGCGCGAGGCGGTCGAACGCCTGCGACCATGTCTGCGCTTCGAGGTCGACGTTGGCGCCGTAGGCCCGCGTCGCGTCGATCTTCTGCGCCGAGGCGCGGGCGGACGTGACGACGAGCGCGCTCGTGTTCGTCTCGGCCGCGGCCCACGCGACCGCCTGCGCGTGGTTGCCGGCGGAGACGGTGATCACGCCGCGTGCCTTCTCCTCCGGTGAGAGCGAGCTCAGCTTGTTGAGCGCGCCGCGAGCCTTGAAGGAGCCCGTGCGTTGGAAGAGCTCGCACTTGAGGCGAGCACCGAGCGCGCGCGATGTGAGCATCGGCGTGTGCGGGAGGCGACCGGCCAGCGTCGCGCGCGCCGCGACGACGTCGTCAAGCGACAGCACGCTGGCGTCTCGCTTCGAAGAGAAGGATCGCCGCGGCGCTCGCAGCGTTGAGGCTGTCGGTCGTTCCAGCAGCGATCGGGATCGAGACGCTGAACTCGGCGGCGGCAAGCCACTCGGCCGGGAGGCCTTCGTCTTCCGCGCCGATCGCAAGAGTCGTTCGTGCGGTGAGGTCGACGTCGGTGTACGCGATCGGCGCCTGCGGTGTCGCTGCAACGAGTCGTGCGGGGAGATCGGCGATCTCGGCGAGCGTGGCTTCGACGACGGGAAGAGTGAAGACGGCGCCCGCGCTCGCGCGAATCGCGTTCGCGTTCCACGGGTCGGCTTCCGCATCGGCGACGAGGAGTGCATCGGCGCCGGCTGCTTCGGCGGTGCGCGCCATCGCGCCGAGGTTGCCGGGCTTCTCGATGCCGACGGCGGCAAGGTAGAGCGTGCCGTCGCGCGGAAGCTCGCGCTGCGGCGCCTCGACGACCGCGATCACGCCTTCTGGCTGCGCGCGGTACGTCATCTTCGCGAGCACGCGTTCGCTCACCTCTTCGCCGTCGTGCCAGTCGATGAGCGTCGGCGCGTAGTACGTCGCGACGATCGTGAGCCCGGCGTCGCGCGCGCGCTCGACCTCCCGCGGGCCTTCCGCGACGAAGAGACCGCTCTGCCGCCGCTCGCGGCTCTTCCGCAGCCGCACGACGTCCTTGACGCGCGGGTTGTCGACAGAGGTGATCACGCGCCGAATCTAGCCGCGGCTACGCGGGCCATGTCTGGCGGCAGCCGCTGTAACAAAAGTGGAACAAAGTTTCCACAGACGATGACAACCCGTCATGGGGTCGCAATCATTGCCGGATGTACCGCCCACGGCTCGAGATTCCTGGCGCCTGTTATCACGTCGGCACACGAGGCAACAACAAGCAGCCGATCTTCATCGACGACGCCGATCGCAAGCGCTTTCTACTTCTCCTCGAGCGAGCCGCCCGCCGGCATGGCTGGTTGGTTTACGCCTACTGCCTGATGACGAACCACTACCACCTCGTGCTTCAGCTCTCGGATCGAGGGCTTTCTCGAGGAATGTGCGAGCTAAATGGAGGTTACGCCCTCGGTTTCAACGAGCGACACGGGCGGTCGAATCACTTGTTCGGCCGACGATTCTGGGATAGGCATCTCGACACCGATGAGTACTTCAACGAAACGTGCAGGTACGTCGTCCTCAACCCGATCCGAGTCGGTTTGGAACCCGAGCTCGGCATCTGGCCTTGGAGCAGCTATCGCGC
>DASYAO010000045.1:0-63148 GCA_036501285.1 Gaiellaceae bacterium
CTCTGGCAGACCGACGAGGTCCGCTCGCGCCGGCCGCACGTCTACGACGAGATCCGGCACGGGCTGTGGTTCTTCGCGGAGACGCTCTGGCAGACGGCGCCGGACCTGCTCGGCGAGCTCCGCAGCCGCGCCCCGCACGCAGCTGTCGTGCCGCGTTTCGGAACCTGGATCGGCGGCGACCTCGACGGCAACCCGCACACCGGCGCCGAGACCGTCGAGACTGCGCTGCGCGAGCAACATGCCCTCGCGCGCGAGCTGCTGCGCCGCGACGTGCGCGCGCTCGCGCGCACCTGGGGCATGTCGACAGCGTTGATCGAGACCGCGCCGGGGCTCGGGGACGTCGAGGACGCTCCGTCGCACCTGAACGACGACGAGCCGTACCGCCGCAGGCTGATGTCGATCTGGGAGCGGCTCGGGCGCGGCACGATCAGCGCGCGCGAGCTGCGCGACGAGCTCGACGTCGTCGACGCGAGCCTGCGATCCCATCGGGCGGGTCGCATCGCTGACGGCGGGCTGGCCGACCTGAAGCGCAAGGTCGAGATCTTCGGCCTCCACCTGGCGAAGCTCGACCTGCGCACGCACGTCGACGCGATCCGCGAGCGCGAGCCGCGGCTCCTCGAAACGCTCGCCGCAGCAGGCGAGCTGCAGCGCCGGCACGGCCCGGAGGTCCTCGACCGCCTCGTCGTCTCGATGACCAAGACGGTCGACGACCTCGTCGCAGCCGACGAGCTCGCGCGTGAGGCGAAGCTCGACGTTCAGGCGGTGCCGCTGTTCGAGACGATCGACGATCTGCGCAACGCCGACTCAGTCGTCGCCGCGTATCTCGACCGCTCGCCACGCGAACGGCTCGAGGTGATGGTCGGGTATTCGGACTCGGGCAAGGACGGTGGCTACCTGGCCGCGAACTGGGAGATCTTCCGCGCGCAGGAACGGCTCGCCGAGCTCGCCGAGGCGCGCGGCGTCGAGCTGACGATCTTCCACGGCCGCGGCGGCTCGACGAGCCGCGGCGGCGGTCCGATCTGGGCGGCGATCCTCGCGCAGCCGCCGCACGCGACGGTGGGTCGCGTCAAGTTGACCGAGCAGGGCGAGACCGTCTCGTTCAAGTACGGCCTGCCGAGCCTCGCCTACCGCAACCTCGAAGGCGCGGTCGCCGCGACGCTCTTGACAGCGGTTCCGCGCAACGTCGTCGAACCCGGTCGCGAGTTGATGGACTCGCTTGCAGCCGACTCGATGCAGGCCTACCGCGCCTTCGTCTGGGACGATGCCGGCTTCGCTCCGTTCTTCCGCAGCTTCACGCCGATCGATGAGCTGTCACTGCTCGAGATCGGCTCGCGACCGGCATCGCGCGCGGCGAGCGGCAACGACCTCTCCTCACTCCGCGCGATCCCGTGGGTGTTCGCATGGACGCAGAACCGCTGCCTCTTGCCTGCGTGGTATGGCGCCGGCACCGCCCTCGAGCGCGCCGACGTTGCAGAGCTGCGCCGCCTCCATCAATCCTGGCCCTTCTTCCACACGCTGATGGAGAACCTCGAGATGACGCTTGCGAAGGCGAGCATGGCGATCGCGAAGCTCTACCTGAGGCTCGTCGACGTTCCAGAGCGCTTCAACGCGATCGAGGAGGAGTACGACCGCACCGTCGCCGTCGTGCTCGAGATCACGGAGTCGGAGAACCTCCTCGACCGCCATCCCGTCGTCCAGCGCTCGATCGCGCTCCGAAACCCCTACGTCGATCCCATGAACGTCTTGCAGGTCGAGCTGCTCGAGCGGCATCGCGCCGGCGACTCGGCCGCGCTTCGTCCGCTCCTGCGCTCGATCGCCGGCATCGCCGGGGCGCTCCGCAACACCGGTTGAGCGCGGTGATCGTCGGCGCCCTACCTCCGTTCCTCCGCCGCGACGGCGTCGGGATCGCGGTCCTCTGGCTCGTCCTCGGCAGCGTGTTTGCGGAGGTCGCTCGCAGGGTCCATGACTACGTCGACTTCGACGCGGCGCGCTACGAGCATCTCGCCTTCTCGATCGAGCGCACGCATTCGTTGACGGGATATGTGAACGGCGTCGACATCAAGAGCTACTCGCAGCTCTTTCCGCTTCTGCTCTCGCTCCTCTTCACGCACGGCTCCGTCGCCCACGACTTCATCAAAGCGAACGTCATAGACACCTACGTCATGACGTCTGCGTGCATCCCTGCCTTTTTCCTCACGCGGTTCGTCACCGGCAAGCGGTGGGCCGCGTACTTCGTCGCGACGTTCACGATCTGCATGCCCTGGATCGTGATCTCGACGTTCATGATGACCGAGACTGTCGCGTATCCGGTCTGCACCTGGGCGATTTTCGCGATCGTCGTCGCGCTCGCCCGCCCCACCCTGGTTCACGACGTACTGGCCGTCGTCGCAGTCGCCCTCTCGTTCTTCGCCAGAACGGAGCTGCTCAGCATCGCGTTGGTACTCCCGCTTGCGCTGGTCGCGTACGAGCTCTTGACCGCCGCGAGCGCCTCGCCAACGGCGCCAGTCGTGACCGCGACGCGCTCGCTCGTGCGCGGCCATCCACTTCTCGTCGCGGCCTACGTGATCGGCGGTGCCGGAGCACTCGTGCTTCTCGTCCGAAACAACCTCTCGGAAATCACGGGTGTGTACAGCCCTTACGCACAAACGACGAAGATCGAATGGCATCACCTGGCGGGCGGGCTCGCCGAGCACGTGGCAACGTTCTCGCTCGGCGTCGGAGTGCTCCCGTTCGTGATCGCCTTCGCCTGGATCGCCTCGACCGTGGCCGGAGCGAGGGCGACGTCCGAGCAGCGCGCGTTCGCCTGCGCGGGCGCCGCACTCATGCTCGCCGTCTTCGTCCAGGGCGCCAACTTCGACCTTCAGCTTCACCAGTACGTCCACGACCGGTTTTTCATCTATGTGGTCCCGGTGACGCTCACGGGAGCACTCCTAGGCGTCACGGCCCGCCGGCCGCGGATGTGGGCGATCGCAGGGTCGCTCGCACTCGTCGTTGCGGGCTTCGTCTTCGGCGTGATTCCGGCGGTGACGTGGAAGTCGTTTCCATGGCTCGATCCCGACACGCCGATCAGTGCGGTCTACAAGGCGCTTGCCCTGCATCTCGGCGGGATGACTCCGACACGCATCCTGCTCGTCGCGGTCGTGACTGCCGCAACCGCGTGCACCGCCCTTGCACTCGGATCGCGGCGGCATGCCGCCGCGATCGCCGTTTGCACGTGGCTCACCGTCGCCATGCCGGTGACAACAGCCGTGGTCTACCACCAGTACTTCTCGAGCACCAACGACTCGAACGGCCGGCCGGTCACGACTTCGCCGCACGGCTCTCTCGACTGGATCGACGAAACACTCGGTACCGGCAGCCAAGTCACCGCGATTTCGTATCCGACCTCGAGCGACTGGTTCGTGAGCGAGCAACGATGGGTCGACTTCGAGTTCTGGAACAAGTCGATCGTCCGTGACGCGCACCCGGCCGGCCCCGACGCCTTCGACTACCTCGGCTTCTGGTTCCCGAAGACGAGCCTGGCATTCGACGCGACCACAGGCGCCGTCGTGCCTTCGCCGACGCGCTGGGCCGTCGTCAGCGACAAGGAGACGCGATTCGGCCTGGCCGGCGCCGACCGTGCTGCAACCGAGGACTCGATCCTCGTCGACGCCGGCGAGCAGTGGCGGCTTTCGTGGCTGACGAGCGGGCTCTACGACGACGGCTGGACGAAGCCGGGTGTGCGGGCGCGGATCCGGATCTTCTCGGCGCCGGGGCAGCGCCATGCGGAGATCCGCACTGTTTCACTCGTCCTTCGCGCGCCGGACAACGTGAGCAGCCGCCCGGTCACGATCACCGCGAACGGCACGACGACGAATGCCGTCACGACCCCCGGCGACACGTTCGAGCACCTGAACATCTGCGTCCCCGCTCACCGGTACGCGGACTTGCGCCTGTCAACCCCGGACTCGTCGGCGATACCCGGCGACCTGGCAACGCTCGCGTCGTTCAACGCCCCGCGAACCGGGGGCGTGTTCATCGCGGCGCTCAGCGTCGCAAATGAGATCGGCGGCTCCTGCTGATCAGCGCCGAGCTGCGTGCACCGGACGGTACAAGCCGTGATTCCGCTCGAGCCGGCCCTCGGCGACGGCGCGGCGCAGCGCACGCCGGGCAACTGTCGGGCCCCAGTGGCGCGCGTTCGTGCGGGCGAGGAGCTCGCGCTCAGGCAGCGGTCGGTCCGCGTCGCCCGCGACGCGCACGAGCGCCTCGACCTGGCCGTCGAGCCGGTCGTCGGCGGCCGAGTAGGCGTAGCGCGGCGACCAGCCGACACCCGTGCGGCGCTCGCGCCGGTCACGCTGATCGCGCCCGTGGTCGGCCGGCCCTTCGGTGCCCTCGTCGCCGCCTTCGACCGACAGCGGCTCGGCGACTTCTTCGAGCGGCTTCTGCTCGGCGTCGACCGCGAGGAAGAACGCGGTGATCCCGGCAGCGATCAGCCAGCCGGCGGCGATCAGGAAGCCGACCATCGTCTCCGTGAAGCTCTTCGAGCCGATCAGCTTGCCGAACAGCACCGGCCCGATGATGCCGCCGATGCCCGTGCCGATCGCGTAGAAGAACGCGATCGCGAGCGCGCGGATCTCGAGCGGGAAGACTTCGCTCACGGTCAGATACGCGGCGCTCGCGGCAGCCGACGCGAAGAAGAAGACGACACACCACAGCGCCGTGAGCGAGAACGCCGACAGCGTCTGGCGATCGAACAGGATCGCCGTCACGACGAGCGTACTGCCCGATGCGAGCCACGTGAACGTGAGCATCGCGCGCCGACCGATGCGATCGAAGAGCGGCCCGAGCAGAAGTGGACCCGCAAAGTTCCCAAGCGCGAACGGCACGATGTAGTAGCCGATGTGCGCCTTGTTCGCGTGCATGAACGTCGTCAGCACGAGGCCGTAGGTGAAGAAGACCGCGTTGTACGCGAATGCCTGCGCGCTCATCATCATCAGCCCGAGCACGGTGCGCCCGCGGTAGCGCGAGAACATCGTCCTGCCGATCGTGATGAAGCCGGTCGTCTCGCGAGGTGTGAGCTCGATCGTGTCGTCGACCTTGTCGAGCTTCTCGCCGGTCTGGTGCGCGACCTTGCGTTCGATCTCACACACGATGCGCTCCGCCTCATCCTTCTCGCCGTGGATCATCAGCCAACGCGGCGACTCCGGCAGGTAGCGCCGGGTGATCAGCACGCCGATGCCGAGGATCGCGCCGAGGCCGAACGTGAGCCGCCAGCCGAGGTTCGTCGAGAAGATGTGCGGATCGAGGAAGACGAGCGAGAGCACAGCACCGGCAGCGGTGCCCATCCACCACGAGCCGTTGATCGCGAGGTCGACCCAGCCGCGCACGCGCGCGGGGATCAGCTCGTCGATCGCGGAGTTGATCGCCGAGTACTCGCCGCCGATGCCGGCGCCGGCGAGGAAGCGGAAGAGGAAGAGCGACCAGGCCGACCACGAGAACGCGGTCGCCACAGTCGCGGCGAGGTAGAGGCCGAGCGTGAGCATGAAGAGCTTCCGCCGGCCGAGCCGGTCGGTCAGGTAGCCGAAGAAGAGCGCTCCGACCACGGCGCCGCCGACGTAGAAGGCGCCGATCAGCCCGACCTGGAAGGACGAGAGCGCCAGCGTCGCCTTGCTCTGGAGCGTCGGCCCGATCGAGCCGACGATCGTCACCTCGAGCCCGTCGAGGATCCAGACGAAGCCGAGCGCGAAGACGACGAGCCAGTGCCAGCGCGACCAGGGCAGCCGGTCGAGCCGCTTCGGAACGTCGGTCTCGATTGTCGCCTGCTGCGCCACCAGAACTGACAACGCCCGGCGGCGCTTTCCGGTTGCGCGGCTGACGGCCCCCGCCGACTCGTTATCGTCTCGGCGACGTGGGGCGGCTTCCGTCGTCGATCAACGAGTACACGCTCTCGCAGCTCGAGCTGGGCGGCGGCAGTGGCCTGTCCGCGTCCTCGCGGTTGCGTCTGCCGGCGCCTCGGATCATCGCGGCGGCAATCGCCTTGGCGGTATCGGCATCAGCCGTCACATGGGCCGATGGGCTCGACTGGACGCCCGATCGCGTCTTGCTCGTCTTCCTCGCGCCGGCGATCGTGCTGGGACGCACGAAGCGCTACCTCGTCGACTTCGTTCCGTTCGCGCTGCTGATAGTCGCCTATGCCGAGCTCCGCGGGCTCGCGCACATCGTCTCGCCGCATCCCTACTACCGGCCGCAGCTCTGGCTCGAGCGCCATCTGTTCGGCGGCGTGCCTGCGGTCTGGCTGCAGGCGCGGTTCTGGCACGGCGACATGAGCTGGTACGACGGCGTCGCCGCGAAGGTGTTGAACGCGCACTTCGTCGTGCCGCCCATCGTCGCGTTCGCGCTCTGGCTGAAGCGGCGCGCGCTCTTCTATCGCTTCGCGACGAGCATGATCGTGCTCTCGTTCGCCTCGGCGATCGTGTTCCTCGTCTATCCGAGTGCGCCGCCCTGGGCGGCGGCGAAGGCCGGGATCCTGCACGGCGTCGTCAAGCTGCCGCCCGTAAACGACGTTTCGTCGCTCGGCTCGGCGACGCGGGCGCCTGCGAACCCGTACGCCGCGATCCCGTCACTGCACGCGGGCTACGCATTTCTCATCGCGCTGACGATCGCAGGGCTCTTTCTCGCGAGCCGGATCCGCTTCCGGCGCACGCTCGCCGGACTCTGCTTTCTCTATCCGCTGCTCCAGTCGATCGCCGTGATCTACACGGGCAATCACTACGTCGTCGACATCGCGATCGGCTGCGCCTTCGCCACCGCCGCGTTCCTCGTGACGAAGCGGCTGTTCGCCCGCCTCGGAATCCGCTGAGGTTTAACGTTGAGTTGAAGGCGGAATCCCCGGCGAATCGTCGGCGGAAAACTGATTGCTGCGGCGGCAATCGCAGGCGTGCTGGCGGCGCCGGCTTCGGGGTCCACTTCGATCCCGAGGTTCTGGCGTACGCTCGCGCAGTGCGAGACGGGCGGCCGCTGGAACTGGGGTGAGTTCCGTCGGCCGAACGAAGGCCCGACGTTCCAGGGCGGGCTCGGCTTCTACTACGGCACGTGGACCGAGTGGCGTCGCACGCTCGGCGTTCGGTACCGCTACGCATGGCAGGCGCCGCCGGCCGTGCAGGTGCGTGTCGCGGCGTGGGGCCTTGCGCATGGCGGCTACTGGGGCTGTCTGCGGGATGTGCCGGTCTCGAGCTACCCGCGCTGGTCGCCGCCGTGGCTCGACGTGCCGGCTTTCAGCGTCGTCTGACGAGCCGGAACGTCCCGACCTCGCGGCCGAAGACGGTCGCGCGCCCCTTGAAGCCCTCAGAGCTCGGCTCGATCACGTCGACGACGCCGTAGAACGGCGCCCGATAGCGGAGCTCGTTGCCGACGACGTCGAAGGGCGCGCCCGGCAACGGCCCGAGACTCGTCCAGCCGCGTTCGCCCTCGATGTGCTTGCGGACGCCGACGAGCGGCGGCAGGAAACCGCCTGCGCGCACCACCTGCCAGTCGCCGTCCAGACCCGAAGCCATCGGGCCAGATCTTAGGCGCTAGGCGACCGCCGCCTTCTGCTCGAACTGCGCCTCCTCGGTCGAGCCTTTGAGCGCAAGCGTCGAGGACTCGCCGCCGGAGATCGCCTGGGCGACGAGATCGAAGTAGCCGGCGCCGACCTCGCGCTGGTGGCGCGTGGCCGTGTAGCCCTTCTCCTCGAGCTCGAACTCCCGCTCCTGCAGCTCGACGTACGCCGGCATGCCTTCCCGCGCGTACGCCTCGGCGAGCTCGAACATCGACGCCGCAATCGCGTGAAAGCCTGCGAGCGTGACGAACTGGAAGCGGTATCCAGCCTCGCCGAGCTTCTCCTGGAACGTCGCGATCTCGTTCGGGTCGAGCGCGCGCTTCCAGTTGAACGACGGCGAGCAGTTGTACGCGAGCAGCTTGCCCGGATGCTCGGCGTGGATCGCCTGCGCGAATTCGACTGCCTCGCCGAGATCCGGAGTCGACGTCTCGAACCAGAGCACGTCTGCGTACGGCGCGTACGTGAGCGAGCGCGCGATCACGGGCTCGAGCCCGTCACGGACCCGAAAGAAGCCCTCCGGCGTGCGCTCGCCGGTGACGAACTCGCGGTCGCGCTCGTCGACGTCGCTCGTCAGCAGCGTCGCTGACAGTGCGTCGGTGCGCGCGACGAGCACCGACGGCACACCGCAGACATCGGCCGCTAGACGAGCAGCCTGCAGCGTGCGCACGAAGTGCGCCGTCGGCACCAGCACCTTGCCGCCGAGATGGCCGCACTTCTTCTCCGACGAGAGCTGGTCCTCGAAGTGGACGCCGGCCGCGCCCGCCTCGATCATGCTCTTCATCAGCTCGTACGCGTTGAGCGGGCCGCCGAAGCCGGCCTCGGCATCCGCGACGATCGGGACGAGCCAATCGATGTCGCCACTGCCTTCGGCCCACTGGATCTGGTCCGCGCGGCGAAGCGCGTTGTTGACCCGCCGTACGACCGACGGCACGCTGTTCGCGGGATAGAGGCTCTGATCCGGGTAGGGCGATTCGGCGAGATTGCCGTCGCCTGCGACTTGCCACCCCGAGAGGTAGATCGCCTTCAGTCCCGCCTTGACCATCTGCACCGCCTGGTTGCCGGTGATCGCTCCGAGCGCCCCGACGTACGACTCGGCGTGCAGGAGTCGCCACAGCTTCTCGGCGCCCGCGCGGGCCAGGCTGTGCTCGATCTCGACCGAGCCGCGCAGCCGGACGACCTCGCCGGCGGAGTAGTTGCGCTCGATGCCGCGCCAGCGCTCGTCGGCGGTCCAGGACCGCACGAGGCGCTCGGTCGCGAGGTTGCGGATCTCGGTCGGGGTCATCCTTCGTCTCCTTGTCTTCGGCCGGTTCTTGAGATTCGGATCCGAAATATACGTCTTGGATCCGATATTGGCAAGTTTACCGCCTCGATCGGACTGAAAACACCCGGTGTTGGATCCCATGTGGAAGAACTGATCCGGTGTAAAGATCCTGTGTGCCGGGTACCTGAGGCGCCATGCTTCGTTCCTGTCAGGCCGAGGGCTGCAACACGCTCACCCTGGGCGAGCTCTGCATCGAGCACGAGCCCGAGGCCGAGCCGCGCCGCTTCCCGCGGGGCCGGCCCTATCGCCTGAAGGACCGCGAGGTGACGGGCGAGCTGCGTCGTATTGATGAGACGTGGTCGCTCGCCGGGCAGGAATCGTCGCGCTTGTCCTTGCCGTCCTAGCAACCGCCGGCCCGCCCGCGCATGCCGCCGGGCCCACCCTGACCGCTCCGCCTTCCGTCGCCGGCACCGCCGCCGTGGGCAATCGCGTTTCGGCCGGAATCGGCACGTGGACGAGCGGCACGACGATCGCGTACCGCTACCAGTGGTACCGCTGCGACGGCTCCGGCGCGCATTGCAGCTCGATCCACGGCGCCACGGCCGCCGGCTACGAGCTCGGCGCCAAGGACGTCGGCAAGTCGATCGGCCTCACCGTCACCGCGACCGACTCGACCGGAGCAAGCACCGCCTACGCGAGCCTCGTCGGGCCGATCGCCGCCGCGGAGCCGCTCCTCGATTCGACTGCGCAGCCGCAGGTCACAGGCGTCCCAATCGCCGGCAAGCCGCTGCAGGTGACGACCGGCGCATGGAGCCCGATGCCGACGAGCGTCACGTATGCGTGGCAGCGCTGCAACGCGAACGGCCGGATTTGCGCCGCGATCGCAGGCGCCACGTCGAGCTCGTACCTCGTCGCACCCGACGACATGGGACACGCACTCGTCGCGCTCGTTCAGGCAACGTTCGGGACGACGACGCAGGCCGCGCTCAGCACTGCGACCGCGGCGGCGATCGGCAACGACATCACCGGACCGACGCACAACGCGAATCCATCCGTGAGCGGCATCGCCGAATCCGGATCCCAGCTCACGGGCTCCGCGGGGATCTGGACCGGCATCGGCTCGGTCAGATACGCGTACCAGTGGTATCGGTGCGACGACTCGGGCGCGCACTGCTCGTCGATCCACGGTGCGACGAAGTCGACGTACCACTCGGTGGCGAAGGACGTCGGTGACACGCTCGCCTTCGCCGTTCGCGCAACCGACTCCACGGGAACGGCGGCTGCTTACGCGAGCCTGATCGGCCCGATCGCCGCCGCCAAGGCGCCGCTCACATCGTCGGTACAGCCGGCGCTCGAGGGCTCGGCACATCCAGGCTCGTCGCTGACTGCGAATGCCGGCACGTGGTTTCCGGCACCCGGCACGCTCACGTATCAATGGAAGCGCTGCAACGCGAACGGCCGCATCTGCGTGCCGATCAGCGGCGCGACGCTCGGGACGTACAAGGTGACAACCGACGACGTCGGCCATTCGCTCGTCGCCGTCGTCAGCTCGACGAGCGGGACGACGAGCCAGGCCGCGTACAGCACTGCCTCTCCACCGGTCGCCTAAGCCGAAGCCTGATAATCGTCAGGTGAACAGGAACACCGCACTGGCCGCAGTTTGTGCGGTTCTCTTCCTGACGTTCCTCGACAACACGATTATCGGCGTCGCGCTCGCCGACATGCAGACGTCGCTCAGCGCAAGCGTGCCGGCGTTGCAGTGGATCGTCGACGGCTACATGCTCGCGTTCACGGCGCTGATGCTCACCGGCGGCACGCTCGGCGACATCCTCGGGCGCAAGCGCGTGATGCTCGCGGGAATCGTGCTCTTCTGCGGCGGTTCGCTCCTCGGCGCGCTCGCGACGAGCTCGGGCGTATTGATCGGCGCACGCGTGCTGATGGGCGTCGGCGCCGCGGCGTGCGAGCCGGGGACGCTGTCGCTGATCCGCCACATCTTCCCCGAGCGACGTGAACGAGCCCGCGCGCTCGGCGTGTGGACCGCCGTCTCCGGCGTCTCGATCGCGCTCGGCCCCGTCCTCGGCGGCCTGCTCGTCGCGGCCGGCGGCTGGCAATACATCTTCTGGTTCAACGTCGGGTTCGGCCTCGTCGTGCTTCTGGCGGCGGCGGCCTTCGTCCCGGAGAGCTCGGACCCGGAGGGACGCAGCCTCGACGGGCCCGGCCTCGCTGCCGGTGCGATCGCTCTCATCGACGTCACGTTCGCAGTGATTGAGGGCGAGCGCGTCGGCTACCACACGTGGTGGGTCGTCCTGCTCTTCGCGGTCGCGCTCGTAGCGGCCGTCGGCTTCGTCTTCATCGAGCGCTCCGTACGCGATCCTGTCCTGCGGCTCTCGTTCTTCCGCATCCCGGCCTTCGCCGGCTCGACCGCTGTCGGGTTCGCCACAAGCTTCGGGCTCTTCGCCGTCTTCTACTTCACCGCCCTCTACCTGCAGGTCGTCGCAGCGGTCTCGGCGAGTCGCATCGCGCTCGAATTCGTCGCGATGACTGTCGCCATGGTCGTCGCCGGGATCGTCGCAGGCGCGTGGACGGCTGCCCGCGGCCCGCGCGGGCCGATGACGACCGGTTGCGTCGTTGCGGCCGGCTCGCTCGTCGGCGTCGCGCAGCTGCTCAACCCCCACCCATCCCTCTTGGCGCTCGGCGCCGTGCTCGCCGCGACCGGTTGCGGGCTCGGGCTCGCGCTCGTCTCGGTGAGCGCGGCGGTCCTCAACGTCGTCCCCGCCGAGCGCTCGGGCATGGGCGCGTCGACGCTCAACACGAGTCGCGAGTTCGGCGGCGTGCTCGCGATCGCGATCCTCGGCGCAATCGTCAACGGACGGCTCGTCTCCGAGATGACGCACAAGCTCACAGCGCTCGGCGTACCGGCTGCGTACCACTCGCTGATCATCAACGCGGTGACGCACGGCGGGCTGCCGGCGAACGTTGCCGCCGCCGCGAAGCAGAACCCGTTGATCGCCGCCGATCTCGCGCTCGCGACGAAGGTGCTCGCCGCCGCGACCGCGGCCTTCGGCCACGGCCTCGAGGCCGCGCTCTACCTCGCAGCAGCGATCCTGCTCGCCGGTGCGGTAGTCGCCGCCGCTACGACGCGCAGCTCGCCATCCGCCTGACCGCCTCCGCGAGCAGGTCGGCGGAGGTGGCGACGTTCAGCCGCGCGAAGCCGTTGCCCTCGACGCCGAACGTCGGCCCGGGCGAGAGCGCGACGCGACCGCGCTCGAGAAAGACCGCGCTCGGATCGTCGCCGAGCCCGAGCTCGCGACAGTCGAGCCACACGAGGTAGCCGGCCTCCGGACGCACGACCTGCACCTGCGGCAACTCGTCCGCGAGCAGATCTACGAGACGTCCGCGCTGCGCGTCGAGGTGAACGTTGAGCCCGTCGAGCCACGGCATCCCGTCGCGGAACGCGGCGAGCGTCGCGAGCACTCCGTAGTGGCCGAGCTGATAGTGCACGTGCCCCGGCACCCGGCCGAACGCCGTCAGCGTCTCCTCGGAGCCGGCGACGACGACGGCGCACTTCAACCCGGCGACATTCCACGCCTTGCTCGCGCTTGCGAACGCGACGCCACCTTCGCCGAGTGAGAGGTACGGCGTGTGCTCGGCGCCGGGCAGCGTCATCGGCGCGTGCACCTCGTCGGAGAGCACGAGCACGCCGTACTGACGCGCGAGCGCGGCGACGGCCGCGAGCTCCTCGCGCGTGAAGACGGTTCCCGTCGGGTTGTGCGGGTTGCAGAGCAGGAAGATTCGCGCGCCGCGCGCGAACGCGCGCTCGAGCCCGTCGAGATCGAGGCGCCAGTCGTCGCGCAGAGGCACCGCGACGATCTCACGGCCGCGGTCTCGGACGATGGTGAAGAACGGTGGGTAGACGGGCGGGTTGACGACGACGCCGTCGCCTGGCTCGGTGAGCACGTCCAGCGTGATCCCGATCCCCGTGAGGATGTCGGCCACCGGCAGCACCTGCTCGGAGTCGACCGTCCAGCCGTAGCGCGCTTGCGCGAACTCGGCGAACGCCGCAGGCAGCGGGTCGGAGTCGGCATAACCCGCGTCACTCCGGTCGACCGCGGCTCGCAGCGCCTCCTGGACAGGCGGCGCGAGCGCGAAGTCCATCTCTGCGACCCAGGCCGGAAGTACGTCCTCCGGATACCGGGACCACTTGACGCTGCGCCGGCGTCGCAGCTCGTCGAGCGAGACTTCGAAGGTGGGCGACGCGATCACGCGCCGCCCACCCTAACGAGAGTTACGCGGTGCGCAAGGTGTTCTCGTGCGGCTCGGCGACCGTCTCGGGCCTCCGCCCGAGCGTCACCATCGCAAGCGCCACGACCGCCCCGACGCCAAGCGCGCCGACGCCCCACCAGAGACCGCTGAGGCGGCCGGCGATCCCGAGCGCGTTGTCGACCGAGAACCGCGCGCCGCCGGTGACGGCGAGGGCCGTCGCCGCCGCGACGATCAGCAGGTTGAACTCGTAGCCGCCGCCGCTGCTCCAGAAGCCGTTCTTCCCGTGCACGGTCGCGATTGCGACGAGCATCGCGACGATGATCGCGAATGCGGCAATCGGGGTCAACAGTCCGAGCGCTAGCGCGACGCCACCGCCGAACTCGGCGAGGACGAGCCCGGCCACGGGCGCCCAACCGCCGCGGAAGCGCATGCTCGCAAGCCAGCCGTGGACACCCCGGAGGCCGGGGCCGTTCCACACGCCGAAGAGCTTCTGCGATCCGTGCGCGGCCATCGTTCCACCGAGCACGACCCGCAGCAGCAGGATTCCGTATGACATCTCGCTTACCACCTCTCTAAAAAGAGCTAGTTGACTACTCAAGGATTAGAACGCAACGCGTCGAGCCCTTATTCCCGGCCGTGGCCGGCGAAATCAGACGGAGGCGGTGATCGTGATCCCGCCCCGGGCCTTCTGCACGAGCGTCACGTGCACGCGGCCGGCCGACAGCTCGAGAGCGGCCGCGACGTCGTCGCGGATCCGCACGGCCAGCGCCTCGGCGAAGCAGCCTTCGTTGCGGAACGAGTTGAAGTAGAGCTTGACCGACTTCGATTCGAGGCACAGGCTCTCGGGCTCGTAGGCGATCGTCGCCGTGTAGAGGTCCGGCTGGCCGGTGATCGGGCAAACCGCGGTCAGCTCGTCGCCTTCGAGCGAGACGTTCGAGACGCCGGGGTTCGCGAAGGTCTCGAGCCCCGCGTAGTGCTCGTTTCCGGGGTGCCCGAGCGCGACGAAGTCGGTCGTGCGTGTGGCGGCCATACGCGTAGGGTACCGGGTGGTCGTGAGATTTCTCCTCGCCGCGCTACTCGTCGCCGCCGGGCCCGTCGTCCACCTGACGAAGGCCGACACGAGGGTCGCGCAGACCTCGCTCGTCAAGCTCGCCGATTTCGGCACGGGCTGGTCCGGGAAGGCGTCGACGACCCAAAGCGGCGTCGCGCTCCAGTGCCCCGGCGACATCCCGAGCGGTAAGGGGATCAGGGTTACCGGCGCCGCCGACTCGCAGAACTTCTCGCTGGCGAAGACGGGCCCGTTCGCCTCGCAGGCGACGAGCGTCTACGCAAACACAGGCGAGGCGAAGACGTACTGGCAGCGGGCGGTCACGAAGGCGCTCCTCGGCTGCGTTGTGAAGAACGTCGAGACGCTGGCGAGCCAGGGCGTGAAGGTCTCGATCACCTCGCAGAAGCTGTCGGCGTTCAAGAGCCCGGCGCAGCGCTCGGCGGTCTACCGGATAGTCGCGAAGGCGAACGCGCTCAAGCTCTACTTCGACGTGATCGTGCTCGGCAGCGGCCGCTCGATCAGCACGATCATCGTCAGCCGCTTCCAGGCACCACTGCCGGCCAGCTTCGAAAAGGGACTCGCAGAGATCGTCTCCGCAAGGATGAGCACGGGGTCCGCCTAGTCGCTACTGACAGACCGACTCGGCCGGCGCGGTGATCGCGAAGCCGTAGACCGCCTCGCCCGTCGTGTAGATCGACGTCACCGTGTTGCCCATGCGCTTCGTCATCGCGCCGTAGCCGATGCAGACATGCCAGCCGAGCGCCGGGTAGAGCATCGCGGCGCGATCGACCTCCTCGCCCATCAGCAGTCCCTCTGCAGTGCGCCACCCTGTGGGCGAGCCGAGCGTGAACGCGGCGACGACCCTGCCGCCCCTGAACTTGACGGCCGCGCCGAGCGGCTCTCCCCGCTCGTAGAGGTAGTACCACGTCGGGCTGTCGCAGTCGGGACAGAGCTTGTAGTTCGAGCCCCAGAGCTTCGTGACACGTGCGTTCGTGTCGCCGATCCGAACGCCTGCGAGGTCGTCACCGAAGTGCAGGATGCCGTGCGCCGGCAGCCTCGGCTTGGTCGCAGACGGGCCGGCCGCGGCGAACGGCACGCAGGAGAGAGCGATCGATAGCACTGCCAATGTCTTCTTCACAGGCGCGAGGGGGGTCGGGGATGGACGGCTCAGGATAACGCGGCGTTCCCACGACACTCAATAGAAAACAAGTGAACTAGAAGGGCCCAGAAGGGCGGTACTCTGTTCGCATGACCACGAACCTCCCAGCGACCGCGCTCTGCCCGGGCTGCGGGACGATGGTGGTGCTGCCGGTCGTCCCACGTGACACCGGCGATGACCCGCTGATCTGCGGCACGTGTGGCGTCGAGGTTCCCGACAACCGCCGCGAGCTCGCGGCTTCCCAAGCGCAGGAAGCCGCACGGGCGGCCAGGGAGGCCGAGGTCGCGAAACGGCCCGAGAACCAGGTCTATACGCGCGGAAGCTTGCTCAAGGGATTCCGCGACCGGATGGCCGATCGCGCGCTCGACGCCGTGCGGGAGATCGGCGAGCGGGCGAAGTTCGACTAGGTCGTTCCGGCTCCACAGAAAGCTCACAAAAGCCTTACCGCTTGCTGCGCAAGGTCTCCGGCTGCCGCGCGTCTTTCATGACGACAGCGACCACTGGAGATGCTGATGCGTCTAATTTTGATCGTGGCTGCACTCGGGCTCCTCACCGGAGTCGGCGTTGCAGTCGCGCACGATGGACACGGGGGCAAGACGGTTGCGGCTGCGAGCGCGACGTTCACGGCGACAACCGCCGGCAACGCCCGCACGGAGACGTGCACCGGTAGCGACGGGAACGCGTACGCGACGACTCGCGGCACGTGGACCGGCACTTCGACCGGCGACAGCAATAGTCCGTCCCTGACCGGAAATGCGACGATCGATGCGACCGCCGTCGTCAACACGACCACCGGGTACGGCACCGTTTCGGGCCGCATCCGGATCGACGGCACCTCGGGCGGCCACGTCTCCGCCAACTTCGATGCGGTCGACACGAACGGCGTCATCGCCGGTCTTGCGGAGGGTCACGGCTCGCCTCAGGGAGGCCAGCTCGTCGCGAACCTCTCGGCGAGCTTCGCCCCGACCGGCACTGCCACCGGCTTCACCAACGGCAAGCTCGGCGGCGGCACGACCGGCGGCAACGCCGCGTTCGTCACGTCCGGCGGCTGCCAGCCGCAGCAGCCGCAGAAGCCCGACACGATCAAGGCGGACGGCATCGTCTCGGCCGTTTCCGCGACGTCGATCACGGCGGCCAACACGACCTGCGCGATTCCGTCCAACCTCACGTCCACCGTGGCTGGACTCAATCTCACGGTCGGCAGCTCGACCGTCGACATGAAGTGCGTCGCGGCAAACGGCACGAACACGCTGCAGAGCATCAACGCCGACAAGGGCCCTCACGGCGACGACAAGCACGGCCCGCGGCATCACTGATCCCGGGAGCAAGGGAACCTGAAACGGCCAGAAGGGGGCGCGAAAGCGCCCCTTTCTTTTTGCCGGTCCGGCCTTTACCAAAGCCTCAATCTTTTCGGGTCGTCGTTTTACGGAGCGTGGGTACGTTGATCTCGTCGACGAGTTTCAACAAGGGGGGATCGCAACGATGGTTCGGTATCGGATTGGACTGCTGTCGCTTGTCGCGACCTGCGCGGTGCTCGCGTGGGCTCTGCCGGCAGGCGCACGCACGACGACCACCCATGTCTCCGCCGTCACGCATCTGTCGGCTGTGACCGTGACGGCAGGCAAGCCGTCGGAGTTCCGCTTCACGCTCTCGAAGAAGAAGGTGCCGATCGGGACGGTCACGTTCCACGTCCTCAACAAGGGCACCGTGCCACACGATTTCAAGATCAACGGGCACAAGACGCGCCTGCTCTCGCCCGGCCAGTCGCAGACGCTCAAGGTCACGTTCAAGAAGAAGGGGAGCTACCCCTATCTCTGCACGGTGACCGGCCATGCCATCGCCGGCATGAAGGGCATCTTCAAGGTCACCTAGCCACGTGGCCGTCGCGCGATGCGGGCCGGCTCACGCCGGCCCGCACCACCGCCTCGTCAGGAGGGCCGAGGAGACCTAGTACCCGGAGTAGCCGTATGGATCCGGGGTCGTGCTCGTCCCGGAGCTCGTACTGCTCGAGCTCGACGACGACGCGGCCGCCGGAGCCGCAATGGCCTTCACGATCTTCGCCGCGGGGGAGACGGCGTACCACGTGCTCTCGACCGCTTCGCCGTTTGCCTGTCCGGCCTTCTTGTCGCCGGCGTACATGTAGAGGCCGAAGCCTCCGTACGTGACCTGCATCGTCCCGTCGGGGCGCTTGCGGGTTCCGAGCTTCGAGGCCGTGAGCCCGGTGCCGGCAACGGGCTTCGCGCCCGACTTGACGAGCAGCGGCGGCCAGAGCTTGGAGCACGAGCCGGTGCACTGCGCCTGCCCCTTCGCCTCGACTGTGTAGTGGTAGAGCGTGCGGCCGGTCGCGCTGACCACGACCTTGCCGAGCGTGCTTATGGATGCGGTCTTCACCGTCGGCAGCGCTGCGCCCCCTGCGAGCGAGACGCTGCACGAGGCCGTCAGCAAGAGCGCTGCGAGCAGTGATCTCTTCATGCCAACGGATACGTCATCCGTCGACGTTTCGGTTTTCTACTGAAGCAGACTCGCCAGTGCACCGTCGTCGAGCGGCTCACGCGCAGCGATCAGCGCGGTCGCCGCGTCGACCTTGCCCCAGACGTCCCAGAGCAGGAAACCACGCGGCCGGTTCTGTCCGTCGAGATAGGCGACGACGCCCTTGCCGAAACTGCCGGGGTCGGCCCACTCGGCAACGGTCTCGAGTCGTGCGTCGACCTCGCCCACAGCCTCATAGCCGAGCTCGAACAGGTCCGAATAGAAGAACGGCAGGTGGTCGTAGGGCGCGTTCGCGCCGGCCATGTTCGCGCCGACCGCGCGGCCGTGGCTGTTCGCGTGGTCCTCGTGCTCGACGCGCACGAGCTTGCCGAGCGCCGTGGCCGGAAAGCGCGCGACGTCGCCGGCAGCGAAGACCTCGTCACGCCCGCCGACGCGTCCGAGCTCGTCGACGATGATGCCGTCGTCGACGGGCAGCCTGACCGATGCCGCGAGCTCCGTCGCAGGCTCGATCCCGAGCCCGGCGACGACGGCGTCGGCTCCGATCGTTCGGCCGCCGCCGAGCCTGACGACGCCGTCGTCGACGCCTTCGACAAGCTCGTCCGCGAGCACCTCGACGCCCTGCTCGCGGTAGTAATCCGACACGAACTCGGAGAGCTCCGCAGGGAAGAGCCGGGCACCGATCCCGTGCTCGGGGAACACGAGCGTGATCTCACCGCCGGTCGCCGAGAGTGCCGCCGCGATCTCGGAGCCGATGAAGCCACCGCCGATGACCACGAAACGCGCTCCCTTCTTGGCGACCCCGCGAAGGTGCCGATAGTCGGCAAGCGTGCGGAAATAGATGACGCTGTCGCCCCACGCGGCGACGCGGCGCGGCCGGCCGCCGGTCGCAAGCAGCAGCCGCTCGTAGCCGTACGCCTCCCCGGCGTCGTCGACGACGAGACGGCCGTCGAGGTCGAGCTCGACGACACGACGGCCCATGTGGAGCTCGACACCGAGCTCGGCGGTGCCCCGCCGGACGGTGTCCTCCTCCTTGCCCTGCCAGAGCCCCTTCGAGAGCGGCGGCCGGGCGTAGGGCGCCTCCCGCTCATCCCCCACCAGGGCGATCAATCCATCGGGGTCGAGATCCCGTATCCCCCGGCAGGCCGCATCGGCGGCCATGCCGCCTCCCACGATGACGTACCTGAAGTCCCCCACGGCCTCGACCCTACAGCTCGGGCCTCGGGCTGCCGACAAGAGGGGCATGCGGCTGAACGAGCGGCTGGTCCCGGTCCTGTTTGGGGGGTGCCTGCTCGCGGGCGCGCCCGCCGTGGCCGAGGCGCTCGTCGGCAACCACACGATCACGATCGCCGGCCGGATCCACTTCTACGCCGTCGGCTTCACGTCGCTCGCCGCCGCGGCTGCCTGCATCGCGCTGTCCGTCGTCGGCGCGCGCTTCCGCGATCTGCGCACCGTGATGGTCGGAGGCGCGTTCGGCGTCATGGCCGCGCTACTCGCACTGCACGGACTTTCGACGCCGGGCTTCATCACGCCGAACAAGATGAACGGCGTGATCATGCTCACCGGCGGCGCGACGCTGCCGACGGGCGCTGCGCTGCTGACGCTCTCGTCGTTCGGGGTCAACCGCCGGCTGAAGCTGAGCATCGGACGTCTGCTCTGGATCGAGGCCGGGCTCCTCGTCGCGATCCTCAGCCTCGGCATCTCCGCGATCTTCTGGCCCGCGCTCGTCCCGACCGTGCCGCAGGCGAACAGCCCCGCCGCGCTCGGCACGCTCGCCTTCGGTCTCCTGCTCTTCGGCATCCTCGCGTTCCGGGCAATGCACACGTTCCTGCTGACGCGCCGTTACTCGGACCTCGTCGTCACCGTCGGCCTCGTCTGGCTCGGCATCTCGCTGTGGGCCGCGCTGACGATGACGTACGCGAACCTCGGCTGGTGGATGGGTCACGCGCTCGAGCTCGACGGCATCCTCGCCGTCGGCATCCCGGTCGCTCTCGACCTCGCCCGCTCGGTGCAGTCGCGCCCGCTCTCAGGCGATCTGCACGCATCCGATCTCGTTCTCTCCGAAGAGTCATTCCTCGGCTCGCACGTGCGAGCGCTCACGCTCAGCCTCGCGCAGCGCGACGACTACACCGAGCAGCACACGCGCAGGGTCGCGCTGCGGTCGGTACAGGTCGGCGAGTTGCTCGGCCTGTCGCCCGGCAGGCTGCGCGCGCTCGCAACCGGCGCGCTGATCCACGACATCGGCAAGCTTTCCGTTCCCGACTCGATCCTGAAGAAGCCCCGCCCGCTCGAAGACGACGAGTACGAGGTGATCAAGCGGCACACGGATCAGGGCGCGAAGCTGCTCGACGAGCTCGGCGGCTTCCCCGCCTCGGTGCGCCGGCTCGTGCACGACCACCACGAGCGCCTCGACGGCGGCGGCTATCCCCAGGGGCTGCGCGCCGACCAGATCGATCTCGACACGAGGATCCTCACCGCCTGCGACGTCTACGACGCGCTGATCTCGCCGCGCGTGTACCGGCCTGCCTGGAAGCACGTCGACGCAATCGACCTCCTCCGCCGCGAAACCGGAACCGCCTTCGACGCGCGCTGCGTCAAGGCGCTCGAGCGGGTCCTCGCCCGCGAGCGTGGAGAGCAGGAACCGCGGCCCGAGCCGGTGTTCGCCGGCGCGGTCGCCACGGCACGGGCGTGACCTCCGGCGGAAGTTCCGCGCTTCGCGCGGGGCTCGCGTTCCGCCGCCGCGCAGGTGAGGACCTCTTCCGTCGCGCCTTCGTCGAAGGGCCTGTCGCCGCCGCGCTCGCCACGCCGGATGGACGCTTCGTCGAAGTCAATCGCGGGCTCTCGTTGCTTCTCGGCTACTCGGACGAGGAGCTGCTCTCGCTCACCTTCGCCGACCTGACGCCGCCGGGCGAGGAGCCGGTACACGTCGAGGCCCTCGACCGGGCGCAGCAGGAGCGGTGCATCCTCCGCGCCGACGGCGAGCCGGTCTGGGTCGCGATCAGCGCCGGCACGATCCTCGGCGAAGACGGGACGACGAAGTTCTACGTCGTTCAGATGGAGAACATCGGCGACCGCAAGCGCTCGGAGCGCAAGCTGCGCCGCCTGGCCGACCACGATGCGCTCACGTGGCTCCTCAACCGCCGCTGCTTTCTCGAAGGACTGAACCGCGAGCTTCAGAGCCTGCGCAGCACCGGCGGGCACGGCGCGCTGCTCCTGCTCGACCTCGATCACTTCAAGGAGATCAACGACACCGCCGGGCACGCCGCCGGCGACGACGTGCTGTGCGCAACCGCCGACACCCTGCGTCGCCGCCTCCGCTCGACCGACGTGATCGGCCGGATCGGCGGCGACGAGTTCGCAACCTTGCTGCTCGACGTGACGCCCGCCCAGGCACGCGACGTCGCCGAGGAGCTCACCGAGATGCTCGGCGAGCAGAAGATCGAGGCGAGCATCGGCATCGCCACGGTCGACGCTCTTTCGACCGACGACGAGGAAGAGCTCCTCGCGAGGGCGGACCGCGCGATGTACGCGATCAAGTCCTCGCGGCGCTGATGTCCTGGGGAGGCTGGGAGCCGGCCCCTGTCGTCCTCGGCTTCGCGGCCGTCGCGGCGCTGCGGTTCGCGCAGGGGTTCGTGCGGCTGCGCAGGCGCGGAAGGCAAGACCATGCCGACTGGACGCGCCCGGTTCTGTTCACCGCCGGCCTCGCGCTCGCGGTCCTTCCACTCGTCTCGCCGCTCGACCGTGCGGGCGACGAGTACCTGATCTCGGCGCACATGCTCCAGCACGTCCTGATCGGTGACGCCGCGCCGGCGCTGCTCCTCCTGTCCGTGCGCGGGCCGCTGCTTGCATTCGTCCTCCCTGCGCCCGCGGGCCGGCTCCTCGCTCGCGTGGAGCGGCTGCCCGTGTGGGCGAGCCTCGCGCTGTGGTCGGCGACGGTCGCCGCCTGGCACGTGCCGGCCGCCTACGACTTCGCGCTCACGCATCAGTGGGCGCACGACCTCGAGCACGCGTCGTTCGTGACCGCGGGCTTCCTCGTGTGGACGCAGCTCGTCGACCCGGCTCGCCGCAGACGGCTCTCGACCGGGCAGCGGCTCGCCTTCGCGGGGTGTCTCTTCGTGCTCGGGCAGCTGCTCGCCGACCTGCTCTTCCTCTCGAGCCCGCTCTACCCCGCCTACGCCGCGCAGCCGGTGCGGCTACTCGGCCTCTCGCCCGCCGCCGACCAGCAGCTCGCAGGACTCGCGATGATGGTCGAGCAGACGCTGACGCTCGGCGCCTTTGCCGTGCTCGTGCTGCGGAACGCGATGAACGAGCCTGCTAAGCCTTGGCCCCAGGCGGCGCTTGCGACGCCGTCTAAAGGCCGTGCGGGCTTTGCCCGTACGGCCTGTCTAAACCGCGAAGCCGTCAGCGGCTGCGAAGCCTGGACTAACTAAGCCTTGGCGGCGGCAGCCATCGCGACTTGCAGCGACTGGCTGAACGAGTCTGACACGTTGGTCGCACCCGAGATCGTCTCGATCTTCCCGCTCTGAAGCTGCAGAACCTCCATCCGGAGGAGCGGCAGCGCCTTCTCGTTGATGAAGGTCGACCTGGCGGTGTGCTGCGGCCAGACCGGCCACTTCACGTCGAGAATCTTGAACTTCTTGCTGCCGGCGACCTTCGAGATCTTGATCTGGATCTGGAGCGGCCCCCACTTGCCGACGTTGTGCTCCGGCGGCGGAGGACACTCGACCGTCGTTCCCCGGACGACCTTCGTCACCATCACGGCGCGCTTCTTGGCCGCCTTCTGGAAGACCGTCGCCCACGCGTTGGCCACCGGAACGGCGAGCATCAACGAACAAGCGACGACCGTCAGGACCCGTTTCGCCACGAAGGACAAGGTACCGGAACCGGCGGATTTTTTCTACGGAACGCTAAGTCTTTACAGCGCTCCGGCCTTCGTCAGGGCTCCCTTCAGAGCCTGGACGAACCCGTAGCTCGTGTCGGTCGCGCCGGAGACGAGCTGGATTTGGTTCCCGCTCAGCTTGAGGATCTCCTGGCGCAGGAGCGGCAGCGCCTGCGAGGAGATGTAGGCCGAGCGGTCCGTGTGCTCCGGGAAGACCGGCCAGGCGAGGCTCGTCACCTTGAAGCTCTTGCTCGTCTTCGAACCGACCGTGGTCGTCGTCACCTTGACGGTGACCTTCAGCTGGAGCTGGCCCCAGCGGTCGACGTCGACCATCGGGCTGGTCGCCGAGCGGGTGACGGTGACGACGCGCTTCTTCGCGGTGGCGAAGGCGTTCGCCACCGGCAGGGCGAGTGCCAAAAAGCACATGGAGATGACTGCGGCCTGCCTCATGCACGACAGGTAACCACCCGTTCGTGAGAACGCTCTGAGAAACCCCTGAGGATCACAGGTGAAGCGGTTTCAGGCGAACGCGGGATGCAGCGGCAACAGCTTCGGCGGCTTCGGCTTCTGCGTGAAATCGAAGTCGTTCAGGATGTTGCCGAGGATCTTCTCGTTCTCGCGCACGTCGGGACGCGGGTCCGGCCGGCCGTCCGTCTTCGGGTCGATGCGCTGCCCGTTCAGGAAGTCGTCCTCGATGAATTTGAGGTACGCGTCGAACGAGAGCACTTGATGGTCGATGTAGCCGTGCCGCGCCCACGGGCTGATCACGAGCCCGGGCACGCGCAGTCCGTAGCCCTGCGCGTCGACCTTCGGCGGCACGACGTTGTCGTAGAAACCACCCCAGTCGTCCCACGCGAGGAAGATCGCCGTCGACGACCAGTCGGGACTCTTCATGATCGAATCGATCACGCTCGTCACGTATGCCTGGCCGTTCGTGATCAGCGCCGGCGGATGGTCGCTCACCTTTTGCGAGGGCGTCAACCACGAGACCGACGGCAGCGTTCCCTTCGCGGCCTCGTTGTAGAAGCTTGTGATCGACTGGATGTCGCCGAGCTGGTGGTCGTCCTTCACGGTGTCGAAGTACGGGAGCGGATTCCAGATCCCCGGCGTCTTCGCGTTCTGCGCCACCGCCTTGCAGAACATCGCGTTGTCGTCGCAGTCGGGCTGGTTGCCGGGCGAAACGTAGTAGCCCCAGCTCACGTGGTGCTTGTGCAGCAGATAGGTGAGGTCTGTCCACGCGTAGTCGGGGATCTTGCCGGTCGTGTTCTGCGCCTCCCCGGGCGGCGAGCCGGGCGCCTGCACCGCCGCCTTGCAGCTCATCGGATCGCCCTTCTTCGAGCATCTCGCCGACCAGCCCGAGACGAGGTAGAGGTGCGCGGGCAGGCTCCACGACGTATCCGACTCGAACATGTGGTCCTGGAGCACATACGACTTCGCCCACGACCAGTAGTTCGGAATCTCGGCGGCGGTGTGATAGCCCATCACGTCGGGCGTCTTCGGCGTCAGCGAGCAGCCGGGCATGTCGACCGACGCCACGCAGTCGAGATGCCGGCCGCGCCTCGCGCGAATGATGAAGCCGTCCATCTTCCCGTGGTCGACGTCGGCGACCGCGTCCGTGTGGTCGTGCGGCCCGCCGGCGTTGCGGTTCGCCGTGTCGTGGTAGGGCTTGACGCAGGTGTGCTCCTGCGGGTCCGGCACGCACACGGTCGGGATGCCGTTCTTCATCGGGATCCCGTCGGCGCCCGGGAACGTCCCGAAGTAGTTGTCGAACGAGCGGTTCTCTTGCATCACGATCACGACGTGGCGGATCAGGTGGATGCCCGCGGCCGGTGATCCATCGGCCCTCGACCCGAGCGTCGCGCCCGTCAGAGCGGCCGTGGCCGCCGCGCCGGCGGCCAGCCGCAGGAGGAGTCCCGACACGCGCCCGAAGCTAGTTCCGGCCCTGTTCAGAGCGGGTTAACCGGCGATTGCGCTACCGCTCGGCCCATCCGCTTGCCGCGCCCTCCTTGTAAACGCAACAATGCGTCAGTGCGTGGGGGCAGGAGCACGATCAGGCCGTGAAGCACCACTTCGAAAACCACGATCTGGTGACCGAGCGCTGCTCGCAGCTCATCGATCTCACCGACGACCTCAGAGGCGCCGTTGAGCGCGCGGAGGTCTCGAATGGGATGGCGCTCGTCTATTCGCCGCACACGACGTGCGCGATCGTGATCAACGAGCTCGACGACGGGATCGCGGAGGACCTGGCCGAAGCGCTCGAGGAGCTCGCGCCGACCGCTGATCGTTACCTGCATGACGAGCGCCACGGTGAGCACGCGCCGAACGGCCATTCGCACGTGCGCGCCGGCGTGCTCGCGTCATCGTCGCAGACAATCCCGATCGTCGACGGCTCGTTGATGCTCGGCCGCTACCAGCGGGTCTTCTTCTGCGAGCTCGACAGCGCGCGCGCGCGAAAGGTCTTCATCCAAGTCATCGGCGAGTAGCCGTGAGCGTCGCGACCCGCAGCGTGCCGACCGAAGCCGAGGTCCTCGACCGCGCCACGACAGAGAACTTCTCGGTCGCCTCGCTCGTGCTCGGCAAGGCGAACCGCGGCCGCCTGCTCGCGATCTACGGCTTCGCGCGCCTCGTCGACCAGCTCGGCGACGAGGTCGAGGGGGATCGACTCGCGCATCTCGACGACCTCGAGCGTGAGCTCGACCGGATCTACGAAGGCGGTTTGCCCGACCACGCGATCATGCGCCGGCTTGCGCCGACCGTGCGCGCGCTCGACCTCCCGCGCGGTCCTTTCATCCGGCTGATCGAGGCGAACCGACGCGACCAGCGGCAGTCGACGTACGACACCTACCAGGAGCTCCTCGACTACTGCGACCTCTCCGCGAATCCGGTGGGCGAGCTGGTGCTGCACGTGTTCGGTGTCGCGACGCCCGAGCGCGTCACGCTTTCCGACGACGTTTGCACGGCGTTGCAGCTGCTCGAGCACTGGCAGGACGTCGCCGAGGATCGAAGCCATGGACGCGTGTATCTCCCGGCCGAGGACATCGAGCGCTTCCCGGACGACGACGCGCTGATGGCGTTCGAGATCGACCGCGCACGCGCGCTGCTCGACCGCGGCGCCCCGCTCGTCGGCACGCTGGGCGGCCGGGCACGCCTCGCAGTCGCCGGCTACGTCGGCGGTGGGCGCGCCGGGCTCGACGCGCTCGCAGCGGGATCGCCCAAGGCATCGAAGCGAAGCCGCCTGCTCGCGACGCTCACGACGTTTGCGAGGGGCCGGTGACACCGCAGGCCGCGTACGAGCACTGTCGCAGGATCGCGCGCGAGTCCCGCTCGAGCTTCTACTCGGGGATGCGCCTGCTGCCGCACGAGCGTCGCGCAGCGCTGTTCGCGGTGTACGCGCTGGCGCGGCGGATCGACGACATCGCCGACGGCGAGCTTCCGCAGGCGGAGAAGCTCGATGCGCTCGCGCAGGTGCGTGAGGCACTCGCGCACATCGACGTGAGCGACGACCCCGTTCTCGTCGCCGTTGCCGACGCGGCACGACGCTTGCCGATTCCGCTCGAGGCGTTCGGCGACCTCTGCGAAGGCGCCGAGCTCGACGCCCGCGGCGCCTCGTACGAGACCTTCGCCGAGCTCGAGCACTACTGCCGCTGCGTTGCCGGCTCGATCGGGAGGCTTTCGCTCGGCGTCTTCGACTGCTCGGACCGCGTTCGCGGCGCCGTGCTCGCAGACGATCTCGGCGTCGCGCTGCAGATCGGCAACGTTCTGCGGGACATCGTCGAAGACGAGGCGAACGGACGCGTCTACCTGCCGCGCGAGGACGTCGAGCGCTTCGACGGTCAGCTCGAGCTCGTGATCGCCTTCGAAGCCCAGCGCGGCCTCGAATGGCTCGAGCGCGGACTCGGACTCGTGCCGCTCCTGGACCGCCGCTCGACGGCCGCCGTGCTGGCGATGGCCGGCAAGTACCGCGTGCTGCTCGCGCGGATCGCCGCCGACCCGTCCGTCGTGCTGCAGGGGCGGATCTCGCTGCGGCCGTGGGAGAAGGGGCTCGTGCTCGCGCGCTCGCTCGCCGGAGTCGGGGGATGAAAGCGACGGTGATCGGAGGCGGCCTGGCAGGTCTTGCCGCTGCGGTCGAGCTCGCCGACGCCGGCGTCGAGGTGACGTTGCACGAGGCGCGTCCCCGGCTCGGCGGCGCAACGTTCTCGTTCGAGCGAAACGGCCTCTGGCTCGACAACGGCCAGCACGTCGCGCTTCGCTGCTGCACGGCGTACCTCGGGTTTCTGCGCCGCATCGGCTCCGACCACCTACTGCTGCTGCAGTCCAAGCTCCGCGTGCCCGTCCTGCGCGAAGGGCGCGCGCCGTCGTCGATCTCACGCACGAACCTGCCCGCGCCGCTTCACCTCGCGGCGTCGCTCCTCCGCTACGCCCCGCTGACGCCGGCCGAGCGCGCTGCGTCCGTGCGCGCGGCGCTCGCGTTGCGGCGCCTCGACCCCGACGACGCGAAGCTCGACGAGCAAACGTTCGGCGACTGGCTTGCCGAACACGGCCAGTCGCCGAATGCGATCGCGTCGCTCTGGAATCTGATTGCGCTGCCGACGCTGAACCTGCCCGCAAGCATCGCGTCGCTCGCCGCCGCGGTGAAGGTGTTCCGCACCGGGCTGCTCGACGATGCAGCCGCCGCCGACATCGGCATCCCCGCAGCGGCGTTCCAGCAGCTGCACGCGGATCCGGCGCAGGCTGCGATCGAGCACGCAGGCGGAAGCGTGCGGCTCTCGAGCACCGTGCGCGCCGACGACCTCGACGAGCTCCTCGCCGACGGGCCCGTCGTGCTCGCCGTTCCGCACTACGCTGCGGGGGAGTTCGTGCCGGTCGACGTGGACGCGCTCGGCGACAGCCCGATCGTGAACCTGCACGTGCACTACGACCGCCGCGTCCTCGACGAGCCGCTCGCCGCGGCGCTCGACTCGCCCGTGCAGTTCATCTTCGACCGCACGCAGGCCTCCGGCGCGCGCGAGGGCCAGCTGCTCGCCGTCTCACTCTCCTACGCGACCGCCGAGACCGGCCGCTCGGTCGCCGAGCTCCGCGAGCGCTTCCTGCCCGCGCTCGAACGCCTCCTGCCGCGGGCGAGCGGCGCGCAAGTGCAAGATTTCGCCGTGACCCATGAGCCGCGAGCAACGTTCCGCGTCGCGCCGGGGTCGCTGAAGCTGCGTCCCGGCACCGTCACGGCAACGCCCGGGCTCTACCTCGCGGGAGCGTGGACCGACACCGGCTGGCCGGCGACGATGGAAGGCGCGGTGCGAAGCGGCGTCGCCGCGGCGGGCGCGGCGCTCGGCGTGCGCGACCGCGAGGCGGTGGCAGCATGACCATCGTCGCCGAGAACCGGCTCGTCGATGCGGCGCGGGACACGCTGGGCCGGGCAACCGATCACCTGCTCTCGCTGCAGGAAGCGGAGGGCTGGTGGAAGGGCGAGCTCGAGACCAACGTGACGATCGACGCCGAGGACGTCTTCCTGCGCCACTACCTGAAGCTCCCGGACCACGCGAAGACGACACGCCGCTCCGCCGCGTGGATCCGCTCGAAGCAGAGGCCCGACGGCTCGTGGGCGACGTTCTTCGGCGGGCCGGCCGATCTCTCGACGACTGTCGAGGCATACGTCGCGCTGCGCATCGCCGGCGACCCGCCCGAGGCGGCGCACATGCGGCGCGCAGCGAGCTTCGTGCGCGACTCCGGCGGCGTCGCGGCAAGCCGCGTCTTCACGCGCATGTGGCTCTCGCTGCTTTCGCTCTGGTCGTGGAACGACGTGCCGATGCTGCCACCCGAGCAGATGCTGCTGCCGACCTGGGCGCCGCTCTCGATCTACGCATTCGGCTGCTGGGCGCGGCAGACGATCGTGGCGTTGCAGATCGTGACAGCGCTGCAGCCCCGGATCACGGTCGGCTTCGCGATTCCCGAGCTGCTCATGGGGGAGCGCACGGAGCACCACTGGATCGACCGGACGATCCACATCTACGACCGGCGGCCGAATCCGGCGGTGCGGCGCCGCGCGCTCGCGATCGCGGAGCGCTGGGTCGTCGAGCGGCAGGAGCGCGACGGCTCGTGGGGCGGCATCCAGCCGCCATGGGTGTGGTCGATGATCGCGCTGCACGCGCGCGGCTACGCGAACGACCACCCGGTGCAGAAGCTCGCGCTCGCCGGGCTCGACAGCTTCACGATCGACGACGAGGACGGCCGTCGGCTCGAGGCGTGCCAGTCGCCGGTATGGGACACCGCGCTCGCCGCGATCGCTCTGCTCGATGCCGGCTTGCCGCCGGACCATCCCGCGCTCGAGCGCGCGGGCGAGTGGCTCGCGGGGCGCGAGGTGAAGACACGCGGCGACTGGGCGGTGCGCAAGCCACACCTCGCCACCGGCGGCTTCCCGTTCGAGTTCGCAAACGACAACTATCCGGACGTCGACGACACGGCCGTCGTCGTACTCGCGCTGCGCCGGCTCGGTCTCGGTGATGCCGAGTGTGACCGCGGAATCGCGTGGATGCTCGGCATGCAGTCGTCAAGCGGCGGCTGGGGTGCGTTCGACGTCGACAACACGAGCACGCTCGTCGCGAAGCTGCCGTTCTGCGACTTCGGCGCAGTCACCGACCCCCCGAGCGCCGATGTGACAGCGCACGTGCTCGAGACGATGGCGCACGAGGGCCGCGAGAACGAGCGCGTCGCACGGCGTGGACTTGAATGGCTGCTCGGGCAGCAGGAAGCCGACGGCTCGTGGTTCGGCCGCTGGGGCGCGAATCACGTCTACGGGACGGGCGCCGTCCTCCCCGCGCTCGCCGCGTGCGGCTTACGCGCGCATGCGAGCGTCGAGCGCGCCGTCGACTGGCTCGGACGAGTGCAGAACCCGGGTGGCGGCTTCGGCGAGGACCTCCGCTCCTACCGCGACGACGCGTGGCGCGGGCGCGGTCCATCCACCGCGTCGCAGACCGCGTGGGCCCTGATCGGCCTGGACGCGGCGGGCGAACGCGGCCCTGTCTCCGAGCGCGCGTTGCGCTACCTCGTCGAAACGCAGCTTCCCGGCGGCGGCTGGGACGAGCCGTATTACACGGGAACCGGCTTCCCCGGCGACTTCTACTTGAACTACCACCTCTATCGAGACGTCTTCCCGGTGATGGCGCTGGGTAGGGTGTTGGCATGAGTCTGTTGGTGTTGGCGCCGATGGCGATCGAGGAGGCGGCTCTGGGGTCGAAGCGCCGCGTGCTCAGGACCGGCATCGGCCCGGAGCGCGCACGCATCGCCGCGGCGCGCGGGCTCGCGATCGAGGCGCGCGGAATCGCGATCGCGGGGCTCTGCGGCGGCGTCGACCCGACGCTCCGCCCGGGCGACGTCGTCTGCGCGAACGAGCTTCGCCGCGAGGACGGCACCGCCGTCGAGATCCCCGGCGGCGAGGAGCTCGCAGGCCTCGCGCGGCGCCACGGCCTGCGCGCCCACGTCGGCCCGATCGTCTCGACCGACCGCATCCTCACTCCCGCCGAGCGCCGACTGCTCGACGGCGCCCTCGCCGTCGACATGGAGTCCGCATGGCTCGCCGAGGCAGCGGGAGGCCGGCCGCTCGCGGTACTGCGCGTCGTCGTCGACGGCGCCGGCCGCCGTCTCGCCGACCCGCGGATCGCCGTCGACGGCGTCCGCGCGCTGCGCTCGCTTCGACGCTGCAGCGCCGTGCTCGACGAATGGTTGGTCGCATGAGCGTCCCGATGCGCCAGTCGCTCACGGTCGGCAGATACCTGATCAAGCAGCGCCTGAAGAAGAACGACAAGTTTCCGTTGCTCGTCGAGCTCGAGCCGCTCTTCCAGTGCAACCTCGCATGCTCGTTCTGCGGGAAGATCCAGTACCCGGAGCACATCCTCAAGAAGCGGATGCCGGTCGACCAGGCGCTCGCCGCGATCGAGGAGTCCGGCGCGCCGATGGTGTCGATCGCCGGCGGCGAGCCGCTCGTGCATCCCGAAGTCCATGTGATGGCGAAGGAGCTCGTCAAGCGCAAGAAGTTCGTTTACCTCTGCACGAACGGGATCCTGATGAAGCAGCGGATGGACCGTTTCGAGCCGTCGCCGTACTTCACCTGGGTCGTACATCTCGACGGCACCCGCGAGCGCCACGACCAGTTCGTCGAGCGCGAGGGTACGTTCGACAAGGCGGTCGAGGCGATCCACGAGGCCAAACGCCGCGGCTTCCGCGTCAACACGAACACGACGTTCCTGAACACCGATTCCCCGAAGACGGTGCGCGACGTGCTCGACTTCCTGAACGACGAGCTGCGCGTCGACCAGATGCAGCTCTCGCCCGCGTATGCCTACGAGAAGGCGCCTGACCAGGAGCACTTCCCGGGCGTGCGCCAGGCGCGCGAGCTCTTCTCCGCCGCGTTCGCCGACGGCGGCCGCAAGCGCTGGCGCCTGAACCACACGCCGCTCTTCCTCGACTTCCTCGAGGGCAAGGTCGACTTCCAGTGCACGCCGTGGGGCATCCCGAGCTACTCGCTCTTCGGCTGGCAGCGGCCCTGCTACCTGATGAGCGACGGCTACGTCGAGACCTACCGCGAACTGATCGAGACGACCGACTGGTCGAAGTACGGGCGCGGGCGCGACCCGCGCTGCGACAATTGCATGGCGCACTGCGGCTACGAGCCGACCGCGGTTCTCGCGACCACGAAGTCGCTCCGGCAGTCGCTGCGCGCGATGGTCACCGGCTAAGCCGGCTGATCCGCCTACTGTTCGTCGAGCTCGAGCAGGTCGAGCAGGCCGCCGATCTCGTGCCCGAACTGGGCGTCGTGGCGCATCTCCTTGCCCCGGTTGACCTTGTAGCGGTTCCGGCGCCCCTCGCGGGTGCGGGCGACGTAGCCCGCCTCGACGAGGTCGGCCAGGATCCGCTGGGCCGCCCGCTCGGTGATCCCGACCGTGTCGGCCACGTCGCGAAGCCGCACGTCGGGGTTATGGGCCAGGCAGAGGAGCACCTGGGTGTGGTTCGTGACGAAAGTCCAGCTCTTTGCGGGTTCTTGCCTTGACATACGATCACTTTTTCGTGTATTAATAGCCCCGTTACGAAAGTCGTGTCTTTCGGGTCGGCCAAAGCATAACGGATCAGATCGATGACGGCGAACGGCAACCACGGACATCAGCGGACGGACGGCACTGCCAGCATCCTCGAGGCGGTGAACGAGTCGATCCGCGAGCTCGCGGGTCGCGCCTCCGGGATCGATGCGTGGCAGTTCGTCTGTGAGTGCGACGACACCGCGTGTCTCGAGCTCGTCAGCCTGACGCTTTGCGAATACGACGAACGGCGCGCCGCCTCGACGCACTTGCCGATCCTCGCGCTTCACCACGCCACTTGACTCAGGGGGGTACCCCATAGTGAGGTGACGGAACGCCGTCGCGTTGCCGACACATTGAGTCTGCGGCTGTACGGAACATTGCGGAAGTTGGGAGGGATCGCGCGCGGCCTCGTCGAGGCACGTCGTCGTCGCGCGGACCAGAAGCGTGCACGCCGCAATCAGCAGCTCCTCGACGCGGCCCGTCGAACAGACGAGGCCTAACGGGGCGAACTCCCGGGGGAGCGCGGAGTGCGCTCCCCCGGGAGCTGCCGACTACCCGTGCAGGTTGACGTGCAGCGAGACGAGTCGGTTCGTCGAGATGCCCGCGAGCGGTGACGCACCCGGCGTGCGCGCACGCAGGAACATGACGAGCAGCTGCTGCTTCGACGTCGCGGGGAAGCCCGCGAGCCGGCTGAACGTCAACGTCACCCAGCCGGAGCTATCGGTCTGCGACTCGGCCGGGACCGAGAACTGGTGATAGGGAACTGCGGTCCCGTAGACCGCTGCGCCGCTCACCGGCTGTCCGCACGTGTCGCTCACGTGGACCCGCAGTGAGAACGACGTGACGCCGCGCAGGATCGTGCCCGACGGCAGGAACTGGTCGATCTGGAGCCGCGACGGCGAAGCCACGGCGGTGACAGCGACCGACGTCGCGCCGGACGCGAGCTTCGGGCAGCCGTTCGGCGCGGGAGCCGGCGTCGACGACAGCACGCTCGACGGCGCGCTCGTCGCCGAGCCCGAGCCGCTCGAGTTGCTCGCGATCACCCTCACGCGCGTGGTGTTGCCGGAGTCGCCGGACCGCACCTGATATGTCGTGCCCGTCGCCCCGCCGATGTTGTGGCAGGAGCCGCCGTTGTTGCCGCAGATCTCCCACTGGTACTGGAACGTCATCGGCGTCGCGCCGCTCCAGCCGCCGGGGCTCGCGGTGAGCGTGCTGCCGACGGAAGTGTTGCCGGAGATCGCCGGTGCGGAGACGTTCGCGGGCACGTTCGCATTCGGAGTTGTGATCTTCCGGGTCGCGTTGCTCGTCGCCGAGCCCGAGCCGGACGAGTTGCTGGCGATCACGTGCACGCGAAGCGTGTTGCCGGCGTCCCCGCTCGTGAGCGTGTAGGTCTGGGCGGTCTGCCCGGAGATGTCATGGCAGCGATTGCCGCCGCCACCGCAGACCTGCCACTGGTACTGGAAGTTGAGCGGCGTTGAGCCTTTCCAAGTTCCAGGGTTCGCAGTCACGGTGCTGCCGACGTTCGTGCTGCCGCTGATCGTCGGCTTCGAGCTATTCGATGGGGCCACGTCCGCCTTCGCGGTTACTGCCGACGCCGTCGACGCGACGACGAGTCCCGCGACTGCGGCGACGAGCGGCGCCCGCAGATACCACTTCATGGTCTCGACCTCCATTTGGGGTTTACCTTCAGAAATTCCCCGCCGGAGGTGCCCTTCGAAACCGAGATTTACCGAGCCCGAACGGTCGCTTACGGATCTTTGACCGACGGGAAGCCGTTCGTCAGGAGCACGCGACCGTCCTCCATGACCGTCATCGCCTCGTAGAGCCCGAGGCTGGTCGTCCACTCCGGCCCGGCCGTGCCCATCGCAAAGGCAGCTGTGGCATAGGCATCGGCGGTCGCGAGCTCGGGGCCGGTGATCGTCACGGAGAGGACGCCGGACGGCGGCCCCCCCGAATGCGGGTCGACGACGTGCTCGCCACGCCGGTAGGAACCCGACGTCGCGATCCCGAGGTCGGTCGACTCGACGACGGCCGCGATCCCGTCGAGCTCGAGCGGATGCTGGATGCCGATCCGCCACTTGCGATCCGGCAGCGCGTCGCCGCGCACGCGGACATCGCCGCCGGCGTTCAGCGTGTAGTTCCGCGCGCCCGCCGCCTCGAGCAGCTCGCCCGCCCGGTCGACCGCCCAGCCCTTGACGAGCCCTGACGGGTCGACGCCCTGATCGCTCACGCGCCAGGAGTCGAAGTAGCCGTTCGTGATCACCCGCAGCTCCTCGCAGCGCCCGAGGACCTCGCGCACGTCGGGGTCCGCGTCCTCGACTGCGAGCTCGCCGCGGCGGATGCGGCTGATCTCCGAGTCGTACTTGTAGGTGCTGAAGCGCGCGTCCGCCTCGCGGAGCACGTCCCACATCGCCTCGATCGTCGCGTCGTCGAGCCCGTCACGCTCGTCGAGAACGATGGGCATGCCCATGATCTCGAGTTGCGTGTGAGTGCCCATTCACTAGATCGCGAAGTTCTCGATGTGGACGTGCGAGTGATCGAGATGCATCTTGTGAAGATTCTGCTCGATCACCGCCAGCATCGCCGGCGGGCCGCACGCGTAGACGTCGCGCTCGTCGATGTCGGGCACGAGCTCGCGGAGATGCTCCGGCGTCAAGAGCCGCGCGCCTTCGGGCGTCGTGTGGTCGCCGACGACGTAGTCGACCTTGCCGCCGTTCCTTGCGACGAGCTGGTCGATCTCGCCCGACAAGACGAGGTCACGCTCGGTGAGCGCGCGGTAGATCGTGATCACGTCGCCCTTGAACTCCTCGAGCAACGCGCGCACCGGCGTAATGCCGATGCCGCCGGCGATCATCAGCACCTTGGCGCGCGTGCGCGTATCGGCGGTGAAGACGCCGAACGGCCCCTCCGCCAGGACGCGCGTACCGACCTTCAGCTGGCCGAACTTTCCGGTGTGGTCGCCGAGCGCTTTGACCGTGATCCGGAACGAGTCGCCGTGCGGCGCCTCCGACACCGAGAACGGGTGCTGGGTGTACCAGAACCCGTGCGTCAGGAACCGCCAGAAGAAGAACTGCCCCGCTTTCGCGTGGTAGCGCTCGAGACCGCGCCCCGAGATGCGGAGCGACCAGATGCCGGGCGCCTCCTCGACGACCTCGCTGATCCGCAGGCGGTAGCGCCAGTTCTGGACGATCGGCCAGCCGAGGCGGTACCAGACGACGAGCAGCAGAGCCGCCGCGTAGGTCGCTCGCCAGATGTCGGCCGGAATCACCTCTACGTTCGGCGTCAGCTCGTTCCCGGCGGGGATCTCGTGGAACCACGCGAGCGCGATGCCGGCGTAGGCGGTGAAGTGCACCGCGTACCAGAGCTCGTAATTCAGCTTTCGCCGCGCGATTGCGAGCGAGCTGAAGACCACGAAGATCAGGAGAACCGTTCCGATCGTCGCGATGATGATCCCCGGGTACAGAGGCTGCACCATCAGATTCCAGTACTCGTTGCTCCAGGAGCCGCCGCCGAGGAACGGATCGCGCGCGTCGCCCCAGACGGAAAAGACGACGTGCGCCAGGATCAGGTAGAGCACCGCGTGCCCGTTCCACTTGTGCCAGATCGTCAGCCGGTCGAAGCCGAACCAGCGCTCGAGGAACGGCAGCCGCGCCAGCAGTAGCACCTCGACGATCGCCAGATAGCCGCCGAGGAGCGCGGTGATACGGCCGACGTTGAGGAAGATCTGGTGTGCGTCCTGCCACTTGAAGCCGCTCAGTCCGTCGCTTCCGCCTTGCGCCCAGATCACCACCCAGTAGATCCCAACGCCGATGACGACGACCCAGAAGACGATCCCGCCGATCAGCTCCCACGGCGTGCGGGCGCGGATGCCCGGGAACCGGCCCTTGCGGGCAGGCGCAATCGCATTCTCGTAGGTCGTCATCTCGTTTCCTCGGGCTCGCGGGACGGGGGCCGGCTCCACTCTAACCGGTGGTCCGGCCTCCTCAGCCCGCGTGCAGAGACCCCTTAGGGAGTTCTCAGAGGAGCGCGAGTGCGTGCACTAGTCCGGAGTGACGGACGGCCGCGCGTCTGGCGCGGCCGTCCATCCGAGTGGTTACGGAAGAACGATGCGGTAGGTGTTGAACGGCGACGAAGCGGCGCCGATCGTCACCTCGCCGGTCGCGCCCTTGTACGTCCCCGTGCCCTTCGTGATCTGGATCACGATCGGCGGCCGGCCGAGCTTCACGCCCTTCGCGATCGCGATCACGGTTCCGCCCGGAAACCTGCTCGTCGCCGTGATGTCGGCGGTGGCGCCCGCGCAGCTCTCGGTCGAGCAGGTGCCGTGGAGGACGTAGGAGAAGAGCATCGCTCCGACGGAGGCCCCGGAGCCCTTGCCGAGCGCGGCGGTGGTGTTGTTCAGGAGCAGCGTCGTCGTGAAGACGTCGCCGGCATCGCCGAGCGGCGGATGCGGAGTGCGGGTCGTTCCGTGCTGCTCGATCCCCAGCTTGAGCACGAGCGTGTGTGATGCGGGCCGGGCCTGGCCCGCCAGCACGAAGCAGGCGGCGAGGGCGGCGACGGAAATGGCTACGAGACGGCGCATGTGGCCATTGTGCCTGCTCCCGAGCCAGGGTTCCACTCGGTAGCGTTCGGATTCTATGAGCGCTTTCGCCGATTCGGGCTCGCTCGCGCCCCAGCAGATCTGGGCGGGCGTGCTCGGCCGGGTGGTCCATGGGGAGCGGCTGACGCTGTCGCTGCTCGAGCTCGCCGCGAACGCGGTCGTGCCCGAGCATGCACACGCGAACGAGCAGGTCGGGATCCTCCTCGAAGGGAGCATGCGCTTCACGATCGGAGGCGAGGAGCGCGAGGTCGGGCCGGGCGGCACGTGGCGGATCCTCGGCGAGGTGCCGCACTCCGTCGTGGCGGGTCCGGACGGCGCGGTCGTCGTCGAGGCATTTTCGCCGGTGCGATCCGACTGGGAGGGGCTCGAGACGTTCGAGCCGCGCCCGGGCCGTTGGCCCTGAGCCGCCGCGACTGAGAGAATCGGGTCGGGATGGGAGACGCGAGCTGGTTCCCGACACCTCCTCGGAAGCAGTCCAAGGATCCGCTCGAGTCGACGCGGCTCTTTACGGGCGGCATGCTCGCGGTCGTCGCGTTCGTCGCGATCGTGCTCGCGCTGACGGACCACTCTCACTCGCACAAGCCGACCTCACCGGCTGCGACGACGACCACTCAGCAGGGCTCTGAGGCCGGGCAGGCCGACCGCCGCGCGGCGTTCGAAGCCTGCCTCAAGAGCGCCGGCGTGAGCGGCGGCGGCAGCAGGTTCAGCCGAGGTTCGGCCGACAAAACGCAGGCGGCGTTTGCCGTCTGCAACAGCCTGATCGGAGGCAGTAGGGCGCCCGGGATCCCGCCGGCCACGCCCGCCCGCGGCGCCACCGAGGGCCCTCCGGCCGCCTGAACGGCCGGAAAATGCGGCGCGCGCGACAGTCGGACCGGCCGCCGCGGTCCCGGTTCCTGATTTGCTGCATCCCGGCGACCGGGCCCGTACCGGCCGTGGCGTCCGGCGCACCGTCCGCCGCAAAGGCTTCAATCCCCACGAAATCGACTCAGGAGAACTCAATGCCTCTCACGCAAACCCAGCTCGCAGACGCAATCGCCGAGCGTGCCGACCTTTCCCGCGCCGACGCGAAGCGCGCGCTCGCGGCGCTGGAGGAGGTAGTGCTCGCGGAGATCGGCGAGGCCGAGAAGGTCAAGGTCGGAAACCTCGTCCAGCTGACGGTCCGGCTCAAGCCCGCCACCAAGGCGCGGCAAGGCCGCAACCCGGCGACGGGCGAGGAGATCACGATCGCTGCGAAGCCGGCGTCGGTCGTCGTGCGGGCGCGCCCGCTCGCGAGGACGAAGGCTGCACTGCCGTCGGTGCAGAAGGCGAAGCGCGTCCTCGGCGAGTAGCGCGCCTCACGCAGGCTGTGATTTTCGGAGGGCCCGCAAGGGCCCTCCCTTTTTGCGGACTAGCATCGGGCGCGCGATGAACGCTCCTGCCGACATCGTCGGTGCGCTCGGTCTCGAACCGCTGCCGCACGAGGGCGGGATGTTCGTGCAGACGCTCGTCGACGAGCACTCGACGGCGATCTACTACCTGCTCGAGCCGCCGGCCGTGTCGGCGATGCACCGGTTGACGTCGACCGAGGTCTTCCATTTCTACGCGGGATCGCCGGCGCGGATGCTGCTCCTCCATCCCGACGGCTCGATCGACGAGCCTGCGCTCGGCACCGACATCGGTGAAGGCGAGCGGCCGCAGGTGGTCGTCCCGGCCGGAACGTGGCAGGGCACGTCGAGTCTCGGTGCGTGGACGCTGCTCGGAACGACGATGGCGCCCGGCTTCACCTGGGACGGGTTCGAGCTCGGCGAACGCGTCGCGCTGGCGGAGCGCTGGCCTCAGGCGCGCGCGCGGATCGAGGAGCTGGCGCAGTGAGCTCCGAGCTCGAAGGCTGCGTCGCGGTCGTCACCGGCGCGAGCCGTGGAATCGGCGCCGCGATCGCCAAGCGGTTCGCCTCGGCTGGTGCTTCAGTCGTTCTCGCGCAGCGCGGCGTCTCGGGCGACGCAGACGCCGTCGTCGCGGAGATCGAGCGCGACGGCGGTCGCGCACTCGCCATTGTCGCGGACGTCGTCGACGCGGAGGCGATCTTCGACGCTGCCGAGCAGGCCTTCGCCGGCGCCGACGTGCTTGTGAACAACGCAGCCGACCAGACCGTGAAGCCGTTCCTCGAGCTCACGGCCGACGACTGGGACGCGATGCTCCGCACGAACGTCACCGGCGCGGCAGCGTGCATCGCGGGCTTCGCGCGACGACGGATCGCCGCGGGCGGCGGCGGAGCCGTCGTCAACGTCGGCTCGATCGAAGGCTTCCGCCCCGCGCCCTCGCACGCGCATTACGGTGCGTCGAAGGCGGCCCTCTCGCACCTCACGCGCGCGACCGCACGGGAGCTCGGGCCGAACGGCATTCGCGTGAACCTCGTCGCGCCGGGGCTGATCTGGTCGCCGACGCTCGAGTCCGAATGGCCGGTCGGCGTGCAGCGCTGGATCGAGGCGGCGCCGCTCGGACGACTCGGCAGGCCGGACGACGTCGCGAACGCGTGTCTCTATCTCGCTTCGGACGCCGCCGCGTTCGTCACCGGCGCCGAACTCACCGTCGACGGCGGCGTGCTCAGCGGGCCGGCGTTCTGATCACCGCGCTCTCGAATCCCAGATGATCTCCCAGAGGTGTCCGTCGGGATCGCGGAAGTAGCCCGAGTAGATGCCCCATGGCCGCTCGCGCGGAGGCTCGGTGATCGTGCCGCCCGCCCGCTCCGCCTGAGCGAGAACCGCGTCGACATCGTCCTTGCTCGGGACGATCTGACCGAGGCTGAACTCGCCCGACCGAGCGTCGCCGGGATCGACGTTCGAGTCCTTCGCAAGCGCGGTGCGCGGGTAGAGCGCGAGGATGAGCCCGTCTTCGAGCTCGAACATCGCCACGTCGCCCGGCGCATCTTTGTCGGTCGCGGGGTACTTCGTACCCGTGACGCCGGGCGACGACAGCCCGAGCCCCTCGCGGTAGAAGGCAAGCGACCGCTCGAGGTCGCGCACCGAGAGCGTGACGACGTTGATCCGCGGTTCCACGACACAGGAAGTATCCACACGGCGCGTTTCTCAGGTATTTCCAAGACTGCGGTGAGCTTGCTCTGACCTTCGTGGGTCACCTTGTCCTTGCTCATCCGAACCGAGACAAGGAGAACCACGATGAACATGAGAGTCCTGAAGCGGTTGAGGCGCGGAAAGCTCCTCCACCGCTTCCACACGAGATTCGTGCTCCTCGTCGCCGTCGCGATCATCGCCGTCGGCGTTGGAGCAGGTCTCGCGCTCGCAAAGACGGGCGGCACGCCGATCGGAACCGGCGTCGTCGTCATCGACACCAATCTCGGCTACGAAAACGGCGAGGCAGCCGGCACCGGCATGGTGCTGACGTCGTCCGGCGAGATCCTCACGAACAACCACGTGATCCGTGGTGCCACGACGATCAAGGTCGTCCTGCCCGGCACTGGTCACACCTATACGGCGAAGGTGGTCGGGTACGACGCAGTCGCAGACGTCGCCGTCCTGCAGGTGAACGGCGCCGCCAACCTGAAGACGGTGTCGATCGGCAACTCGTCGACGGTCAAGGTCGGAGAGGCCGTGACCGCGACCGGTAACGCCGAGGGCACGGGCAAGCTCACCACGACCTCCGGCAAGGTGACCGGCGTCGCCAAGGCGATCACGGTCAGCGACGACGAAGGCGGAAGCGAGAGCCTGTCCAACCTGATCGAGATGAACAGCCTGCTCGAGCCTGGCGACTCCGGCGGACCGCTCGAGAACGCGGCCGGCCAAGTCATCGGGATGGACACCGCGGCCTCGGTGAGCGACGTTCGGTTCCAGCAGAGCGCAAGCAGCGACGGGTATGCGATCCCGATCAGGACCGCGGTTGCGATCGCGGCGCAGATCGAGGCAGGCACGGCATCGACGGCGATCCACATCGGAACAACGGCGTTCCTCGGCGTCGACGTGGCCTCGAACGGTTACGGAGGCTCGGGCGCGCTCGTAGCGGGCGTCGTGTCCGGCGGTCCCGCAGCCGGCGCGGGCCTCGTCGCAGGCGACGTCATCACTTCGGTCGACGGCCATACCGTCGCGACACCGACGGCTCTCGGGACTCTTCTCGCGACCGACAAGGCCGGCGACCAGGTCTCGATCGCCTACGTCGATACCTCAGGCGCGAGCAATACGACGACAGTCACACTCGGAAGCGGTCCACCGCAGTGACCGCTCTCTCGGCACGGGGCGCAAGCCGATGCGCCCCGTGCCGCCCAGTGCGAGCCCGGCCACTCGGGCAACCGTAGAATCCCCTGCATGCCCGGATTCTTGAACCGCCTGCTCGGCCGGTACCGCACCGGAACGACCAGACGCGACGACGAAGAGCGCCAGATGAGCAAGCGCGAGCGAGCCTTCGCCCGCGAGCGAGTCGAGGATCACGCGGCCGACGAGCTCGTCGACGAGCACCTCGGCGGCACGCATCCCAGATTCGACGACGGCGCGCCACGCCACTGACAGAGCGGACGATCCGCACCATGGATCATGGCGAGTCGTTGTTCTTCGACCATCACGACCCGGCGATGGTCAGCTTGATCGGCAATCGCCGACTCTGATCGTCGAGACGGTCAAGACGCCGCGAGCTGCGCGAGCACGGCGTCGCCGTAGCGCTCGAGCTTGGCCGGGCCGACACCGGCGATCTGCGACAGATCGCCAAGCGACTTCGGCTGCGCGTCCGCGATCGCGTGCAGGACCGTGTCGTGGAAGACGACGTACGGCGGCACGCCGTCCGCTCGTGCACGCGCCAGCCGCCACGCGCGGAGGCGTTCCGCGAGCGGAGTCCATTCGCGAGCAACCCTCGGGGTGTCGGGCGTCTCCGCATGACCAAGCTCTGAGACGAATCGCGACCGTTTCCCCGACCACGTGAGCCAGAGCACGTGCTTCGCACGCGTCATGCCGACGTAGAGCAGCCGCCGCTCTTCGTCGAGCTCGTCGGCGGTACGCGCCTGGCGCGAGGGCAGCTCCTTTTCCTCGAGGCGCGGGATGAAGACGCTGTCGAATTCGAGGCCCTTCGCCTTGTGCAGCGTCAGTAGGTTGACGCCCCGCGCGCCCTCGCCATCGGAGTCGAAGCGCCGCCGCAGCTCGGCGACGAACGCAGCGGCGTCACCTTCGAACGCATCCGCGAGCGCCACGAGCCGCGCGAGATCGGTCTGGCGAACGAGCTCGCGCTCGCCGAGCTTGTCCGGCAGCTCTTCGATCCAGCCGGCTTCGAGCGCCGCCGCGCGCACCGCGTCGGGTGCGGCGTGGTCGCTGCGCTCGAGACGGCGCACGAGCCGGCGCGCCGCGTCGCGGTCGAGGAGCGACGAGCCCTGGAACGGAATCGCGGCCTCGTGCAGTGCCTCCTCGAAGTCGGTCAGGCGCGCGTTCGTGCGGCAGAGGATCGCGATCTCCTCGAGCGGCACGTCCGCGGTGCGGATCGCCGCGACGATCGCGGCAGCCTCGGCGGCCGGGGACGCAAATGGGGCGATGACGGGCTCGGCTCCTGCCGGGCGCGTCGGGCGCAGCACCTTCTCTGCCCCGCCGAGCTTCGGAACGAGCCGGTTCGCAAGCGCGAGCACCTGCGGTGTCGACCGGTAGTTCTCCTCGAGCCGCACGATCGTCGTGTTCGGAAAGCGCGCCGGCACGCCGAGCAGGTGCTCGGGGCCGGCCCCCGTGAAGGAATAGATCGATTGGTAGTCGTCGCCGACGACGCACAGGTCGTCGCCGTCGCCCAGCCAGAGTTCGAGCAGGGTTTGCTGGAGCAGGTTGACGTCCTGGTACTCGTCGACCGTGAATGCGCGGTACTGCGCGCGGAATGTCGTCGCCGCGCTCTCGTCGTCCTCGAACACGCGCACTGCACCCTCGAGCAGGTCCTCGAAGTCGATGAGCCCATCCGCCTCCTTGCGCCGCTCGTAGTCGAGATACACGCGCGCCATCAGATCGGCCGGGATCGGCGGCTCACGGTCCTCGGCCGCGTCGAGGTATCGCTCCGGGCCGATACGGCGGTTCTTCGCCCACTCGATCTCGGCGGCGAGATCGCCCGCCGGACGGAACTTGTAGGGCGCGCGCAGACGGTTGCCGATCTGGCGGAGCATCAGCGCCTTCGACGGGAGGATGCGGCCGACCTCGCCGGGCGCGAAATGGCGGAGCTGCCGGAGCGCCGCCGAGTGGAACGTGCCCGCACGCACGCGTGTCACCCCGAGCGCGGCGAGCCGCGCTCGAAGCTCGCCGCCCGCTTTGTCGGTGAACGTGACCGCCATGATCTGCGCGGGATCGAACGCGCCGGACGCGACCTGCTGCGCGATGCGGCGGGTGATCGTCGTCGTCTTGCCGGTGCCCGCTCCCGCGAGGATGCAGACGGGGCCCCGCACGGCCTCGGCGGCGCGCCGCTGCTCGTGGTTCAGGCCGTCGAGCGGATCCACCGGGTCACCGTAGCGGTGCATCCGGCCGGAAATGTCACGAAACACGACCAACCGGTAGCGTCCTCAGTCAACCCCGGCAGGCCCGAGGAGGCAATCGATGATCGGCGAGAAGACCCAGCACTTCCAGGGCAAAGGCACAGACCTCAACGACCTTCAGACGAAGATCGTCAGCCACCTGCAGTCGGAAGGCTTCACGGTCCAGACATCGGCGTCCAGTCCGCAGGGCGCTGTGATCCAGGCAAAGAAGGGCGGGTTCCTCGACAAGATCATCGCCGCGGACCGCGCGCTTTCGATCCTTGTCTCCGGCGACCCCAACGACTTCACCGTCAAGATCGGTATCGGCAAATGGCTCGAGCATCTCGGCGTCGCCGCACTCGAGACACTGCTGCTTTCGGAACTGTTCCTCGTCGTCGACGTCGCCGAAACCGCATGGAACTTCGAAATCGAGAACAAGCTCGCCAAGGAGATCGAGTCGCTGGTCGGCTGATGCGCCGAGACGGCACGAAGATGTCTTTGTTCAGCCAGGCGTGCCTGAGGCGAGGGCGACGAGACGCTCGAACATCGGCAGTGGAAGCTTTCCGGCCGGACTGTCTTCCACTGCCGTATAGAGGACGCTGCCGACAACCTTCGTAGCCGTTTGCTGAACGAGCGTCGGGCTCGCAACTGATGTCCTGCTTCGACGGAAAGCTCTGCACTGCGGGATCTGCGCACACAGTCGGACCGCACGTCGTCGTGCCGCAGCTTGACGGGCCGCCGTCTGGACCAGATCCTCGTGCGAAGCGAAGACGGCGATATCGAGGGTGAAGCTGTCCGGTGACGTGAAGTCGGCTTTGACGCTGAAGTTCGCCAGCTCTCCAACCGGAAGCACGTTCGCAGGGCCGTTGATCAACGGAGATCGCCCGCCCGTCTCGCTGATGCTGTAGCCGGCCTTTCGCAGCCGCTGCTCAATCGCCGAAGCAGGAGCGGTCTTGGCCGGAGCCGGAGGAACTTTGGGCTGGGACGTCCCACCACAGGCACTCGTGAGGAGCGCGACGCCGAACAGCACCGCCAGCGAGCAGTCACGAGAACGCTGGGTCACGATGGGAACTCTCACATGGCGATGAGGTGAACGCAATGACACCCCGGGAAACGGATACTGGCAGGATGGACGAGGACGCCCGCCCGCCGATCTGCCCGCGCTGCGGCGTGACGATGGTGCCCGCAGTTCTGAGTTCCGAAGTCGGCCGCGACGGCGAGTGGGTGTGCCTCGAGTGCGAGGAACAGGGCGAGGACGAATGAACTGGCTACCGCGGCCTTGTTCCTCACGAGGGGTTCGCGGCCCTGCAGGTCGAGCCGATCGATCTGCCGAGCGCGAAGTTCCGCTACAACGTTGTGTTGTGTTGCCTGATTCTTTGACAGGTTCCGAGTCGCCGCGCTCGTGGCGGGGTGTGCTCGACGCCTACGCGGAGCCGCGGCTTGGTCGGAGTCTGTTCGACCTGGGTACGTCAATCGTCCCGTATGTCACGTTGCTCGTTGCGATGACGGTTGCGCTGCGCGTCTCTGTGTTGTTGTCGCTCGTCCTCGTGTTGCCCGCATCGGCGTTTCTGATCCGCACGTTCATCGTGTTCCACGACTGCACGCATGGTTCGTTCATGCGCTCGCGCCGCGCGAACGATGTATTGGGTGTCGTGTCGGGCTTGCTCGTGTGGCTGCCGTTTCGCTCCTGGCAGCATGAGCATGCGGTGCACCATGCGACGGCAGGTGACCTCGACCGGCGCGGGGTGGGCGACATCACGACGCTGACGGTCACGGAGTACCAGGCGCTGCCTGCGTGGCGGCGGATCGCGTATCGGCTCCTCCGCAATCCGCTCATCATGTTCGGTTTTGGCTGGCTCCTAGTCCTCGTGCTGAAGCCCCGCTTGGTGCCGGGCGGGTCGCGACCGCGCGTTCGTAACAGTGTGCTGGCAACCAATCTCGTGCTCGCGCTCATCGTCGCAGCGCTCTGCCTGACGATCGGCTGGCGCGACTACCTGCTCGTGCAGGGCCCGGTATTCGTCGTCAGCGGCGCGATCGGGATCTGGCTGTTCTATGTGCAACACCAGTTCGAAGGCACCTATTGGCAGGCCCATGCCGAATGGCGCTACGACCACGCCGCGCTCGCCGGAAGCTCATATTTGAAGCTGCCGGGCGTGCTCCGGTTCTGCACCGGCAACATCGGCTTCCATCACGTGCATCACCTGAGCGTCGGGATCCCCAACTACAACCTACAAGCCGCGCACGAGGGGACCGACCGTTTCCAGACGGTGCCACAGCTCACCCTGATGCAAGGGTTGCACGCGACGAGGTTGAAGCTGTGGGACGACAGGCGAGGTCGGCTCGTCACCTTCCGCGAGGCGCGGGCCTAAACGCATTTTCTAGTACGCGGCTACTCTGTGGGCAGCGTTCCCGTGTTCCTGCCTCGCACGAGCCCGCCGCTCTTCCGACCTGGGGCCTAACGGAAGGACCACCTCGAGAGACCGTCGTGCGCCAGCGGGATTTGCAAGAGGCGCCGGTGTGACACCGATCCGCCGTCGGCGGCGTTGCGTCGCGCTGATAGCGCGGCACCGGCGACTTGTCTTCGGCGTGGTGTTCGCCGCGGTCACGCTTCTTGCCTGCGTCTTGCTGGCCAGGCGACTGACGGGTGCGAGTTGGCCGCTTGCGCACGCCCGGATGCTGCTCGTCGCCGCGGCCGCGCTCTGCTACTTCGTCAGCTTCATCGCGCGCGCGCGGGGCTGGCGCAGGTTGTTCCCGCGCGGCGAGTGCCCCGGCCAAGCACGCTGCCTTGCCTCGGTCGGGGCAGCAGCCGCCAGCGGAACGGTGCTGCCGTTTCGTCTCGACTATCTGGTCAAGATCGGAACGCTCCGACGGCTTGGCGGCATCCGCATCAGCCTCGAGGCGATCGCGCTTTCGATCGTCTCGCTCGGCATGGTCGACGCCGTCGCAATGCTGCCGCTCTCGATCTCCGCCACCGCAACCAGCTCGGCCGATCTCCGCGCACCGCTACTGGTCGTCGTTGCCTTCGGGGTCGGCTGCTGCATCATCCTGCTCACGAGCGCACGCCTCGTCCTGCTGCCGCTGCTTTGTCGAAGCCGACGGTTGCGTGCCGTCGCCGGCCACATCTCCGCGCACAGGACAACCCACGGACGCGGAAGTGCGAGCATCGCCGGTCTCTACCTGCTCGCCTGCTGGACCACGCGTGCGCTTGGCAGCACGCTGCTGCTGAGCGCGCTCGGCTTCCGCTTCTCGCCGACCACCGCCCTCTGCGTGCTCTGCCTCAGCGCCGCCGCCGGCGTCGTCCCGATCACCGCGGGCGGCCTCGTCGCCAGCGTCGGCGCGACCGCTGCGATCCTACTCACGCTCGGCACCGGCAAGAACATCGCGATCAACTTCTCCCTCGCCTCGGGTCTGCTCATCGCCAGCAGCGCCACCCTCGCCGCGCTCTGTGGCACCGTCCTCTCGATCACGACCGTCGCGCTCACACGGCGACGCGCGACACCTCGCCCTTTCAGCATTTCCTGACCAGCCGGTCGACTCAATACAAGGGCTCAGAGGATCGCGAAGCGCTTGCTCCGGCGACGCTGGTGCTTCGCTTGGTGCTGCAATGCCTGCGCCTCCATCCGGAGTTCGCGCGCGCGGTGACGGGCGCAGCGCGCGCGCGTGAGCACGATGACCTCACCGAGCTTGTCGCGGAGCGCGTGCGCTGCTTGAGCCTGCCGCGGATCGAGCGCACCGTCCTCAATAACGGAGTCAAGCACACCGCAGATCGCAACCTGCGCTGCGACCGGAAGTAGATGCCCGTTGACGTCGAGCTCGCTCAGCTCGTAGTCCCACGCGCACCCACCGCGCCTATTGCCAACTGCTGCGGCCGACATCTGATCGAATCATCCAGTCGGACGCCTCGAGCGGATATCCCCCGATCGGGTTCCCGGCCTGCGGATGAAGGATGCGCGAAGTGGCACGCAGAGACACTTACGCCTGATGCCGGTCGATGAAAAGAGTCACCGAGCCGGTGGCGCTTTCATCCGCCGACTCCACTGACCGTTCGCCCTGAGCCTTGCGGCTTTCCGCGTTCAGCCTCTGGAGACGGCATCGACTTACTCGCGCTCCGTACTCGGTGACTGGAGCCGAAGATATTCCGCTCAGCCCGCTGGGTCTACGTATCTCGGACGAAAAGCACGCAACAACCGTGAACTCTCAGAGGCCGCTTTGCGGGCCTTTCCGGTGGGCCGAACCAAGTATTACGCGAACCGGGCTGGTCTCGGCGAGGATTCGTTCGCAGCACCCGAGATCTCCGTATGACCGGCCAGGCCACGCATCGTAGCGATCCAGCGCGTTGGTCATCTCGTCGAGCCGCACGTCCATGGCCCGCGGGAAACGGACCTTCGCCGGGGTCTCGAGGGGCAGGTTCGTAAGCAACGTTGCTGCCGAGATTCGCTGGGGCTCGGCCGCCTGACTCTCACAACCGAGTCCAAAGAAGCGAGGTCACTTCACGCGACCAAGTTCAGGGGTTCAGGTCAGTGCGCGAACGCACGTGGTGTGGCTCGCTGGCGCACGACGGTGTCCGGAAAGAGTTCGCGTGCTTGTGCTCGCGTGTGCACCCCCAGTTTGCGATAGGCGTTGTGGAGATGATTCTTCACAGTCGCGAGTTCGATACCCGTCGCTTGGGCAATTTGTTTGTTCGACAGTCCATTGAGCATGAACTGGATGATTTCAGTCTCACGATCTGTTAGACCGAGATCACGGTCGAACGAGGGTGCAAATCGCGCCGCGACTCTGAAGTAGAGCTCGCCGACCGCTGACGAGCAGCAACGTTCGCCCCTTGTTGCCGCCTGTAGGGCGTCGACGAGCTCGTCTAGGGACGAACTTTCGCCGACGCAGCCTAGAGCGCCGCTGCGCGCCCACTCGAGAACGTGTTGCTCGTCTTCTGCAACCCGGCATCCAACGACGGGAATACGAGGATCGCGAAGTAGCAACATCCTTGCTGCAGCTGTTCCTCTTGGGAATGGGAGCGCGACGAGCACCGCGTCATAACCCAGCAACTCAGATGAGCCGACCGTGTGATTTGAGTTGACTGATGCGACGATCTCGGCACGCCCATCTTGTTCGAATAAGAGTCCGAGAGCTCGCGCTTCGATCGGCGAATCAGTGATCAGAAGAACATTCACCGCCCGAACCTGAGCCGACCCCGGAACTCATGCGTTAACCGAAACGAGTTACCGAGGGACTGAAAACGGTCTGGCGCCAATCGAACATGGAACGACTCCAGCGAGTGGCGCCACCTCCGTGGACTCTTGCCCATTTGTCTTGCCTCCTTGGGACGAAGGAGACCAGCCTGCCGCACAGAGCAGACCCCCCATGGAATGCGAAACCGAGTCGGACGCTAGAACGCGACGGGCGTGTTGTCAATGGTCATATGTGGTGACCCGGTTGAGTCGCAGTCGTAAGCTTTACTCGGGCGGAGCGGCGAGACCACCTGGAATGCGAAACCGGGCAACTCCCGCCGCCCGCCCTTGTCCTTGAGGCGTGCGGTTTCGGCTCAGCGCTGCTACGGCGTGTACGCGCAGAGAAGCCCAAAAGCTGGTTTCGATCTACTTCCGAAAGCTCGGCGCCGCGCGCTCTTCTTCTTTCAACCCATGCTTTCGATGATCTTGACGAGTTCATCCGGGCGATAGCCTTGCTCGCGTGCAAAGCGAATGAGCTCGCGGGTACGGCTGATGACGGCGCCGCGTTCTGGGGTCCCAGCAACAGTGATTCCGCGGCCGCGCCGGAACTCGAGCAGACCTTCGTCGCGGAGGAGTCGGAGGGCGCGGAGGACAGTGTTCGTATTGACCCCGAGGACCGCGGCTAGATCGCTAGCCGGGGGAAGCCGGTCTCCTGGCTTCGCTTCGCCGTTAGCGATCGCTCGGCGAAGGTCACCGGCCACCTGGTCATGAAGCTGAGTGGGGTCAGACCGGTTGACTTTGCGGGCGAGACGTCCAACCTCGCTCGAGAAGACGTTCACGTGATGCCTCCTGGGCGGACAGCTCAGCTGACCTGCTTGAACCCTACTGGGATGGTGAAGGTCGTGCGGGCGAGGTTGGCCTTCGTGCGCGGGAGCCACTTGTAATCGGTGACACGCCCGACGCGACCGTTGCTGGATTCGACTAGGCGGACAGGCAAGTCGGTTGTGCGATTGATCCAAATATCAATGATCCGTTTCGTGCCAGACCAGGAGACTTGAAGATGAGAGGCGGGCTGCCCGTTCAATCGTTGGGTAGGTAGCGAGACAACGTGAGGCGTCTGCCCATTCCGACCGCGGGCGTTGGTTGGGTCGCATCCGCAGAGCAGCTTGGGTGTCGGCAATGGCTGCGACTTAACGGTCTGAGAAACGAAAGAATGTGAGCGGTACCAGACCGTGATCTCGTGCTGGGTGTACAGCGTTGAGTTTGGGTTCTTCGTAAACGAGTTGCCGTAGGTAAGCGAACCGGCCGGGCCGCCGGGAGACACCGATCGCCACTCACCCGTCTCAAGGTCCTTCCAACTACGCGTCGCCGGCAGCCTCGTCTCGACGTTGTTCCCGGAGTACCTAGTCGTTTGAACTCGCGTGTAGAGGATCAGGTCGTTCGATCGTCCGAGAGCCGCCGCGAGGTTCGTTTCAACCAGTTGAACCTTCGGCGGAGCCGACGCTGAGTAGACCACTCCGAAAACACCCGCCGCAACGGCCGCGCCGAGGACGGCGAGCAGCAGATGGCGACGTCGACGACGCTGATGCTCCCAGGCCTCCTCGATCAGAGGATCAACGCTGAACCCACGTCGCCACGGCCGAAGAACGAGTGTGCCGCTCATTCCTTTATCCCCCTAGCCCTAGCCTATATGACACTACTGACAGTAGCACCACTCTCGGCGAGCGTCAAGGCTTTCGCATTCGTTTCCGCTGGCTCCCGGCAAGGCCGGAGCTGCCCGTAGAAGTCAGTCGATGCGGCGGGTCAGCACGGCTTCGAGCTTTGCGGGTCTCGACGACCTCAGGGCAGCTCTTCCTTCGGACGCAAGAGCGAGATCACAGCGCGCTCGGCGTCGGGATCTGTTACCTGCCGCCCATCAGCCCCGCAGACACGCATTCGACGATGCATCCGCGCCACGGCGGGGTGACATGTTCCCTTGGCGATGCCCAGGATCGTCTCCGCGTCGGTGATCACTCGGGCACAACCGGAAGCGCGGCTTCGTGACAGGCCACCCGTGGCGAAATTGACAACGAACGGGAAGGGATCTTCCTCGACCTCGAGACTTATCTCCCGGTCGAACGGTTCTCCGTGCACAACTAACCCTTGATCGTTCAGCCTGTTCGCAATTCGGCTTCTTAGAAGCTCTCCTACTTCCAGCCGGAGACTCGCCACAGCAGCTGAAGCATCCTCGCGTTGGCTTCCGACGATGCGAACACCGATACCCCCGGTGATTAAGGAGGGCCAGACCCTGCCGTCTAGAGTCCGTTTGGTGCTGTCACGAAGATGCGATGGTTTTTCGCACCGCGCTTGAGCGAGTTGCATTCGTTCTCTCAACTCAGATGGCAAGTCAGCTAACGGAAGATGCCTGCCTCTTCCGATCGAACGCGTTGAGAACGAGCACTCCTCCCAAACCTTGTAATCGTCGTCCTCTTGACGAGTACCATTGCGTAGAGCGCCGTCGACATCCAAGAGTGCGGCCGACCATGGAACATCAAGGAACTCGCAGAGTTGCCGAAGCGTCTTCTCGGGCTCGGACACAAGATCCTCGTAATGGACGCGCTCGCATCGTTGCGGATGTCTTTGCTCTAACGCCAGTACCTTCTCCATGCATTCGACCCATAGCGTCGCGCAAGCCCGGAGCCGGCTGAGCGGATATCGTCGACTGTAGAGCTCGAGTCCTAAGCCTCCCGCCGTAAATGGGGTTGCCTCGAGCAGAGAGAAGATCGCATCTTCGCCGTTGCGCAACAAGACAACGAACTTGGCGTCCTCAAAGGTATCGGCGAGAGCCTCCAGGTCTGATACAGCGACATCCACTGTTTCAACCCAACCGCTGTTCCCGCCAGCTCGTGCATGCTCCCCTAGCGTGTGGGAGACAATTGACGTGCATATCTCCCTGACGCCGGCTGACGAAGGGAGGGCATCGTGCCCAAGGGCCTTAAGGTGACGCTGGACGGCAGCGCCAACGTCCGCGAGATGAGTTCTTCCCGGGGCTGACAGGTCGTCGTGATTATCGAGCAAGAGCCGCAGAAGAGTTGCCCCACTACGTGGCGCTGCACAGACAAAGACCGACCGTTTAAGGTCGTCCGTACCGCCGACGGCTTCGCGCTGCTCGCCGGAATGAGTCGTCAGCCTTACCACCCGTCTGATGGAGGGTTACGGAACGACCAACGAGACGAAGGCCCGCACATACTTCGACCGATCGTCTGTGTCGATCCATGTGCAATCCCCGGCAAGCCGAACTCGCCCCTGCCGTATCGCCAAACCTGGGCGGATACTGCCGTTCGCCAACTCGAGGAGCGTCGTCGAGTCCGAGGTGAGGTAGAGGCTTGGCCGTCGAGATGTGCGCATCCGATCAACAACGCCGGATGCGAGCTCGATCTTCCACGGGTGAGGATCATCGAGGAGATTTACGACGAACCGGTTTCGGCGTCGTCCACCCACAATCAGAGGCATTGTTTCCAACGACCTCTCGCTCACTCGCCCATTCATGAGGTCCTCGAGACGGCGATAAGCAGCGCCGTTCTTGTGTGCATCGCGCCTCCGTGCGCCGTGCTTAGCCACACCCGTCGTGTTCGTCGAGCCGGGGCGCGCTCCAAGAGGCGGATAGCCAAGGCGGTTGTGAATCGCGTTGATTCGATCAGTTAGTGGTGCGGGAATCTCTTCGAGAGGGAGCGATCGGCCTCGCCCGACCGAGCTAACTTCAAAATCGGTCGTATCCCAGATCTTGTAGTCGCCGCGCGGAGAGCCCTTATCGCGATCGAAGATTTCAGTACGCACTGCCTTGACGTCGACAGGTGCAAGGCCAAGAAACTCGAATAGCTCGTTAAGCGCAGCTTGTGGCTGCGTGACAATGTCCTCGTACTTGATCAAGCACGAGGCTTCCGGCCACCCAGAAAGGGCATCGAGAACGCGCGACGTGCGATCGAGCCAGAGAGAAGCCGCCGCCGCTATGACGTTTGCTGGGTTCTGAGCGACGAACTGACCGAGCCCGTATGCCCGAAAGCCATGCGGTGAAGCCTCGATGAGGGAGGCCACCGTATCGGAGCATTCCCGCACCAAACCTACGAAAGTGCACGACGGGAAGATCTCACGAAGGAGATTGGTGTAGCCGACCGCGTCAAGCGATTTCTCGGCCCAACGCCTCTTCCCTTGCCGGAGTGCTTCTTTGCCGATCGTCTCATTGGTAACTGTCCGACACAACCGAACGAGTTCATCTCTCCGCGTGGACTGGGTGTTGCCCATGATCGGCCCCATGAACCTCGCGATATCCCCAAAGATCGTCGAGATGTTGACTTCGCATGGACAGAAGAGATCCGGGTGAGCGTCGAGGACCATCCTCAACAGCGTTGAGCCGGTACGTCCGCAACACAGCACGAATATCGGCTGGTCAAATTGGTCGACTGGCTGGATGGTCATCTCGACGCCACCTGGACTCTTCATTTCGAGCTTGAGTGCGTGCTACTCAACTGAGGCCCAACGCGCTCCTTGGAGAAGCGAGCTAGGACAGGGCGATAGTCGGGTAGCTCTTGTCTCGTGAGGATCTGACCTGCGTGGTCACGTGCGACGAGCTCCGCTGGAACAAAGCCGTGCGATGTTGCCCCCGATATCAGAAACGTGTTTCGATGAGGGCGAACGGTCGCGACCAGTCTTCCTTGCGCGTTCCGCGCTTGAACCACATCAACGTTGTTTGTCGCCAGACCGGCAATGAGAATGAAACCGGGCTTCTTCGGAGCTGTTTTCAGGGTGGCCATATCCATGATCGCAAGGCCTCGTGGAAAAGGCAGGGGGTCAAGGAGGTAAGTGAAATGCGCTGGCCGTTCACTTATGGCCACCCAGGGCGTGCCTTGGGTCGTTTGCACCTTGTAAAACGTCACAGTCTTACTCTTGCCTCCGGCAACGCGCCGAGTGGCTAGTCGTCGTACCTTGGTAAACGAGAGCTTCGTCCGCCGAAGTTGGAAGAGTTCCGCGAGCGTCGGTTTCACGACTTGACCCTGATTCGCAACTTCTGTCGACAGCCATTCGGCCGGGTTGCGGACCAAGGTCGGTGACGCAAATCGCTTCTCGACGCGCGCCTCGCTCGCTCCAGCTAACAACAGGGCCGCCAGCGCAAACGCGATCGGAGGCAGGGCAACCCGAAGGTAACCGCCTCGGATCATCCGAGCACTCGCTTCGCCATGTTTCGCTTCGCCATGTTTCCCGAACTCACGCTCATGCCACTACGAACCGTGCATGTCGTGGTGCTGCGTGGTTCCCCCTAGGTTGACGGCAACCGGATAGCAAAGCGAATAGCCCGACGGAACAGACTTGTACTCCGGAGTGCCATTTGCCGGCTCTTGCGTTGCCCACGAACAAGCGCCTGTCCTGTGGGAACAGAACCCCACAAGGTAATCGCCGCCGCCGGTGGCCACGTCGGAATCCCAGAACCAACTGCCCAAAGGCCCGAAGTGGTCACCGCCGCCGCCAATGTTGCCGCTCCAACTCCATGCGTTTGCATTTGCGGCAAACCCAGCGGTAGTTGCGGCGAGCGCCGCACCGGTAGCGACAAGTCTGATGGACGTCTTCTTCATCACAAACCTCCGTTGATCGACACGCACATGCGTGCTGATCTGTGAATACCAATGGTGCTGCCTCTTAGTAAATGGAGCGCCGAGGTACAAAAAAGATTCAGGCCCGACTAAAGCTTCGCGCTATAGCGCACACGAGGATTGGTTAGCGACCATGCGTTTCGATCGACGGCGAAGCGCATCGACGATCGTCCGAACGGGTGCGCATCGCGATCGTTCTTAGCGCGTCACACGCCATTGCAACTCCCCTTAACCGGGAAAGACTCAGACCGGCATGGGCCTTTCTTGTACCCCGCGCTCCATTTACTAAGAGGCAGCACCATTGGTATTCACAGATCAGCACGCATGTGCGTGTCGATCAACGGAGGTTTGTGATGAAGAAGACCGCAGTGATCGTGATCGCCACGACCGTCGCTGCGCTGGTTGTAGCGACGGCTGGGTTTGCGGCATCCGGAAGAGCATGGAGCTGGAAGGGTGATATTGCGGCCACTGGTGATCACTTCGGCCCTTTGGGTAGTTGGCTCCGCGATTCCGACGTAGCAACCGGTGGCGGGAGATACTTGCTCGGCTTCTGCTCGAAGAAGACCGGCGCGTGCTCGTGGACTGTTGCACAGCAAGCGAACGGCATTTCCTCATCTAAGTCGATGCAACCCAGCTGCAAGATTTGCTACCCGGTGGCGGTCAACCTAGGAACGACTACACAACACCACTCGATGGCAGGTTCGTAGAAGTCTAAGTCGACCCGGAGAAACGTCGTGGAACTCTCCACCTCAGTCGACGTGCTTTCGCTACGACCGTTGGTTGCCGCGGCACGACTGTCTGCACTTGGCCTCGAGCAGATGCCAACGGAGGCCCATTTCCAGCGCAACCACTTCATGCCACCTCGTGTAGCACCGGTGTCCGATTGGCAACTCACGGTTGACGGAACGGTCGAAGAGCCACTGGAGCTCAGTGTCTCAGAGCTTCAGTGTTATCCAGTTCACCACCTTTCGGTCGTCCTCGAGTGCGCCGGCCATCGTCGCTCCGAGTACAGACCTCCGACGCCAGGGTTACCTTGGGGGTTCGGAGCTGTGAGCGAAGCCGTCTGGGCTGGGTGCTCGCTTGCGAACGTGCTTGACGCTGTCGGCACCCAGGGGCGTTACGTGCTCCTGCAGGGTGCTGACCATGGTTCGTTCCGCGACACAGCCAAGGTCGCCTTCGCACGTGCGTTGCCGAGCGAGAAGGCGTGCCATCCCGACACGTTGCTCGCCTGGGAAATGAACGGCCGGCCAGTACCGCACGCTCACGGAGGGCCCGTGCGGGCAATCGTTCCAGGTTGGTACGCGACCGACTCAGTCAAGTGGCTGAAACGGATTACTGTCCTCGACTACGCCTTCGATGGCCCCTTCGAGACAGTCGACTATCGGAAACGAGTTAATGCTTCAGATGCTGGAAGTCGTCTGACGACGCTTTCGGCGCACTCGCTTATTACGTCCGTTGCGGACGGCGAGCAGGTGCCCGCGGGAGAACAGATCCTTCGCGGGATTGCCTGGGGGGAGACGGCTGATCTCATAAAGGTCGAAGTCTCAATCGACAATGACAACTGGCAGCAAGCCGAACTAGCGCCGATGACCAACCTCTACGGACGTCGCCATTGGGCCTTCGCGTGGCACGCCAAGCCAGGAATACACACGGTTGCCGTGCGGGCCACCGATGCCGGCGGCAATTCGCAGCCGCGGATACCAGCCTGGAACGAGGGCGGATACGCCAACAACAGCATTCAACGGATCCTCCTCACCTGTCGAAGAACTGACGGGCTCAATGGGACTTGCCGCTGAACGTGTTGTCGAACGCGATCCAACCCGGTCGATCGAGGTTCTAAGCATGCGAGAAGTCAGCGCTCCCACTCATGTGCTCCTCATTTCACGAGCTCCGATCACTGGTGAGGCAATCGCGGGGATCCTCACTCGAGATCGTGGTGGATTCTCAGTGGACGTCGCGGACGCCCAAGAACCGATTTCCGGAAGTGAGTTGGCACGATATGACGTTGTTCTTCTCGACATCGTGCCGCCCGAAGGGCCACTTGTGGCCAAGAGGCTATTGGCGTGCGACCCTCGTGTGCGGATAGTCGCGTATGGTGTCGACGAGGACGAGAAATCAGTACGGACGTGGGTGCACTCAGGAGTCGTCGGGTGCGTCGGAGTCAGCAGCTCGCCTACCGAGTTCGTCCGGGTGCTCGTCGCGGCTGCCATTGGCGACCGCAGCTGTTCGGACCGTATTGCGCGGTCCTTGCTAGTCGCCGCTGCACGCCTCACGCGAACTCCAGATGAACTAGCCATGCCCACCCTCACGGTGCGGGAACAAGAACTGCTGAATCTCCTCTCCTATGGATGGTCGAACAAGCAGATAGCAAAAGCACTCGGAATCGAGCTAGCGACCGTCAAGAACCACCTACACAACACGTACCAAAAGCTTGGTGTGCACTCGAGAGTCGAGGCGCGGTGGTACGCGCAAGGACGGCCCTCTGACGACCTGCCCCTCTCTCTCGCAGCACCGGAGCCTCAACCAAATTGACCAAGTTAAACAATGAAGCCGCGAGCCCGGCGAGCGGGCCATCGCCACGATCAAAGGAGGATTCGATGATCAACACGAAGGCCCGTAAGCGAACTTGTACCGGGGCCGTCGGACTACTGCTTCTTCTTGTATACGCGTCGACCGCTCTCGGACACGTGGTTACAACACCGAAGGTCGTTGGTAGCGCAAAAGCGGGAAGGAGCGTCTTCTCAAGCACCTGTGCCGTGTGCCATACGTTGAAAGCTGCGGGAGCGGTGGGCATCATCGGGCCCAATCTCGACAAAGTCGCCCCGAAGCTCAGCGAAGCGCTGATCATCAAAGCGGTTGCGAGCGGTGGTGCGTCCATAATGACACAAGCTACGCGTTCGAAATATACGACGCAGATGAGCGCCTACAAGGGAACGCTCACAGCAACCCAAATCACCAACGTCGCCGCTTTTATCTACACGACGACACACCGAACCTGAGAACTGAACTTATCGAGCTGAGCGGGTGACCAGATCACCCGCTCACAACGGAACGTGTGCTTCGCCCTCCGCTGGAGCGACCTTCGATCTCACCAAAGCAAACGAACCCGTCCGCATCGTGGTCCAGTTACTTGGACGGGCTTGCTAGTCGCCTTCGCCGATCATGGCGGGATGGATCTGACCAGGCAGCTTTAATGCCGTCGCGCCGTAGACGCTGTCCGAAGGTGCCAAGCAGGCGATCCTGAAGTGACCTGACCATCAAGTGAACCTCTCACCCGCCGAGGTGGCCGATACCCGCACGCTGAAAACGAGGGTGATGCTCGCGTACTCACGCCGCGCACCGGCACGCACTGGAAGCATCCGCAAGGAGCGTCAACAGACAGGTTGGCATTCATCGTCCCGCGGCTGACATTCCGCTGACGCGCCTAACCCGTGACTGACCAACCGCTGACACGCCACTGGCCACGGGACCCTGACCCCAGTCGCTCCAACTGTAAGTGTCCGGTAAGTCTTCGCGGCGGCGTGTAACAAATCGGGGTCGAAAAGCGCCTGTCTATGTGGATGTTTTCCTCGGCGGCCGTTCCGTCCTGGCGTATCCGTTTGGGCGGATGGGTCGTTGATCTTCTTGGCTCCTCGCCGGCGCGTCCAAACCAAATGCCAGACCCCGACGCGCCGCGCGGCGGCGGCAAGGTGCTGCCGCTGCGCCCGAAGACAATCGATGACGGTGAGATCAGGCTCGGGCCGGCGAGGCTCGAGCCGCTCACCGCTACCCAGGAAACGCAAGCGATCGAACTGCTGACCGCCCTGTTCGCTGCCGCCCTGCAGCGGCAACGTCCGTCTACTCGGCTGCGGAGGGCCGCGTGATCGTCACCCGTGTGTTTGCCAGTCGGTCCTGCTGTGACTGGCAAGGCAGCCGTCGCCCGTTTCCGCGCAGCCACGCCGATCCTGCCGGTGTGTTGCGCGCCCGACTGTACAAGGAGGTTCAGTCCTGATCGAGTTCCATACGCCCGGTGGCCGCGGGGCCGCCGGCCGGCTGAGCCGGCGCGACGCGCTCTCGGCCCTCACCGATCTCGATCGGCGTCTGCTCATGCTGCTCTGTGAGCAGCGCGTGCTGACGCAAACTCAGCTCGAACGGCTCGTCGCCGACACCCCTGCACGGACCCTTCGCTACCGCACGGAACGCCTGACCCGTCAGGGTCTTGTCGGTCGTAGCCGTCCCTACCGCGATAAGGGATCCGCTCCGTTCCACTATTGGCCGACGCGTGCCTCGGACGCGTTCGTGCGTGGCGAGCCGGTCCTGCGTGGCGGTGAGCGTGGAGAGCCGAACCCGCAGTTCCTTCACCACGCCGAACGCCTCTCCCAGCTCTACGTGCTCCTGTGCGTGCAGGCGCCGACCGTTGGTCTGCACCTACACGAGTTCATTCGGGAGGGGGATGCCCGAGAGGTGTTCCGTGCGGAGGGGCGCGAGCGGGCGCTCGCTCCCGACGCGCTCATCCACCTCCAGGACGACAAAGGACGCGGCCTGCTCGCCTTCGTCGAGCTTGACCTGGGCACGATGAGCCATGCCCGCTTGAAGACGAAAGCTGCCGGCTATGCCGCCTACGCTGCGCAGGCGGCGTGGACGGAACGGCACCCGTTCTGCCCCTGTCTGCTCTTCCTCACCACCACCGAGACGCGCGCCGTTGCGTTCCTCAAGCTGCTAAATGGGCTGCTGGACAAACAGGGCCGCGGTAACTACTACACCCGGCACTACTTCTCCTGGTTTGCGGCGGCGGCCTGCGCGCACGCCCGCGAGTCCGAGCGCGCCTTCACCGAGGCCTGCTGGGACGACCTCACCCTCGCCGGCGGAGGACTCACTCTCAGCGACTGCCTGAACAAGGCGCGCGTGGCATACGACGCGCGCCGCGCGAAGGAGGAAGCGGAGCAGCGCGAACGCAACGAGCAGCGGGAGCGACTGCGCGCGAACGCCGAGGCGCGCCGCGCTTACCTGCTGGAGAAGCGCCTGCGGTTCGATGGCGAGCATCTCGACCAATTCGGTGAGGCGGGCGCGACCGCGCTCCAGCTCCTGCTCAAGTCGACGGATCCGATGAACGATGTCGAGCAGGACGTGTTCGCCGCGGTCGTCCGCCAGCTCGCAGACGATCCGCTCGAAGCAGAACCCGCATCTGAACCGGTGCTGCCGACGTGGTCCGATACCGAGGCTGTCGCCTCGTTGGTCCATGTCTACCGCCGACGCCAACGAGCGCAGTTGGAAGAGCTTGCGCGACGCTTCGGCGAGGGGCCAGCGCTCCGCAGGGACGGGCAGGAACTCGCCGACGGCGGTCTTCTTGGCAGCTACAGCTGTGACTCGCTCGAGGAGCGAGCGCGACGGGACCAGCAGGCGCGCCAGGAGCAGGAGCGGCTACGGCTCAGCTACCTCGCACGCCGTGAGCGGGAAGCACGTCGGCGTAAGCGCGAGGCCGGGCTCGCGGCGCGGGTCGCACACGGCCGAAGCGCCGTGCATGCGATCGTCGATCGCGACCGGCTGCGTGTCTGCCGGCGCTGCGATGAGATCGTCTACCCGCCTGAACCGGAACGGCGCGGAACCATCATCTACCAACAATCGTCGCAACCCTCGCGCTGCCACTTCTGCGGCGGCTCCGAGCTCGCCGCGTGGGATCTTGCCTATGAGTCGGAGCTTGAGTACGGGCCGGGCAGGCGGCTCGTGGGTAGCGACTTGACGTTCGGCGGGATCGATGGCCTCATGGACGACCACGGCAACCCGAGGAGCGGCCTGTGATGCGCGTCTGCCTCTACCAACGAATCTCAACTGACGAGGACCATCAGCCAACCTCGCTGGAAACGCAGCGGGAGCGGCTGGAGCGCTACTGCGAGGCGATGGAGGACTGGCGGATCGTCGCCGCCTACGAAGACCAAGCCTCCGGCACCAGCCTCGACCGACCCGGCCTGCAGCAGGCGCTCGACCTCGCGCGCGAGAAACGGATCGACCTGCTGCTCGTCTACCGCGTCGACCGCCTCAGCCGCAAGGTCCGTCAACTCGCCGGGCTGTGCGAGGAACTTGACCAACTCAATGTCGTGTTGAAGTCGGCGACGGAGCCGTTCGACACCGGCGCGGCGGCGGGGCGGATGATGCTGCAGATGCTCGGCGTGTTCGCCGAGTTCGAGCACGCAACGATCGTCGACCGCGTCACTGCGGGACTCGAACGCCGCGTCCGGGAAGGCAAATGGATGAGCGGCCGCAGCCCCTACGGCTACACACGCGACAAAGAGACCAAGCTGCTCGTGCCGGACGAAGTGAAGGCGCCGGTCGTGCGGCGCATCTTCGACCTGTACGCGAAAGGGAAGCTGGGCACGACTGCGATCGCCCGCACCCTCGACGCCGAAGCAGCACCCTCACCTCGCAAAACGGGCTGGTCGCCGAACGCGCTGCAACTGATCCTCGCCAACCCCGCCTACCGCGGGCTCGTCCGCTGGAACGGCGAAACGTATCCCGGCCTGCACGACCCGCTCGTCGACGACGACACGTTCGAGAAGGCGCAGCAGATCCTCCGACGTCGCGGCGAGGACGCCTCGCTGCGGCGCGGCAACCCGACCGACTACCTCCTCTCCGGGCTCGTCCGCTGCAACCACTGCGGCCGCGCCTACGTCGGCACGAGCGCGCATGGCCGCAGCGGTCGCTACACCTACTACGCCTGCTCCACCCGCTACAAGTACGGACCGTCGAAGTGCAACGGCGACCGGCTCCCCAAAGACCGCCTCGAAGCAGCCGTGCTCACCCAGCTCGCCGAGCTGTACCGCGACGGCCACCTGATCGAAAAGGCACTCTCCGACCTGGCGAACGTAACCGAGAGCGAGCGGCCCGAACTCGAAGAGCAACTCGCATCGACGCGTGCGGAGATCGCGCGCGTCGAGGGCAAGTTGGAGCGCTACTTCGAAGGCTTCGAAGATGGACGGCTCGCGGCCGACCTCTTCCAAGACCGCGTCCGTGGCCACCGTGACCGCCTCGAAACGCTCCGCGAACGAGAAGCCGACCTCACCGCCCGGCTCGCCACACAAGCGCACACACCGCCCGACGGGGCCGCCCTCCGCGGCCTCGCCGACCAACTCGAAGCGATCGTCGCTGACGAAAACCCGGAGCAAGCCAAGGAGCTACTCCGGCTGCTGATCAAAGACATCCAGGTGCACGACCGCCGCCGGATCATCCCGACCTACAGGATTCCGGCGGCGGTTCGCGCAATACCTCGTAAGGTGGGCGGTACTGGGCTCGAACCAGTGACCCCAGCTTGTCGAGCCGGTACCCCCGAAGGGAAGAGCCCCTGGAGCGAGGCTCTCCCCTTCAGGTTTCCGTCTATGCGGCGCCCGCGTCCTTGAGAGCACTGCGGACGACCGCCGGCCTCATCGGCGCCTGGCGGATGCGAGCACCCGTTGCGTCGAAGAAGGCATTGGCCATCGCGGAACTGATCGCGGTCGTCGGAGGCTCACCTGAGCCCGACAACAACCAGCCCTCGTTGAACGCCGCCGTGTTGCCGGCCTGCACCGTGCCCGTCGTGCTGCCCGGCGTGACCGTCACGTAGTTGCCCGGATGCACGTTGATCAGAGTCACCGACGGATGATCCTTGAAACGAAGGATCGGATACGAGACCCAATCGAGGGTCGTCACCCGGTCCTTGTTCCACGACGCCTCCTCCCACATCGCGCGCGAGAGGCCCTGGATCAGAGCGCCACTCATCTGATTGGTGACGCCTTCCAGGTTGACGGTGATGCCGTTGTTCTGGGCAATCCAGACGTGCTTTGCGATGATCGCTCCGGTCTTCTTGTTGACCTGAGCGTCGACGACGAGCGCCACCTGGCTGCCGGCGAACGTGCCCAGTCCGACTCCGCGACCGGTCACGACGTTGCCGCTCTGGAGATTCGAGGCGGCGACCTTAGGCTTCCAGCCTGCGGCAGTCGTAGCTGCATCGAGCACCGCCAGCCAGCGGGCTCCGATCACCGACGAGCCGTCGATGTTCTGACGGCGGAAGGCGACCGGGTCCATGTTCGCCGCATGCGCGAGCTCGTCGACGATCTGCTCGCTCGCGAAGTACGACTGCGGCGCGTTGGGAGCCCGGATGTAGCTGTTCTTCAGCGAACCCCCGTACAGCGGCTGCGTCTTCGCGAGCACACGGCGCTGGAACTGGTAGCCAGTGCTGTAGCCGGTGTTGCCGTAGGGCGTCGAAGTCGAGCCGCCGTCGGACGGGGTCGCCCCACCAGCGGGCGGAACCGCCGGCCAGGCGACTTCCCCGAGGAGCTCCCTCGTCGTGTCCAGCGTCGTGAACGGCTGCTGATAGCCGACCCAGTCGGCGGCCACGATCTTGCCGGTCGCGTTAGCTCCCATGGTCACGTCGTACATCTGCGACGGACCCCAGGCATCCCAGCCGCTCTGGTCCCAGCGCATCCACTGGTTGCGGACCGGCTTGCCGACGAGTGCCGACATCAGCGCGGCCTCCTCTGCGGCTTCGCCCTGCTGGCCGCCACCGTAGGAGGCGGAACCCTCGAACCAGATCACGCGGAAGTTCGCAGCTGGCGTGTTGACCCACTTCGAGTTCGCCAGCCCGGCGAGCGTCTGCTGGATGCTTCCTGGGATGCCGTTGATCGACTGGCCCTGCGCGTAGACGATGCCGCCGCTTCCATTCGGATTGATGTCGGCGACTGCGCAGTGCGGGCCGATCGGCTGGTAGGTGTTGTAGTGATAGCGGTAGCTCGCAGAGACCTTGTGCGCGGCGCCCGCGATGGCCGTCGGCACGTTGCCGGAGTCTGCTGTGTAGCGCGGCGGCGCGGTCGTGTTCGTGTCGGCGGCCTTCCGCATCCACGACCAGTAGTTGCCCGACCCGCCGTCACCGAATTTCGGATCGCTCTTCCAGACGACCTTCAACTCGGCCGCCGCTTGGATCGCGTCGTACTCCTTCGGCGCGACGACGCCGAGCCAGTTGTTCACCTGGACGACCTGTGCACCCGGAATGCCCTTGATCGACGAAGCGTCGACGCTCAGCGGGAAGTGGTTCTGCGAGGAATCGGCGCCCGCTCCACGCGGCCGCACGCGGCGACCGTGGAGCATGCCCGCGACGCGGACGTTCTGGATATAGGTGTACGTCCCCATCACCTTCGCAGGGATGTCGATGCGGCGTTGCTGCGTGCCGACGAGCTTGTACTGGCTTACCGGCTTGGTGATGCCCGCGCCCGGGATCAGCTGCGTGGCCGTCTTCGACGTGCTCTCCGGCACGAGCGGCATCACGTAGTTGAACAGCTTCCCGCCGAGCAGGTCGCTGAACTTCACGCTCTTGCCACCACCGGTGATCACACCGTTGGTCGACGTCAAGCTCGCCTGGCTCACACCGAGCTGCTTCGACGCCATGCCAAGCAGCACCTGATGCCCGTAGGCGGCTGCGGCGCGAGTCTGCGTCGAGCGGCTCGAGATACCACCGGAACCGCCACCACCACCGGTCGCGTTGAGCCACGTCTCCGGATGAGCGTAGGTCATCATGCTCATGTCGGTGATGTTCAGCTCTTCGGCGACCAGCATCAGGATGCCGGTCGG
>DASYAO010000046.1:0-5397 GCA_036501285.1 Gaiellaceae bacterium
CGGCACGGTCACCGCGCCCGAGCTGATCTCGCGCGGCTTCGCCGAATCCGACGAGCTCTTCGCCGAGATGCGCGACGAAGCGCACGAGATCGTGCGCGAGCTGATCGAAGACGACATCCGCGAGATCAAGCTGCTCCAGGAACACCTGCACGACGGCCTCGGCCAGCTCGTCTACGACCGCACCCGCCGCCGGCCGATGATCTTGCCCGTCGTCGTCGAAGTGTGAGCGCCCCCGAACCCGCGCTGCGGCCGGTCAACCTCACGGTCGTCGGCTCGATCAACGTCGACTACACGCTGAAGCTCGAACGGCTGCCGCGGCCGGGCGAGACGGTGACGGCGAACGGGTTCCTGCGCGCGCCGGGCGGCAAGGGCGCGAACCAGGCCGTCGCCGCGGCGCGGCTCGGCGCGGATGTGACGATGGTGGGCGCGGTCGGCGAGGACACGCTCGCCGACGAGGCGCTCGTGGGGCTGCGCGAGGCGGGCGTCAGGCTCGAACTCGAGCGGAGCGGCGAGACCGGCATCGCGATGATCTACGTCGACGCCGAAGGCCAGAACGAGATCGCGGTCTTCGCCGGCGCGAACGGCGAGCTGACGCCGCGCGAGGTCGAGGGCTTCGTCCTCTGCCAGCTCGAGATTCCCGACGAGGTCGTGCTCGCGGCGGCGAAGAGCGCGAGCTTCTTCGTGCTGAACGCCTCGCCGGCCCGGGAGATCGACTTCGAGCCGAACCTGCTGATCGTCAACGAGCTCGAGTACGAGACGTGCTCGCGCGGGAAGCTCGTCGCGGTCACCTACGGCAAGGACGGCGCTGCGCTCGTGAAGGACGGCAAGGAGATCGCGCGTGCGGAGGCGCCGACGATCGAGGCCCGCGACGCGACCGGAGCGGGGGATGCGTTCGCGGCCGCCCTCACGTACACGCTGCTCGGGGGCGTCCCGCCCGAGAATGCGCTCCGCTTCGCCTGCACCGCCGGCGCCTGGGTCGCCGCGCAGATGGGGGCGCAGCTGTCGATGCCGACGATGGAAGATGTGTTCCTGTGGATGTGATCCTCGACTGCGACCCCGGCCACGACGACGCGATCGCGATCCTGCTCGCGCTGGCCTCGACGGAGGCGCGCCTGGCCGGGATCACGACCGTCGCGGGCAACCAGACGCTCGAGAAGACGACGGCGAACGCGCTGCGCATCCTGGAGTTCGTCGGCCGGGGCGATGTCCCCGTCGCCGCGGGTGCCGACCGGCCGATCGTGCGCGAGCGGCGCGTTGCCGCCAACGTGCACGGCGATACCGGGCTCGACGGCCCCGAGCTGCCGCTCGCCACCGGAACGCCCGTCGGCCAGCACGCGGTCGACTTCCTCGCGGCGCACGTCGGCGGTCGCACGCTCGTCGCGACGGGGCCGCTGACGAACGTCGGCTTGCTGCTTGCACTGCATCCCGATGTGCGGCCGGAGCGGATCGTGCTGATGGGCGGCTCGATCGGCGAGGGGAACACGACGCCTGCGGCGGAGTTCAACATCTGGGCCGATCCCGAGGCTGCGCGGCGCGTGTTCTCGAGCGGGCTCGACATCACGATGGTCGGGCTCGACGTGACGCATCAAGCGCTCGTGACGCCGGCGGTCGCGGAGGAGCTGCGCGGCTCGAGCGCTGCGGGCCGGCTCGTAGCGGAGCTCGTCGACTTCTACTCGCAGTTCCACAGCCGGCGCTATCCGGAGCTCGGAGGCTCGCCGATGCACGATCCGGTCGCGTACGCCTATGCGCTTCGGCCGGAGCTGCTCGAGGTGACCGACGCCGTCGTCGAGGTCGACTGCGCCTGGGACGCGGGACGCGGCCGAACGAACGTCGACTTCCGCGGGCGGGGCGGCGAGCCGAACGCGAAGGTCGCAGTCGGGATCGATGCCGACGCCTTCATCCGGATGCTGGTCGAGCGGATCGCGTCGCTCGGCTAGCAACGAAACTGTCGACTGCGAAGAGCGCAGCGAGGAACACGCTCAAGCGGAGCAGGATCGCCATGAAGAGCCCGTGCCGGCCGAGGCTCGTGGCGCCGCCGAGGAAGATGATCATCCCGTGCGGGACGCACGTGACGATGCCGAGCACCGGCACGATCCAGGCGCGCCGCGGCCCGGAGGTGAACCCGAGTGCCAGGAGTGCGGCGAGCACGAGCGCCGCGCAGACGAAGACGAGAGCCGCGCTCGAGAAGTAGAGGACGCGGCGGACCGGCGACGGCAGCGCGTTGCGGTAGCCGCGCGCCTCGTAGACCTGGAGCGGCAGCGCCTGGAGGTCGTCGGTCGAGGTCGAAGGCGTGACGAGGCTCGGTAGATAGCGGATCGGGTCGACGATCAGCGCGTCCGGATGAGAGAGCAGAAAGTCGCGATACGTCGTCCGCGCCGACCGGTTGAACCACGGGATGAAGGAGGCGAGCTCGGGCGCGGTTTCGAATCCCGGAAACGGAACGCGGTTGGTCATGATCCGGTCCGCGAGGCCGGGTGTGTCGGGCATTCCGCGCGCGTCGAAGTACGCGCGCGCCTGCGGCTCGTGCAGGACGCGGAGCGCGATCACTTCGGCGAGCGGCAGCTCCCATTCATGGGCGTCGCTGTGCACGTAGGCGATGCCGACGATCGCAATCGAGGCCACGACAAGCGAGATCGCGACGTCCCGCCGCCGGCGAAGCACGAGGACGGCGACGGGGATCAGGAAGAGCGGGACGACGAGGGCATTCGATGTCCTCGTCATCGCGAGCAGAAAGGCGAGCGCGACGGCGGCGCCCGCCGACTTCGGCGTCGGCCTTTCGCTCAGCACGAACAGAGCGGCGAGGAAGAGAGCGCCGAGCGAGAACGTGAGTGACTCCGACAGGAGAGCTCCGTCCCAGACGGCGAGCGCCGGGACGAGGCTGAACGCGAGCACGATCGCAAAGGCCGCGATCGCGACCGGCCGGCTCCGCAACGCGCGCGACACGACGGCCGCGAGCGTCAGCCAGGCCGCGACGGAGATCAGCCACTGCGCGACCGGCGCGGCCGTGGCGGTCGGGCCCGGGAGGAGCTTCCAGAGGAGCGGCGTTCCCCACGGCTTGAAGCCGAGCCAGAACTGGCTGTCGAAGAGAGAGCGATGGGCGACGCGCTCGTACTCGACGGTGTCGACGAAGGAGCTCCCGTGGCCGGCGATTCCGGCGAACGACCAGATGCGCAGCGCGAGGTAGAACCCGCCCACCGCGAGGTAGACCCAGGGGATGGAACGCCGCGGCAGCCGCACCGGCACACCCTGATCCGATCGCAGGACGGGCGCAAGGAAGGAGCCGGGACGGCTGGGAAGAAGTGACGGCGGATGGCGCGGAAGCAGCGCTCCGCCTGGTCGCGCGCGAAGAAACGGAAGCGCAGGGCGAAGCGCGCCCACGGGCACCATCACCCCGAGCTGATTGGGCTCGGACTAGTCGCCGTCGGCATCTTTCTCGCGGCGGTGCTCTGGTTCGGGCTCTCGGGCGGGCCGGTCGGGCACGCGGCGAAGGCGTTCGCCGGTTGGGCCGCGTACCTCGCGCCCGTGGTCTTCTGTCCCCTCGGTGCGCTGATCGTCACGCGCAGCGAGCTCGTCTCGCTGCGGCCGTTCCGGCTCGGCCTCGGCGTCGGGCTCTTCGGGTTGATGACGGCGCTCGGTCGCGGTCACGGTGGCGATCTCGGCCGCGCGCTCGAGTGGACGCTCGGCCTCGCGGTCGGTCCCGCCGGCGCGAGGATCGTCGGGATCCTGCTGACCGTCGTCGGCGTGCTGCTGCTCACCGGCATCTCGCTCGGCGCAATCGTGCGCCGTTCGGGACATGCCGTTCGCCGCGCGCCTTTACATTTTCGTAACCGCACCTCGTCCCGGACGAGGTACGGCTACAAAACTGAGACAAACGTTCCACAGCCGTCGGTTCGGGACGAGCCGCCGGTGGACGTGGCCCACGACTACCCCGACCTCGTCAGCTCGCCGGCGCCGCTGCTCGTCTACGACGGCGCCGGGCTCGAGGACGAGATCACGATGGAGGACACGCAGACCTCGCTGTTCTCGATCGACGAAGCACCGCGTCCGAAGTACGAGCTTCCCGACCGCACGCTGCTTCGCCGCTCGAACCCGACCACCGGCCCGAACGGCGAGGCAAACGCGCGCACGGCCGAAGCGCTCCTCCAGTGCCTGGAGAGCTTCGGCGTCGAGGCGACGGTGGTGGCGATGGTCTCCGGTCCGCGCGTCACGCGCTACGAGCTGCAGCTCGCCGCCGGCACGAAGGTCGGCAAGGTCGCCCAGCTGAAAGACGACCTCAGCTACGCGCTCGCGACGACGGAGATCCGCATCCTCGCGCCGATCCCCGGCAAGCAGGCAGTCGGCGTCGAGGTGCCGAACCTCTCGCCGAACCTCGTCACGCTCGGCGACATCTTCGACGACATGCCGGCGTCGGCGAGCCCGGTCTCGGTCTGGCTCGGCAAGGACATCTCCGGCGCAGCGGTCTGGACCGATCTCGCGCGGATGCCGCACATCCTGATCGCCGGCACGACCGGCTCCGGCAAGTCGGGCTGCATCAACACGATCCTGACGTCGATCCTCCTGCGCGCGACACCCGACGACGTGCGGCTGATCTTGATCGACCCGAAGCGGATCGAGCTCAACTACTACGAGTCGATCCCGCATCTGCTCACGCCCGTCGTCTCGAGCCCCAAGGAAGCGAGCGCGGTGCTGCTCAACGTCGTCACCGAGATGGAGCGGCGCTACGAGCACCTCTCGCAGCTCCGCGCGCGCAACCTCCCGGAGGCGAACCGCGCGCTGCGCAAGCGCGGCGAGCAGGAGCTGCCCTATCTGCTCGTCGTCATCGACGAGCTCGCCGATCTGATGATGGTCAGCCCGCAGGATGTCGAGGACGCGATCATCCGCCTCGCGCAGAAGAGCCGCGCGGTCGGCATCCACCTCGTCCTCGCGACCCAGCGCCCGTCCGTCGACGTGATCACCGGGATGATCAAGGCGAACGTGCCGTCGCGCATCGCGTTCGCCGTGAGTTCGCAGACCGACAGCCGCGTCATCCTCGATGCGAACGGCGCAGAGAGCCTCCTTGGTCAGGGCGACATGCTGTTCAAGCCGCTCGGCACGTCGCGCCTTCAGCGCGTGCAGGGAGCGTTCGTCACGGAGGAGGAGATCGCGCTCGTCGTCGAGGCCTGCCGCGGTCAGCGCGAACAGGAAGTCGATGAAACGTTCCTCGAGCTTCCGCAGGTCTTCGCCGACGACGGCGACTCGGACGACGGTGAGTTCGACCCCGACGAGGATCCACTGCTCGACCGCGCGATCGAGGTCGTCGTCACCGCCCAAACCGCGTCGGTCAGCCTGCTCCAGCGGCGGCTGCGCGTGGGTTATACGAGAGCGGGCCGACTCATAGACATGCTCGAAAGGCGCGGT
>DASYAO010000047.1:0-10822 GCA_036501285.1 Gaiellaceae bacterium
GGTTCGGCCTCGGCGTCGGCCGCGTCGGCTTCCTGACCGCGCTCGGTTCCGGACACGGCGGCTACATCGGCCGCGGCTTCGAGTGGGTGCTCGCGCGTGGCGTCGGCACGGCGGGCTCGACGATCCTCGGGATCCTGCTCACGATCGCCGGCGGGCTGCTTCTGACCGGCATTTCGCTCGGCGCCGTCGTCCGCCGCTCGGGCCACGCCGTCCGCGGCGCGCGCCACCGCGTCCCGCGGCCGAAGCGGACACGTCCCGGTGCCAGGCAGGTGACAGAAGTGCAACAGGATTTCGCCGCGCCGGTTGAACCGCCGATCGACGTCGCGAGCGACTACCCCGATCTCGTCAGCTCGCCGGCGCCGCTCCTCGCCTACGACGGCGACGAAGTCGAGGTCGAAGACGACATCACGCTCGACGACACACAGACCTCGCTTTTCGCGATCGACGAGGCTCCGCGGCCCGAGTACCGCTTGCCCGACCGCTCGCTCCTGCGCCGTTCGAGCCCCGGCACCGGGCCGAATGCGGAGGCGAACGCGCGCACGGCCGAAGCGCTCGTGCAGTGCCTCGCGAGTTTCGGCGTCGACGCGAAGGTCGTCGCGCAGGTCTCGGGTCCGCGCGTCACGCGCTACGAGCTGCAGCTCGCGGCCGGCACGAAGGTCGGCAAGGTCGCGCAGCTGAAGGACGACCTGTCGTACGCGCTCGCGACGACCGAGATCCGCATCCTCGCCCCGATCCCCGGCAAGCAGGCGGTCGGCGTCGAGGTGCCGAACCTCTCGCCGAACCTCGTCACGCTCGGCGACGTCTTCGACGACCTACCCGCGTCGGCGAGTCCCGTCTCCGTCTGGATCGGCAAGGACATCTCCGGCGCGGCGGTCTGGACCGACCTCGCGCGGATGCCGCACATCCTGATCGCCGGCACGACCGGCTCCGGCAAGTCGGGCTGCATCAACACGATCCTGACGTCGATCCTCCTGCGCGCGACACCCGACGACGTGCGGCTGATCCTGATCGACCCGAAGCGGATCGAGCTCAACTACTACGAGTCGATCCCGCACCTGCTGACGCCCGTCGTCTCGAGCCCGAAGGAGGCGAGCGCGGTACTGCTCAACGTCGTCACGGAGATGGAGCGCCGCTACGAGCGCCTCTCGCAACTGCGCGCGCGCAACCTGCCGGAGGCGAACCGCGCGCTGCGCAAGCGCGGCGAGGAGGAGCTGCCGTACCTCCTCGTCGTGATCGACGAGCTCGCCGACCTGATGATGGTCAGCCCGCAGGACGTGGAGGATGCGATCATCCGCCTGGCGCAGAAGAGCCGCGCCGTCGGGATCCACCTCGTGCTTGCGACCCAGCGTCCGTCGGTCGACGTGATCACCGGCATGATCAAGGCGAACGTCCCGTCGCGGATCGCGTTCGCGGTCAGCTCGCAGACCGACAGCCGCGTGATCCTCGACGCGAACGGCGCGGAGAGCCTCCTCGGCCAGGGCGACATGCTCTTCAAGCCGCTCGGCACCTCCCGCCTCCAGCGCGTCCAGGGCGCCTTCGTCACCGAGGAGGAGATCGCGCTCGTGGTCGAGGCCTGCCGGGTCCAGCGCGAGCAGGAAGTTGACGAAACCTTCCTCGAACTGCCTCAGGTCTTCGCCGACGACGGCGACTCCGGCGACGGCGAATTCGACCCCGACGAGGACCCGCTCCTGGAGCGGGCGATCGAGATCGTGGTCACGGCGGAGACAGCTTCGGTCAGTCTCCTCCAGAGACGTTTACGAGTTGGTTACACCCGGGCCGGGCGGCTCATCGACATGCTCGAAAGACGTGGCATCATTTCTCCGTACGAAGGCTCGAAACCACGCCGGGTGCTCATCTCCGAGCACGACCTGGCACACACCGCCGACCGGTAGCGCTCCCCTCCGGGGGCGGTTAGCATCGCCCCAACGAACGAACCGTCAGAGGAGGGGAAGTTGAGGAAATCACTACTTGCGGCTGCTGCGCTCTGCGTAGTCGCCGTCGCGGTCCTTGGCGGCGTCGCAAGCGCGGCGCCGAAGGGGACCTTCACTGCCGCGCTCGTCAGCGACGTCGGCAAGTTCAACGACAAGGGCTTCAACCAGGATCAGCTCGCAGGGCTGAACCGGGCGAAGGCAAAGCTCGGTGTCAAGACGATCGCCTCGCAGTCGAACTCGAGCTCGGACTACCTGCCGAACATCACGAACGCGGTCCGTTCGGGCGCAAACATCGTGTCTGCGGCCGGGTATCTGCTCGCGCCGACCGTCTCGCAGGTTGCGACACAGTTCCCGAGCATCGACTTCACGATCACCGACGACTCGGTGAAGGGGCCCGACTTCGCGAAGGCGAAGAGCATCAAGAACATCGAGGGTCTGGTCTACGCCTCGAACCAGTCGGGCTGCCTCGTCGGGTACCTCGCCGGTGAGATGGTCAAGGCGGCAGGCGGCAAGCAGGTGATCGGCGCAGTCGGCGGCATCAAGATCCCGGCCGTCGACGACTACATCGTCGGCTACACCTACTGCGCGAAGCTCGCGGACCCGGGCATCACCGTCAAGGTCGGGTACTCGCAGGACTTCGTCGCGCAGGACAAGTGCAAGACGGTTGCGCAGAACCAGATCGGCCAGGGCTCGCAGGTCGAGTTCCAGGTCGCGGGTGGTTGCGGCCTCGGCGCCCTGAACGCGGCCGCTCAGGCCAACGTCTGGGGTATCGGCGTCGACGTCGACCAGTACGGCGTCGCGAAGAACGTGCTCACGAGCGCGCTCAAGCACGTTGACGTCGGCATCTTCGACGCGATCCAGCAGGCGAAGGCCGGCAAGTTCAACGGCGGCAACGACCTGCTCTTCGACCTCAAGAACAACGGGGTCGGCGTGGGCAAGATCAGCCCGAAGGTGCCGAAGGCGTACATCACCAAGATGAACGCGCTGAAGGCGAAGCTCATCTCGGGCAAGGTCAAGGTCCCCGTGGCGGCAGGTTCGCCGCTCACGAATCTCCTGGCTCACTGAGAGCGAGTGTTAAGGGGGCGGGCGCCAGCTCGCCCCCTTTTCCTTTAGGGGCTTAGAATCGTCGCGATGTCGGACGAAACCGTCCTCGAGCTGCGGGGCATCACCAAGCGGTATCCGGGAATCGTCGCCGACGACAACGTCGACTTCGATCTTCGCCGCGGGGAGGTGCACGCGCTGCTCGGCGAGAACGGCGCCGGCAAGTCGACGTTGATGAACATCCTCTACGGGCTGACGAAGCCCGACGAGGGCGAGATCGCCGTCGGCGGCAAGAACGTCTCGTTTTCGTCGGCGAGGGACGCGATCGACGAGGGCATCGGCATGGTGCATCAGCACTTCATGTTGATTCCGGTCATGACCGTCGCCGAGAACATCGTGCTCGGCATCGAGCCGACGCGTGAAGGCGTGCTGCTCGACGAGGCCGGCGCCGAGCGCCGCGTCGCAGAGCTCTCGAAGCAGTTTGGGCTCGCAGTCGACCCGGGTGCGCTCGTCTCGAACGTGACCGTCGGCCAGCAGCAGCGCGTGGAGATCCTGAAGGCGCTCTACCGCGGCGCGCAGATCCTGATCCTCGACGAGCCGACCGCGGTGCTCACGCCGCAGGAAGCCGGTGAGCTGTTCGAAATCGTCAGGAGCCTGAAGTCGGACGGGAAGTCGATCATCTTCATCAGCCACAAGCTCAACGAGGTGCTCGAGATCGCCGACCGGATCACCGTGCTTCGGCGCGGAAAGAAGATCGACACAGTGCCGACCGCGGGCGCGACGGAGGAGGGGCTCGCGCGGATGATGGTCGGGCGTGACGTACTTCTCCGCGTCGACAAGACGGCCGCGACACCGGGCGATGTCGCGCTCGAGGTCGAGGACCTGCACGTCATCGACGAACGCGGTCTCGAGCCGGTTCGCGGCGTGTCGTTCGCGGTGCGCCGCGGCGAGATCGTCGCGATTGCGGGCGTCGACGGCAACGGACAGACCGAGCTGATCGAGGCGATCACCGGCCTGCGGAAGATCGAGTCCGGCCGCGTCACGGTCGACGGCAAGCCGATCGAGGGCCACGTCACCGCGCGCCGCATGCTCGACGCGGGCATCGGCCACATCCCCGAGGACAGGCATCGCCGGGGACTCGTGCTCGAGTTCAACCTTGCCGAGAACCTCGCGCTGCACGACTACGACAAGGAGCCGGACTCCAAGCGAGGCTGGCTCTTTCCGGCACGGCTCGTCGCGCGTGCCGCGAGGCTGATCAAGGAGTTCGACGTGCGCGGCGGCGGCCCGCTCACACGCGCGCGAGCGCTTTCCGGCGGCAACCAGCAGAAGATCGTCGTCGCGCGTGAGGTCGCGCGCAACCCGGCGCTGCTCGTCGCCGCGCAGCCGACACGCGGGCTGGACGTCGGCGCGATCGAGTACGTGCACCGCCGCCTCGTCGCCGAGCGTGACAGCGGCCACGCGATCCTGCTCGTCTCGCTCGAGCTCGACGAGGTGCTCTCGCTCGCAGACCGGATCCTCGTCATCTACGAGGGGCAGATCGTGGGCGAGCACGCAGCCGGCGCCGGCGAGGAAGAGATCGGGCTCGAGATGCTCGGCGGACGCAAGGCTGCGGCGTGAGACGCCGATGAGCGAGGGGAACGCGGCGCCGACCGCGAACGTCCCGCCCGAGCAGGAGCCGTCGACCAACTTCTCGGTTCGGCTCGGCGTGGCGCAGCGCGCGGGCGGGGTGGCGGTGCCGATCCTGACGGCCGTGCTGGCGTTTCTCGCCGGTGGGATCGTCGTCGCAGCGACCGGTCACAACCCGTGGACGGCCTACCACGGCATCTGGGACGGCGCCGGTTTCAACTGGGTCTTCCACATCCCGTGGGACACGAACACGATCCACATCGACGCGTACAACTTCAGCCAGACGCTGCTCGTCACGACCACGCTGATCCTCTGCGGGCTCGCGGTCGCGTTCCCGTTTCGCTGCGGGCTCTTCAACATCGGCGGCCAGGGGCAGTACCTCGTCGGGCTCGTCGTCGCGAACTGGATCGGCGTCTCGTTCCCAAGCTGGCCGACGCTGCCGCACGTTCTGCTCGGGATCGGCGGGGCCGCACTGGCCGGCGCGGTCTGGGCGGGCATCGCAGGCTTCCTGAAAGCCACGACCGGTGCACACGAGGTGATCTCGACGATCATGCTCAACTGGATCGCGATCTGGGGCGCGCAATACGTCTTCGGCCAGGGCGGGCCCCTGCAAGGCCAGAACCCGGCTGCGCCCGAGTCGGGCTCGATCGCGTCGAGCGCGCACATCCCGGACTTCTGGGGAACCTCGCTGCTGCAAGGGCTCGACTACGGATTCTTCGTCGCGATCGCGATGCTCGTTCTCTTCTGGATCATCCTCAACCGGACGACTCTCGGCTACGAGGTGCGCGCGGTCGGCTTCAATCCCGAGGCTGCAGCGTACGGCGGCATCAACGTCAGGAACAAGTACATCCAGGCGATGGCGATCTCCGGTGCGTTCGCCGGGCTCGCCGGCGCGCTCGACATGCTCGGATTCCTGTTCCAGTACGGCGTACTCGACGTCCAGGCGTCGCAGATCGGCTTCCTCGGGATCGCGGTGGCTCTCCTCGGACGCAACTCCGCAATCGGCACCGGCATCGCTGCCTTTCTGTTCGGCGGTCTCCTGTTCGGGACGACGCACGGGCTCAACTCGAATGTCTTCGATCCGAGCCTCGCCGGCAACCTCACCTCGATGATCCAGGGCCTGGTCGTGTTGTTCGTCGGCGGCGACATCTTCATCCTCTACCTCTGGAACGCGCGCCGGAAGGTGCGGCGACGTCAGGAGGCGCCGGCACCGGCATGACGAACCACGTGACACCACTGGCGACGCGCGGCTGGGTACCGGGACCGCGGGCGATCGCCGTCGCCGGCAGCGTGCTCGGCCTCGTCGCGTTCTGGAGCGCAATCCCGCCGTTCGAGGTGCGCTCGCCGCTCGTACCGATCGTGATCGGCATCTTTGCCGTCGCGGCCGGCATCTGGGCGGTCACGCGCGGCAGCAGGCGCGTCGGCTGGGGCGCGATCGCGTCCGGTGTGATCGGCCTTGCTCTCGGGGTGGCCGCAACGCGCTCGAACTCGAGCAACCTGGAAACGGTCTTCACGGCCGACCTGATCGCGCAGATCCTTGCGTTCGCAACGCCGCTCACGTTCGGCGCGCTCGGCGGCATGGTCTCGGAGCGGAGCGGCGTCGTGAACGTCGGCCTCGAAGGGATGATGCTGATGGGTGCCTTCTGGGGCGTCTACGCGGCCGACAAGGGCGGATCATGGGTCGTCGGCATCCTCGGCGCGATGCTCGCAGGCGGCCTGTTCGGACTGCTGCACGCAGTCTGGTCGGTCCACTTCCGCGCGGATCAGATCGTCAGCGGGATGGCGATCAACTTCCTCGCGCTCGGTGTCACCGGCTACTTCTTCGAGCAGCTCTACGGCCAGCAGAACATTCCCTCCGGCGTCTCGACCGTCCCGAACGTGCGGATCCCGTTCGTCGCCGACTGGCACTTCATCGGCCCGGCGATCGGCGACCTCAACCTGCTGATCTGGATCGGGATCCTGTTCGTGCCGCTGTCGTACGTCGTTCTCTTCAAGACGCCGATCGGGCTGCGCGTGCGCGCGTGCGGCGAGCATCCACGCGCGGCGGACACGGTCGGCATCAACGTCTATGCCGTGCGGTACGGCGCCGTGATCACGTCCGGGATGCTCGCGGCGCTCGGCGGCGCGTTCCTGTCGATCGGCTATCTCGGCGGTAGCTTCACCGAGAACATGACCGAAGGCCGCGGCTTCATCGCGCTTGCAGCGATGATCTTCGGCAACTGGCGGCCTTTCGGGGCGTGGGGCGCGGCGTTGCTCTTCGGCTTCTCGACGGCTCTCGCGTACCGTCTTCCCGTGTACTCCGGTTCGGCGGCGACCCTTTTCCAGGCGCTGCCGTACGTGCTGACGCTGATCGCCGTCGCCGGCGTGATCGGCCGTTCCGTTCCACCCGCCGCCGACGGGAAGCCGTATGTCAAGCAGTAGGGCGGCGCGCTTCGCCGTCTTCTGCGGCGCGGCCGCGGTGCTCGCGATCCCCGTCGGGCTCGCGGCTGCCGCGGTGTCGTCGAAGGTGATGCTGCTGCCGGCGGTCTACGTCAGCGTGCCGGTCTCGTTGGCGGCCGGTCTCGCAGCCGTCGGGGCCTACCGGCGGGCACGGGCACAGCTCGAGCGGCGAGTGCGCCGGCCGGGCGAGCACCTCGTCCGCGCCGCGCGTCTCCTCGCCTTCGCGGGCCTGTACTTCGCCGCGATCGGCGCGCTCGCGCTCGGCTTCTACGGCCTGCTTCACGTCAAGGGCTAGCCGGCGGGGCGGGGCGGACGAGGGCTCGCCGGACTGGCGCTAGGCTTCGGCCGTGTTCGAGATCGGGAACAGCCTCCGCGAGGCACGCACCCGCCGCCGGATCGAGTTCGCTCAGGCCGAGCAGGCGACGAAGATCCGCGGCAAGTATCTGCACGCGCTCGAGGACGAGCACTTCGAGCTGCTGCCGTCGCAGACCTACGTCAAGGGATTCCTGCGGACCTATGCGGACTACCTCGGCCTCGACGGCCAGCTCTACGTCGACGAGTACAACTCCCGCTTCGTGGCGGGGGACGACTGGGATCGCCCTCGCGTTGTGCGGGATACGAGCGAGCGCCGTGTCCAGCGGAACGCGGTGTTGATCGCGATCGGTGCGATCATGGTCGTCACGGTGATCGTGATCAGCGCGTGGAAGACGTCCGGCAGCGGTCACACGGTGCCGCCGGTGACGAAGACGCCCCCGGTGACGCACAAGGCTCCCGTCCGGCACGCCGACCTCGAGATCTCCGCGATCCACGGCTCGTCGAAAGTGATCGTCAACCGCACGGACGCGAGCGGGCGGACTCTCTTCGAGGGCACGCTCGGACACGGGGGCACGCCGCTCGCCTTCAACGGCACGCGCTTCTGGCTCGACCTGGGCTCACCCGAGAACCTCGTCGTCAAGGTCGACGGCAGGCGCGTGCGACTCGGCTCGGGGCGCCCGTGGGTGTTGACGGTGACACCGGCCGGCACGCACGCGGCTCCGGCGTGATCCTGCGCCAGCGCGTGGTGTGAGCATCCGCGCGACGATCGTCGTCACGGGCTCCGAGCTCGTGCGCGGCGACCGCCAGGATCGAAACGGACCGTTCCTCGCAGCCTCGCTGCTCGCGCACGGGATCGAGCCGGCCGAGATCCGGATCGTCGGCGACGCGCCCGTCGAGCTCGAGCGCGCGTTCGCAGACGGTCTCACGGCCGAGCTGCTCGTCGTCTCGGGCGGGCTCGGGCCGACCCACGACGACCGCACCGTCGAGCTGCTCGCGCGCGCCGCAGGCCGAGAGCTCCGCTTCGACGAAGCGCTCTCGCACGAGATCGCCGAGCGCTCGCGCGTCCAGTACAAGCCCGGGATCCGCAAGCAGGCGACCTATCCCGAAGGCGCAGTCGTCGTCGGGCTCGCGGGCACCGCGCCGGCGCTCGTGCTCGACACGGGCACGTGCGTGGCCGTTGTGCTGCCGGGACCGCCGCGCGAGCTCCAGAAGCTCTGGTTACGCGCGCTCGAGACCAAGCCGTTTCGACGAGTGCTCGCGCGGGTCGTCGTGCCGGACCGGCGCGTGCTCCGCTTCTACGGCTGCGGCGAATCGGCGGTCGCCGAAGCGCTCGCCCGGGCGGGCGGCGAGAGCGAGGGGATAGAGGTGACGATTTGCGCGCACGACTTCGAGACCCACATGGATCTCTTCGTGCAGCCGGGCGCGGAGGCGCGCGCGGAGGAGCTCGAGCGGCAAGTCGTTGCATCCCTGGACAACTACCTGTACGCCCGGACGGAGTCGCCCGTCGAGGAGCTCGTGCTCGAGCTCTGTCGCGCGCGCGATCTCACGCTCGTGACCGCGGAGTCGTGCACCGGCGGTCTCGTGGCCGCGCGACTCACCTCGGTGCCCGGTTCGAGCGACGTCGTCCTCGGCGGCATCGTCTCGTACGCGAACGAGGTGAAGGTGCGCGAGCTCGGCGTCGGCGAGGAGCTCCTTCGCGAGCACGGCGCGGTGTCGGCCGAGGTCGCCGCGGCGATGGCACGTGGCGCACGCGAGCGGCTCGGCGCCGATGTCGCGGTCGCGGTGACGGGCGTCGCAGGGCCCGGGGGCGGGACGCCGGAGAAGCCCGTCGGACTCGTCTACGTGCACGCGTCCGGGCCGAACGGCGGCGAGCAGGCGGCGAGGCTCGACTTCCCCGGCGACCGCGAGACGATCCGCTCGCGCGCGACCGTCGCCGCGCTGCATCTCGTTCACACACTCGTCTCGAAGGTGTGACAGACATGTCACACCTTCGGAGCTAGCGTGGCCGGAGATGAACACCTCAGGCTCTTCTGCGCGCTTACGCTGCCCGGCGCCGTGGTCGACGGGATCGCCCGCTGGCAGGCCCGCGAGCTGCGAGGCGGCCGCGTCGTCCCGGCCGCGAACCTCCACGTCACGCTCGCGTTCCTCGGACGGCGCCCGGCCGGCGACCTGCCGCTGGTGGCAGGAGCCCTCCGAGAGGCCGCCGGCGGGGCCGCCGGGCTGCGCCTTCGCCTCGACCGCTACCGCGAGGGCAGGAGCGTCGGGATGCTGACCTTCGACGACGCCGGGGGGCGCGCGACAGCGCTTGCGGAGGCTCTGCAGGAGGCGCTCGGGCGGCTCGGGCTCTACCGGCGGGAGCAGCGGCCCTGGCTGCCGCACGTGACCGTCCTCCGCTTCCGCGACCGGCCCCGCCTGCACCCGGCCCTGCCCGACCTCCCCGAGGTCGTGCCGTCCGACGCAGCTGTTTTCATTTCCAGGCTCCGTCCAGCCGGGGCGGAGTACGAGTCGGTCGAAACGGTCGCATTAGGAGGCTGATCACGTGGATCGCGAACAAGCACTGGACGTCGCCCTCGGGCAAATCGAGCGGAACTTCGGCAAGGGCGCAGTCATGCGCATGTCCGACCAGGCGCAGGTCTCTGTCGGCGCGATCTCAACGGGATCGCTGTCGCTCGACCTCGCGCTCGGCATCGGCGGGCTGCCGCGCGGCCGCATCGTCGAGATCTTCGGCCCCGAGTCGTCGGGCAAGACGACGCTCGTCTACCACGTGATCGCGGAGGCGCAACGGCGCGGCGGCATCTGCGCGTTCATCGACGCCGAGCACGCGATGGACCCGACTTACGCGAAGCACATCGGCGTCAACATCGACGAGCTGCTCGTCTCGCAGCCCGACACCGGTGAGCAGGCGCTCGAGATCACCGAGCTCCTGATCCGCTCGGGCGCGGTCTCGGTCGTGGCGATCGACTCGGTTGCCGCGCTGACGCCGAAGGCCGAGATCGAAGGGGAGATGGGCGACTCGCACGTCGGCCTCCAGGCGCGCCTGATGTCGCAGGCGCTGCGCAAGCTCGCCGGCACGCTCAACCGCACCGAGACGATCTGCATCTTCACGAACCAGCTGCGCGAGAAGATCGGGGTGATGTTCGGCTCGCCCGAAACCACGCCGGGCGGCCGCGCGCTCAAGTTCTACGCGTCGGTGCGTCTCGACATCCGCCGCATCGAGACGCTGAAGGACGGCGTCGAGGCGGTCGGCAACCGCGTGCGCGTCAAGGTGGCGAAGAACAAGGTCGCGCCGCCGTTCAAGCAGGCCGAGTTCGACATCATGTACGGCGAGGGGATCTCCTGGGAGGGCACCGTCCTCGACACCGCGGTCGAGCGGAAGATCGTCACCAAGTCGGGCTCGTACTTCAGCTTCGGCGACGAGCGGCTCGGGCAGGGGCGCCAGAACGCCGCCGCATTCCTCAAGGAGCACCCGG
>DASYAO010000048.1:0-5589 GCA_036501285.1 Gaiellaceae bacterium
CGTCGACGGTCAGCCCGTCTCGCTGCTCTACGGCGCGACGGCTGCGTGGCGGGCATTCGTCCCCGGGATGCCACCCGGCGAAGACGTCGCAGAGCTGAACGAGAACCTGGACGCGCTCGGCTACGGGAACACGCTGAGCGACGAATTCACGAGCGCGACGTCGTCCGCGATCGACGCGTTCCAGAGCGCACGCGGGATGCCGGCCACAGGCGCGCTCCTGCTCGGGTCGGTGGTCTTCGAACCGGGAGCGGTCCGCGTCACGACCGTCACGCCGACGCTCGGAGCCACGGTCGCGCCGGGGCCGGTGCTCGGCGTCACCTCAACCGGACGCGTCGTCACGATCGAGCTCGACGCCGCACAGCAGTCCGAGCTCGAGGTGGGCGACCCGGTGGTGATCACGCTGCCGAACAACGCGACGACACCAGGACGCGTCTCGTTTGTCGGCAAGGTCGCGACGGCGCCGAGCTCGGATCAGAGCGGCGGCGGTAACGGCAGCAGCGCGCCGACGATCGAGGTCGACGTGGCGCCAACCGATCCCGCCGCCACAGGCACCCTCGACCAGGCGCCGGTCAACGTCTCGATCACGACCGCGACGGCCAGGAACGCGCTCGTCGTGCCGGTCGATGCGCTGCTCGCGCTCGCGTCGGGCGGCTACGCGGTCGAGCGTGTGACGGCGGGCGTGCACCAGCTCGTCGCCGTCAACCTCGGGCTGTTCGACGATGCCGAAGGGTTCGTGCAGGTGACGGGATCGGGGCTCGCTCCAGGCCAGCGTGTGGTGGTTCCGGCCGAATGAGCGCAGTACTCGAGCTCGAGAACGTGACGAAGGCCTACGGCTCCGATCCACCGGTGATCGCGCTCGACGGCGTCAGCTTCGCAGTCGAGCCGGGCGAGCTGCTCGCGATCGTCGGCCCATCCGGATCGGGCAAGTCGACACTGCTTCACCTGATGGGAACGCTCGACCGTCCGAGCTCCGGCACGGTCCGCGTGACGGGAGCCGAAGTCGCGGGCATGTCCGACCGCGAGCTCGCGGCGTTGCGCGCGACGCAGATCGGCTTCGTCTTCCAGCAGTTCTTCCTCGCCGAGCACGCGACCGCGCTCGAGAACGTCGCCGACGGCCTGCTCTATGCAGGCGTCCCCGCTATCGAACGGCGCGAGCAGGCTGCCGAGGTGCTCGCCGACGTCGGGCTCGGCGACCGGCTCACTGCGAAGCCGACACAGCTGTCGGGCGGCGAGCGGCAGCGGGTCGCGATCGCACGCGCACTCGTCGGCAGGCCCGCGATCGTGCTCGCCGACGAGCCGACCGGGAACCTCGACAGCACGAACGGCGCGGCGATCCTCGAGCTGCTCGAGGCGCTTCACGCCGGCGGCGCGACCATCGCCGTGATCACGCACGACCGTGATCTCGCCGCGCGCCTTCCGCGCCAGGTCGAGATGCTCGACGGCCGCATCGTCAACGACGCGGTGAACTCGTGAAGCAGACGCTTCTGCTCGTTCTCGCCGTCAGCGCCCTCGCCGGCGGTGCACAGGCCGTGCCGGCGATCGCCGACGGCTGTCCGTCATACAACCCGCCGAACGAGCTCGTACTCGGCGGTGGCACGCCGCAGAGCGCCAAGCTCGGCACGCCGTACCAGACGAACCTCCAGGTCGCACTCGCGAACACAGACGCCTGCCCGATCACGACGCAGCTCTCCGGAATCGCCGTGACGTTCGCAGCACCCGGAAGCGGGCCCAGTGGGACGTTTGCCTCGAGCGGCGCGAATGCCGTGCTCATCGGCACCGACGCGCAAGGGACTGCCGTTGCGCCGCAGTTCACCGCCAACTCGCTCCCGGGCGGCTTCCTCGCAACGGCGTCATCCGACTACGGCTCGATCAGCTTCTCGCTCGTCAATACCGCCGTGGGCGTGCCAACCGCGATCACACGGGTCTCGGCGAAGAGCCAGTCGGCAACCGAGGGCGCCCGCTTCCCGCAACTGCTGCGCGTGAAGGTGCTCGATGCAAACGGCGACGCGGTCGCCGGGGCGAGTGTCACGTTCGCAGTCGGCTCCAGCACGACCGGCGCCGGCGCGAGCTTCGCAGGCGGCATGCCGCAGGCGAGTGAGACGACCGACGCGTCAGGCGTGGCGGTTTCGCCGGCGCTGACCGCGAACACCGATTCCGGCAGATTCACCGGCACGGCGACGGTCGCGGGTAGTACGGCGGTAGCCACCTTTGCTTTCCGCAACCTGGCCGCGAAGGCGCCGAGGCTGCGGCCCGAAGGCGGTGCCGGGCAGAAGGCCGCAGTCGGTGCGCATTACCGTCGCCCGCTCGAGGTGAAGCTCGTCGGCGGCAACGGCAAACCGGTGCCCGGAGCCACGATCACCTTCAACCTCGGAGCCGGCGGGGCCGGCCAGACGACGACAGCGGGCGCGACGTTCCCCGGAGGCGCATCACAGGCGACGGCGACGACCGACGCCAGGGGCATCGCCGCATCACCGCATCTCGTAGCCAACAGCGCGTCGGGCTCATTCACCGCAACCGCGATCACGACGGGAACGTCGACAACCGCGGTATTCGCGCTTCGGAACTTGGCGTCGCGCCCGGCTTCGATCGCGGCGGGTGTCGCCGCAAGCGAAGCCACCGCGCCGCGAACGCGCTTTCCAATTCCCCTCGCCGCGAAGGTCGTCGACGCGCACGGAAATCCTGTGGCCGGCGTCGCAGTCGAGTTCACTGCGCCGGCGCGGGGCGCCGGCGGCCGTTTCCGCGGAGACCGCCGCTCTGTCAAGGCGACGACCGACAAGGCCGGCGTCGCCGTCGCGCCGCCGTTCGTCGCGAATGGAATCACGGGGGGCTACGTGGTCCGCGCGACTGCCCGGGGAATCGACCATGCGGCAGCCTTTGGGCTCGTCAATCGCGCTTCCGGCTAGTCGCATGCATCCCGTCGACCTCGCGCGGGTTGCGAGCGTCGGGTTGCGAACGCGACGTCTGCGCGCAGCGCTCTCCGCGCTCGGGATCGCGATCGGCATCGCGGCGATCGTCGCCGTCCTCGGGCTCTCCGCGTCGTCGCGCGCCGGGCTTCTCGCCGAGATCGACCAGCTCGGCACGAACCTGCTGACCGTTTCGAACGGCCAGACGCTGTTCGGGCAGACGGCGGAGCTGCCGCTCGCGGCGCCGGGGATGATCGCGCGGATCGGCCCGGTCGAGCAGGTGGCCGACACCGGCTCGACGAGCGTGAACGTCTATCGCAGCCCGCTGATCCCGAGCATCAACACGAACGGGCTTGCGGTTCAGGCTGCGACGACCGAGCTCCCCACCGTGGTCGGGGCGCGCGTCATCCGCGGGAGCTTCCTCAACGCCGCCACCGTGAACGAGCCCGTCTGCGTGCTCGGTGCCCAAGCGGCGCAGTTCCTCGGCATCGATCGTGTGTACACCGGCGAGCGCATCTGGCTCGGCGGCATGTGGTTCTACGTCGCGGGCATCCTCAGCCCGGCGACGCTCGCGCCCGAGATCGACAGCTCGGTGCTGGTCGGGTTCCCTGCGGCCCAGCGCTATCTCGAGTTCGACGGACACCCGACCACGGTCTACGTTCGTTCGGTCACGAACGAGACGGACGCGGTGCACGCGGTGCTCGCCCAGACTGCGGATCCGGAGTCGCCGAGCAACGTCTCCGTGAGTCAGCCGTCGGCCGCGTTGACCGCGAGGGCCGAGGCGCAAGGCGCCCTCAACGGCCTCTTCCTCGGACTCGGGGCGGTCTCATTGCTCGTCGGTGCGGTGGGCGTTGCCAACATCATGGTGATTTCGGTGCTCGAGCGCCGCTCGGAGATCGGCCTTCGTCGTGCTCTTGGGGCGACCAAGGGCAACATCCGCACGCAGTTCCTGAGCGAGGCAGTGCTGCTCGCCGTGCTCGGCGGTGCGGTCGGCGTGGGGTTCGGAATCCTTGCGACCGCGGTCTACGCGCACACGAAGCACTGGGCAGTGGTGATCCCGACGCTCGCGTGGGCCGGCGGGCTCGGAGCCGCGCTCCTCATCGGCGCCGTCGCCGGATTGCTACCTGCCATTCGCGCCGCGCGCCTCTCACCGACCGATGCACTTCGAACCGTATGACCAGTCGCGTCGCCGCACCGGCATCTGTGGTTGTGCTTCTGCTCGCGGCGGGGTGCGGCGGCGGCTCGAAGTCGCCGCCGGTCGCGAACGTCGGTACGACGACGTCTTCGAGCAGCGATGCCGGCGCCACGAACACCACCAGCGGTGCGGCAACTTCCGGTGCGTCGGGCCAGGCACAGTTGCAGCGAGACGCCTTGAAGTACAGCGAATGCATGCGCGCCGGCGGTGTGCCCAACTTCCCCGACCCGAAGGCCGGTGGCGGCTTCCTGTTCCAGACAGGCACTGGAATCGATCCCTCATCCCCCGTGTTCAAGACGGCGCAGGCGAAGTGCCGGAAGCTCCTACCCGGCGGCGGCGGCCCACCCGGCCCAGGCACGCAGACCCATCCGTCCGCGCAGTGGCTCGCGCACATGGTGAAGGTCGCGCAGTGCATGCGCGGCCACGGCATCTCCAACTTTCCCGATCCCCGGACCTCGGTTCCGTCCAACCCCTTCCCAGCCGGCAGCCCCGGTGGCGTAATCTCCGACATCGAAGGCGTGGTCCTGGTATTCCCGGCGACAATCGACATCCAGTCCCCGCTCTTCAAGCAGGCGGCGGCGGCATGCGGATTCCCGCTCCACAACCACTGAGACGGGCGGCGTGACACTCGCCTCCAGCAAGCGAGTGGCCCTGCTCGGCTCGGCGACAACCGTCGCGGCGCTCGGGATTGCATGCATAGCGTCAGCGGCTTCGCCGAACGAGATCGCAGCCAGGGAGACGGCGGCCGGGATCAAGGCTCGGCTGGCCTCAGACGGGTACGCCGCCATGACCTGGAACTTCGAAGCAATCGCGCCGCGGCCGGTGGCCGGGTTCTACGTGGACGGCGACTTCGCCACCAGTCACAGCTTCCGTGTCGACGTCGTCGTGTTCAAGACGGCAAGCGGCGCGGCGGCGTACGCCCGCTGGGCACATGGGACCTACGACCGGAAGTACGCCGCGTCGACAGCGATCAAGCAATCGGGAATCGCCGTCTACATCGCCTCGAGCGACAAGCAGCTCTCCGGGTACCCGGCGCTTCGACGCACCGACGTCAACAGAATCCTCATGCTCGCCATAGGGCGGTAAGCCGGCCGCGCCCAGAGGGACCTCGCGACCTGCTCGGCTCGTAGTCACGTTTCGGATGAGTACGCGCACGGACCTCTCGACAAAGCGCATGCGTATAGTCGGTGCGCGATGGCCGTCTCGGCTCGCCAGGAGCGCGCCTGGGTTCAGGCTGCCCAGGCGGGATCCGCCTCGGCCGTCGAGGCGTTGTTTCGCCTGCACTGGCCGAACGCCTATCGCGCCGCCTACCTGGTCGTCCACGACGCCGCCGCCGCCGAGGACATCGCCCAGGAGGCATTCCTGGCCGCGTTGCGCCGGCTCGACCGCTTCGACCGCTCGCGGCCCTTTGGCCCTTGGCTTCATCGCATCGTCGTCAACCGCGCGATCGACTGGGTGCGCGCCCGCAGGCTGCGCGCCGAGGCCGAGCTC
>DASYAO010000049.1:0-2399 GCA_036501285.1 Gaiellaceae bacterium
GGGTTCCCGAAGGGCGCTCGATCGTGAGCCCGGGCTCGGCGTGTCCCCACTGCGGCGTCGAGATCCGCCCGATCGACAACATCCCCGTCCTTTCGTGGCTCTTCCTGCGGGCCCGCTGCCGTGACTGCGGCGGCCCGATCAGCTGGCGTTACCCCGCGCTCGAGCTCGCGACGGCGCTTCTCGTCGCCGGCTGCTTCGCCGACTTCGGCGTCACGTGGCACGCAGCGGCGGGAGCTGTGTTCTGCACGGCGCTCGTCGTGATCTCCGCGATCGACTTCGAGCATCGGATCGTCCCGAACAAGATCGTGCTGCCGGCCGCCGTCGTCGTGCTCGTGTTGATGCTGGTCTGGAAGCTCTCGATCGAGTGGCCGATCGCGGGCTTCGGCGCGGCGCTCTTCCTCTTCATCGCGGCGCTCGCCTACCCGCGCGGGATGGGCATGGGCGACGTGAAGCTGGCGCTTCTGCTGGGTTTCGGCACCGGCAAGTCGGTGCCCTTGGCTCTCTTCAGCGGCATGGTCGCCGCCCTCGTTCCCTCGATCGTCCTCTTTGCCCGCCACGGGTCGGCTGCCCGGAAGATGGCGATCCCGTTTGCCCCGTTTCTCGCGCTCGGCGGCCTGATTGCCCTGTTTGCAGGCAATCATGTCGTTCACTGGTACCTGCACACGCGCTAGTCCGGGGCTTTAGGGCCCGGCTTCGGGTGCCGATACATACCTCGATCGAGGTATGCCAGACGATTCCAAGATCGAGGTCGGCGAGCCCCTGACCCAGGGTGGGGCGACGCGTGCGCCAGGACCCGAGACGGTGAACCCGCTCGCCGAGCTCGTCGCCGACCTGCTCGAGCCGACCGGCCTCGTCGCACTCGACCGGCTGCGCTCGCTGCGCGGCCAGATCGGACAGGGTTCGCTCGCCGAAGGCCTGCGCACCTCGGGGCTCGCCTCCGAAGAGGCAGTGGCGAAGGTGATCGCGACCCAGTACCACCTGCCGTACGTCGACATCATTGCGACCGAGGTCGACCCAGAGGCCGTCAAGCAGATCCCGGCCTCCGTCCTTCAGCGCGTCGGCGCCGTACCGTTCAAGCTCGACGGCCACTCGCTGCACGTCGCCATCGCGGATCCGGCCGACGTCGCCTCGATCGACGAGCTTCGGCTCGCGACGCGTCTTTCGGTCGAGCTTGCGGTCGCGCCGCGCGAAGACCTTCTCACCGAGGTCATTCGCCACACACGCACGACGCAGACGCTCGACGTCCGCGTCGGCGCCGAGCTGCGGGCGATCGAGCAGGACGCCGAGCTCGACCAAGAGGAAGAGGATCTCGACGATCTCGAAGCCGACGACGGCATCTCCGATGCGCCTCTCGTCCGCCTCGTCAACGCGCTGATCTACCAGGCCGCCGAGGACGGCGCCTCCGACGTCCATGTCGAGCCGCAGGAAGACTGCCTCCTGGTGCGGTTTCGCATCGACGGTGTGCTTCAGGAAGTGCAACGCATTCCGAAGCGCCTCGCGAACGGCGTCACGACGCGCCTCAAGGTTCTCGCGAAGCTCGACATCGCCGAGCGGCGCAAGCCGCAGGACGGCCGCATCTCGCTGAGCGCGGCGGCGGTCGGCCGCATGGTCGACATCCGCGTCGCGACGCTGCCGACCGTCGAAGGCGAGTCGGTCGTCATGCGTCTGCTCGACAAGTCGCGCCGCGCGCCGACGCTCGAGGAGCTCGGTCTCTCCGAGGAGATGCGCACGCAGCTGCGCGAGCTCGTGCGCCGCCCGACCGGCGCCGTGCTCGTCACGGGACCGACCGGTTCCGGTAAGACGACCACGCTCTACGCAGCGCTCGCGGAGATCAACCGGCCCGAGATCAACATCATCACCGTCGAAGACCCGGTCGAATACCGGACGCCCGGCGTGAATCAGGTGCAGATCAACCAGCGCGCCGGGCTCACGTTCGCGGCGGCACTGCGGTCGATCCTGCGTTCCGACCCGGACGTCGTGATGGTGGGAGAAATCCGCGACAGCGAGACGGCCAAGATCTCGATCGAGGCCGCGCTCACCGGCCACCTCGTACTCTCGACGCTGCACACGAACGACGCCCCGAGCACGATCACGCGACTGAACGAAATGGGCGTCGAGCCGTTCCTCACCGGCGCGGCCGTCTCGGCCGTGCTCGCGCAGCGTCTTGCCCGCAAGCTCTGCTCGCACTGCTGTGAGCTGTACTCGCCGTCGGTCGAGGAGCTGCTCCAGGCGCGTGTATCGCCGGACGTCGCCGCGAGCCAGGACGGCATCGGCTTCTACCGAAAGCGCGGCTGCCCGCGCTGCGGCCAGACCGGCTACCGCGGCCGGATCGGCATCTACCAGCTGCTGATCATGAGCGAGGAAGTGGAGTCGCTCGCCGTCCAGAAGGCGACGCGCGA
>DASYAO010000050.1:0-5786 GCA_036501285.1 Gaiellaceae bacterium
GAGCGCTTGAAGCGTCGCGTGTCCTAACAAAGCTTTCAGGAGCGGTTGCTACGGTGGATCGATGGTCCGGCGCGCCGTCGTGCTCAGCCTGCTGGCGCTGCTCGGATTCGCGGGCGCGGCCTTCGGAAAGCTCGCCGACAACCCGGCGGTGACTTCGACGGAGGAGCTGGCGACCGGGCCGACCGCGGTCGGGATCACGACCGTCGCGCCGACGACCACGGGGACGACAGCCGCAGCGACGACCGCGCCTTTGACGACGAGCACGTCCGCGGCGACGACGACCGTCGGGAGCGCCCCGCCGACCCCGAAGGCGACCACGACGCGCGCCACCACGACGACCGCGACCACAACGACCACCACGGCTGCAGCTCCGGCGCTCGCGACGAGCGCGGCTGCGACGACGCTCGTCGTCACCGGCCACGGCTGGGGCCATGGCATCGGCATGGCGCAATGGGGAGCCGACGGTTACGCACAGCACGGCTGGACGTACAAGCAGATCCTCGCGCACTACTACCAGGGCACAACCATCGGCGCGGTGCACGCGCCCGCGATTCGCGTCCTCCTCCTCGATGGTCGCAAGACCGTGACGATCACGTCCGATTCGCCGTGGAAGGTCGTCGACGCGGCGGGAACGACGGTGCAGCTTCAGGCAGGCCCGCTCGCCGTCGGTGCCGGCCTCGCGGTCTCGGGGCACACGCTCGTCTCTCCGCTCACCTTCTCGCCCGGGAAGACGCCGCTGCGGATCGGCAAGTCCGCCTATCGTGGAACGTTTCTGCTCGTCTCGAACGGCAAGAGCCTTCAGCTGGTGAACTCGCTTCCTCTCGAGTCGTACGTCCTCGGCGTCGTCCCGAGCGAGATGCCGTCGACGTGGCCGGCCGCGGCGCTCGAAGCGCAGGCGGTCGCAGCACGCTCCTACGCGCTCGCCGAGCTCGAGAACGTCGTCACAGCACGCGCCTACGACGTCTACGACGACACGCGCAGCCAGGTCTACGGGGGGATCGACGCGGAGAGCTCTGCGGCGACCGCTGCAGTGCAGGCGACCGCGAAGCAGGTCGTGCTCTACAAGAGCAAGGTCGCGACGACGTACTTCTCGTCGAGCTCGGGCGGACGGACGGTCTCGGCAGCCGAGGCCTGGGGAACGCCGGTCGCCTACCTCCAGTCGGTTCCCGATCCGTACGACACGCTCTCGCCTTACCACGACTGGGGTCCCGTCCTCTTCGACGCGGCAAAGGTCGCGCGCGAGCTCAAGATCCCCGGCCAACTCGTCTCGCTTGGCCTGACGCCTGGGCCGTCGGATCACGTCGAGACCGTGGACGCCGTCGGCACGAAGGGAAGCGTGAAGGTCACGAGCGCCGACGTCCGCTCGGTGCTCGGGCTGCGCTCGACGTGGTTCAGCGTCGGCTGGCTCGCGCTTGCGGCGCCGACGCCTGCGATCGCCTACGGCGGCGGCGGCAAGCTCACCGGCATCGCGCGCGGCGTGAGTGGGCCGGTCACGCTCGAGCAGAAGGACGCGAAGGGCTGGCAGCAGGTGACGACGGTGTCTCCGGCAGCCGACGGCAGCTTCAGCGTCTCGATCGACCCGGCCGCGACCACCCAATACCGGCTTGCCGCCGGGCTCGTGCGCGCGGCGCTCGTGAAGGTCCCGGTGGTGCCGGTCGTCTCGGCCGCGGCAACCGCCGGCTCGGTGCAGGGGTCGATCCGGCCGGCGCTCGGCGGGGCGGCCGTCCAGCTCCAACAGCAGGACGGCGCCGGCTGGAAGACGGTTGCGAGCGGGACAACGGACGCGGCGGGCGCTTTCTCGGTCGCAGCCCAGCTCTCGCCCGGCTCCTACCGCGTACGCTGCGCTCCGGGACACGGGCTCTCGCCCGGATTGTCGCAGCCGATCCTGCAGACGTGATCAACAAACTCCTCTGCGTCGTCGCCGCCGCGCTTGTGTTGCCGGCGTTCGCATTCGCGTTCCCGAACGGGGAGCCGCTCGCTTCCGATCAGTGGTACCTGACGACCGACCGCGCGTGGGACTACTGGAAGACGATGCCACAGCTGAACGAGATCAAGGTGGCGGTGATCGACTCCGGCATCGACTACGGGCATCCCGAGTTCGCGGGCCGGATCGTCGCCGGCAAGTCCTTCGTCGGCGGCAGCTGGAAGCGGGACACCGACGGCCACGGCACGTTCGTGGCCGGTCTGATCGCCGCCAACCCGGCGAACAACGAGGGCATCGCCGGCATGGCGTTCAACGCGAAGCTGCTGATCGCGAAGGTCGTTCCGCCCGACGACGCCGGTGTCGACCTGCCGGCCGAGGTCGAGGCGATCAAGTGGGCGGTGAGCGAGGGCGCCCGCGTGATCAACCTGAGCCTCGGCGGCCAGCGCGATCCGGAGGACCTGCGGCTCGACGAGTTCTCTCCGGCGGAGGAGCAGGCGATCGAGTACGCGGTCTCGAAGGGCGTCGTCGTCGTGGCGGCCGCGGGGAACGGCACCGCGTCGCCGTCGATCCCGTGGATCTATGCCGACTACCCCGCGGCTTTGCCGCACGTGATCGGCGTGAGCGCGATCCGCCAGAACGGATCGGTGCCGGCCTACTCGAATCGCGATGCGGTCTACGTCGACCTCGCCGCGCCCGGGGACAACATCGTCTCGACGATCCCGCGCAACCTGATCGACGCGACGCAGGCGGACTGCGCCGGCGTTCCGTACTCGACCTGCGGCCCACCCGAGTTTCGCGACGCAATCGGCACGTCGTTTGCCGCGCCGCAGGTGTCGGCCGCCGCGGCGCTGCTGCTCGGGGTCGATCCGAAGCTGACGGCCGACCAGGTGAGCTGGCTGCTCGAGCGCTCAGCCGTCGACGAGAGCCCGAGCACGGGTTGCCCGAACTGCAAGCCCGGCCGCGATTCGCTCACCGGTTGGGGGCGCCTGGACGTCGATCGCGCGCTGACGATGCTCGCGACCGGCAACCGACTGCCGATGCCCGACAAATACGAGCCGAACGACGAGGCTCACTTCGCCGGCACGAACGCGCATCCATTCGGCGCGCCGCGCACGATCTCTGCGTCGCTCGATTTCTGGGACGACCCGGTTGACGTCTACTCGATCAGCATCGCGAAGGGTCGACGGGTCTTCGTGCGCGTCTCGCCATCGACGCGCGGCACCGTCGCGCTCGTTCTCTGGAAGCCCGGCACGACCCGCGTCGACGGTCCGTCGGCGACGTCCGCCGAGCAGGCTGCGACGGGCGTCACGGTCGGCAGCCAGAAGCGGCTCTCGTATCTCGCGACCGCCTCGGGTACGTACTACATCGAGGTGAAGTTCGTCCCGCCGGCTCGGAATCGAATCACCTATGCGCTGGCGGTCTCGACGAAGCCGGGTTAGAGGAGCTCTTCCGGCGCGACCTCGCGCAGGGCGCGGGCAGGGTTGCCGACGACGACCATCCTCGGCGGTACGTCCTTCGTGACGACGGCGCCGGCGCCGACGAACGCTTCCTCGCCGATCTCGATCCCCGGGCAGATCGTCGCACCGCCTCCGATGCGCGCGCCACGCCGGATCGTCGGGCCCGCAATCTCGCGATGCCGTTTCTCGGTGCGGCCCATGTAGTTGTCGTTCGTCGTGACGACGCACGGCGCGATGAAGACGTTGTCCTCGAGTGTCGAGTAGGCGGTGATGTACGCGTCGGCCTGGATCTTCGTCATCGAGCCGACCGTCGTGTCGTTCTCGATCAGCGACCCGCGGCCGAGCACGACGTCGTCGCCGATCGTCACGCGCTCCCGAACGCACGACTGGTCGCCGAGGATCGCCCGCGCGCCGACCTTCGTCCCGGCGAAGACGACCGCGCCGGTCGAGACGATCGTGCCGTCGCCGATCTCCGCGGGCGGTAGCGGCTCGCGCTTCGCGGTCGAGCGCGGCGAGAGCGTCGGCTGCTTGCCGACGACCGCGTACTCGAGCACCTTCACGCCTTCGCCGAGCACGGTGCCGGGGTACACGATCGCGGTCTCGTGTATTTCAGCGGCCACGCAGCGACTCCGTCAGCCGTTCGAGCACGCTGACGACGACGAGGCCGTCGCGCGCCTCGCGGCCGTCGCCGCCCTCGCGCGCGATCCGCAGGAAGTGCTGCATCTCGAGGCGAAGCGGCTCGTCGTTCGGGATCTTCGGGCTGAAGATGTCGCCGGTGCGCGTTCGCCATTCGCCGTAGCTCTGGGCCGGCTGCTCCGGCGCCTTGTCGTAGATCGTCACCTTGCGGTCGAGCTCCATGTCGTCGAACACGGCCATCTTGTCGCGGCCGACCACGGTGAGCTTGCGCATCTTGTGCGGGTCGAGCCACGAGAGGTGCAGGTGCGCGATCTTCCCGCTCGGGAAGTGCAGGTAGCAGAAGACGACGTCCTCGACGCCCGGTGTGAGGAACGCGTTTCCGTGCGCGTGCACCTCGTCGGGCTGCTCGTCGATCAGGTGCAGGATCACCGACAGGTCGTGGACGCCGAGCGACCAGAGCGCGTTCTCGTTCGTGCGGATCGTGCCCAGGTTCTGGCGATTGCCGTAGACGCAGAGCACGTCGCCGAGCTCGCCGGAGTCGACGAGCTCCTTCAGCTTGCGCACCGCCGGGTGGTAGAGGAGCAGGTGGCCCGGCATCAGCACGAGTCCGCGCTTCTCGGACAGACGAACGAGCTCGGCCATCTCGCTCTCGTGCATCGCGGGCGGCTTCTCGACGAACACGTGCTTGCCGGCCTCGAGGGCTTGCCGCGCAAGCTCGTAATGCGTGGGCACAGGCGTCGCGATCACGATCGCCTCGACGGTGTCGTCGGCGAGCACCTCGTCGAAGGCCACCGCTGTCTTCGCATTCGGGAAGCGCCTGCCGAAGAGCTCGAGCCGCTCTGACGAGGAATCGGAGATCCAGGCGAGGTCGGCGAGCTCGTCGAGGTTGCGCACGAGGTTCGCGCCCCATGCGCCGAGACCCACTTGAGCGACGCGAGCCCGGTCGCTCAGAGTTTCCACACCTTGTCGCTCGCGATCGCCTTCGTCGCGTTGCGGAAGTCGACGACGACCTTCGCCTGCTCGACGAGCGCCGCGTAGTCGATCGACGAGTGCGCTGTCACGATCGCAACGCAGTCGTAGGCCGCCGGGTCGAGCGCGACGGACGTCATGCCGTCGAACTCTGCAACATGCGGGTCGTGGTAGGAGACGTCCGCTCCGGCAGTCCGTAGGAGCTCGACGAGCTTCTCGGCCGGCGCCTCGCGGGTGTCGCCGATGTCGGCCTTGTAGGCGACGCCGACAATCAGGATGCGCGAGCCGGAGACCGAGCGCTGCAGGCCGTGATTCATCGCCTGCGAGATCACCGAGCGGCAGAAGTACGGCATGTTGTTGTTCACCTCGCCGGAGAGCTCGATGAAGCGCGTCGCGAAGTCGTATTCGCGTGCCTTCCAGGCAAGGTAGTAGGGGTCGAGCGGGATGCAGTGGCCGCCGAGACCCGGGCCGGGCTGGAACGGCATGAAGCCGAACGGCTTCGTCGCCGCCGCGCCGACTACCTCCCAAACATCGATGTCCATGCGATCGCAGAGCTGGGCGAGCTCGTTGACGAGCGCGATGTTGACCGAGCGGAAGATGTTCTCGAGCAGCTTCGTCAGCTCGGCCGCGTCGGGCGTCGAGACGGTGTGGATCGTGTCGACCGCGCCGCGGTAGACGTTCGCGGCTGCCTCGGTGCAGGCGTCGGTCAGGCCGCCGACGACCTTCGGCGTGCTCTTCGTCGTCCAGTCGGTGCGACCGGGATCGACGCGCTCCGGCGACATCGCAAGGTGGAAGTCCTC
>DASYAO010000051.1:0-11859 GCA_036501285.1 Gaiellaceae bacterium
CTCCTCGACCTGTCCGATCGGATGAAGCAGCGGAGCGCGCCGGCGGCAGTCGTTCTCGGCTCGCGCGAGAACGGCAACGTCCACCTGGTCGCGAACTTCGACGACGGCGTCGCGAAGCGCGTCTCGGCCGGCGACGTGGTGAAGGAGATCGCGCCGATCGTCGGCGGCGGGGGAGGCGGCCGTCCGACGATGGCACGCGCAGGCGGGAAGCAGCCCGACAAGCTGCCGGAGGCGCTCGATCGCGCCCGCGAGCTGCTCGCCGCTGCTCTCAAGTGAAGGTTCTCGCGCTCGACTACGGCTCTGCGCGAACGGGTGTTGCTGTCTCCGATCCAACGGGGACGATTGCGCGGCCGCTCGCGACCGTAACGCGCGTCAACGACAAGACCGGCTTCGACGAGCTCATCGCCATCGTCCGTGACGAGCAGCCGGAGCTCGTCGTCGTCGGAATGCCGCTGACGCTCCGCGGCGAAGAGGGAGAACAGGCACGCGAGACGACAGCGTTCGTCGAGCGGCTTCGCGCCGCCGTCGAAACACGGGTCGACATGTGGGACGAGCGCTTTACGTCGGTTCTGGCCGATGGCGACGACGCGAAAGCGGCCGCGCACTTACTCTCCAGCTTTCTCGAATGGCGAAGCACGCATTCGTAGCCGGATTGGTCGCGCTCTCGTTCGCAGCCGCGGGCTGCGGCAGCGCGAGCTCGGCGTCGCCGACGACGAGCACGATCGTCCAGCTGCACCAGTTCGAGATCATCTTCCCGGAGGGCTACACCAGACTGCAGATGGCCGACGAGGTGAAGCTGATCGCAACGAAGGCTGACCGGGAGCGGCACGGGCGTGTGCAGATCTCGAAGCCCGCCTACCTACGCGGGAGTACGCGCGCCGTCGTACGGTGCTTCGGTAAGAAGCCGCAGACGAACCTCGAAGGCTTTTTGTTCCCGGCCGGGTACAACTTCGACGTCAAGACGACCGGGCCGGTTCTCGCCGGCGATCAGATCCAGGCGTTCTGCGAGAACTGGGCGACGCTCAACCTCTCGTATGCTCATTCGAAGAATCTCACCGACTACGACGTGCTGAAGATCGCGTCGATGGTCGAGGCGGAGGTAGCGGTTCCTTCGGAGCGCGTCAAGGTCGCAGCGGTGATCTACAACCGGCTGCGCGCCGGGATGCCGCTCCAGATCGACGCGACCCTTCGCTACGGCCTGCACATCAAGCCGACGCAGTCGATCACGCAGTCGGAGCTGGCAAGCGACTCGCCGTACAACACGCGCAAGAACCCTGGCCTGCCGCCGACACCGATCGGTAACCCGGGACTTGCGTCGCTGCAGGCAGCAGCACATCCGTCCAACCTCGGCTACCTCTACTACGCGCGAATCCCGGGTACGAATCCCCCGCGGCAGAAGTTCTTCGAGAGCTACTCGCAGTACCAGGCGTTCCTCGCGACGCACGGCTACGGCCCGCATTCATGACCGAGCAGGTCGCGCTCCTCGGCCACCCGGTTGCGCATTCGCTCTCACCCGCGATGCAGAACGCCGCCTTCGTCGCGGCCGAGCTCGACTGGCGCTACGAAGCACGTGACGTCGAAGACGTCGTCTCGGCCGTCGAGGACCTGAAGCGGGAGGGCTTCGCGGGCGCGAACGTGACGATCCCGCACAAGCGCGCCGTCGTCGAGGCGTGCGACGAAGCTGAGGGCCCGGCGGTGAACACGCTCGTCTTCCGCGACGGCCGCGTCCTCGGCTTCAACACGGACAAGAACGTCCTCGACGGGATCGAGGCGACGACCGCCTGCCTGATCGGCGCCGGCGGCGCGGCGCTCGCGCTCGCGCCTGCGCTGCCCGATGACACCCGCTCGTACACGCGGTCCGGCGACTGGCCGCCGGACGCCGACGGCTGCGACCTGATCGTGAACGCCACGCCTGTTCGCGACGAGCTGTTCGTGCAGCCGAAGGCAGGCCAGGTCGTAGTCGATCTCGCCTACTCGGTCGACCGCTTCGAGGACACCGCCCTTGTCGCGGCGGCCCGCGCTGCGGGCTGCGAAGTGATCGACGGCCGCGAGGCGCTCGTCCGCCAGGGCGCGAAAGCGTTCGAGCTGTGGACGGGCCGGCCGGCCCCCGTCGACGTGATGCGGGCGGCCGTTCGGGCCTGACTCTAGGCTTGGAGACGTGAGTCTCCGCCTCGCAACCGCGGGTGAGTCGCACGGGCCTGCGCTCGTCGCGATCCTGACCGGGCTCCCGGCCGGGCTCGTCCTCGACCGGGAGGCGATCGACGCCGGCCTGAAGCGCCGGCAGGAGGGCTACGGCCGCTCGCCCCGGCAGCAGATCGAGCAGGACCGCGTCGAGGTGCTCGCGGGCCTTCGTCACGGCCGCACGCTCGGCACGCCACTCGCTCTCGTCGTACGGAACGTCGACCACAAGAACTGGACGTGGGGGATGAATCCCTGGCCGCCCGAGGGGGAGCCGGAAGGCAAAGGCACGAAGCCGGTGACGCTGCCGCGTCCCGGTCACGCCGATCTCGCCGGTGTCCTGAAGTACGACCACGACGACGTCCGCAACGCGCTCGAGCGCGCTTCCGCGCGACACACCGCCGTGCACGTCGCCGCCGGCGGCGTCGCGAAGGCGATGCTGGCGACAATCGGCATCGCGGTCGCCGGTAGGACCGTCGACGAGGACGAGTTGCGAGCGCGCATCGACAAGGCACGGGGCGAGCGTGACACTGTCGGCGGCCTCGTCGAGATCCGTGCAACCGGCGTTCCGCCCGGGCTCGGCACGTACGCGGCGAAGGAGGACCGTCTCGATGCCCGACTTGCCGCCGCCGTGATGGGGATCCAAGCGGTGAAAGGCGTCGAGATCGGCGACGGCTTCGCGCTCGCCGGGAAGTACGGCTCCGAGGCGCACGACGAGATCCGCACCGACCGGCGGCGCGACACGAACCGCGCGGGCGGTCTCGAGGCGGGCATCTCGAACGGCGAGGACATCATCGTCCGCGCGGCGATGAAGCCGCTCCCGACGCTGATGAAGCCGCTCGGCTCGGTCGACCTCGCCACCGGTGAACCCGCGCAGGCTCTCGTCGAGCGTTCAGACGTGGCCGCGGTCGAGGCGCTCGCGGTCGTTGCCGAGAGCGCGGTCGCATGGGAGCTTGCCGTCGCGGCGCACGACAAGTTCGGAGGCGACGCGATCGACGACTTCGTCGGCTCCTGGCGCGCCTATCTGGAGCGGATCAATTGGCGCTGAATGCCCTCGGGCGCCATCTGGTGCTCGTCGGGTTCATGGGATCGGGGAAGTCGACGACCGGCCGGATGGCGGCCACGCGCCTCGACCGGCCGTTCCTCGACCTCGACGCCGCGATCGAGGAGCGCGCGGGGATGCCGATCGCGCAGCTCTTCACGGAGCGGGGCGAGCCCGAGTTCCGGCGAATCGAGGAACATGCGGTACGCGTCGCGCTCGCCGGCACCGAGCCGCTGGTGGTCTCGCTCGGCGGTGGTGCGGTCACGAGTGAGCAGACGCGCGAACGGCTTCGTGCTGCGTTCGTCGTGCTCTGCGACGTCGACGTCGACACCGCGTGGGCGCGCGTGCGCGGCTCCGATCGGCCACTCGGGCAGGACGAGACGGCGTTCAGGAAGCTCTACGACGAGCGTCGCTCGATCTACGACGGCGTCGCGGACGCGAGGTCGCACGATGTCGAGGGAGCATTGCTCGGCGCTGCGGGCATCCGCTACGAGAAGGGCGCGCTCGACCGCCTCGGCGAGCTCGTGCCCGGATCGGGCCCGGTCGCGCTCGTCGCGGACGCGAACGTGATGCGTCTCTACGGGGCGCGCGCACGCGCCGCACTTGACGGTCGTCTGCAGACCGAGCATGAGCTTCCTGCGGGAGAAGCGGCGAAGAACGTCGAGGTCGTGTCGAAGCTCTGGAGGGAGCTCCGACTCGATCGCAGCGGCACGGTCGTCGCGCTCGGCGGCGGCTGCACGACGGACGTCGCCGGATTCGCGGCAGCGACATATCTCCGCGGCGTCCCGTGGGTATCGGTGCCGACGACGCTCGTCGGCCAGGTCGATGCCGCGATCGGCGGCAAGACCGGCATCGACATCCCGGAGGGCAAGAACCTCGTCGGGGCGTTCCACTGGCCGGCGCGCGTCGTCGTCGACGAGACGCTGCTCGACTCCCTTCCCGAGCGGGAACGGCTGCAGGGTAAGGCCGAGCTCGTGAAGACGCAATTGCTTGCCGGCTATCCGCTCGACGTGCGCGGCGCGGCAGCGTACAAGGCCGCGATCTGCCTGCGCGATCCGCACGACCATGGCCCGCGTCGCTGGCTCAACCTCGGCCACACGTTCGCGCATGCGCTCGAAGCCGCTGCCGATTTCGAGCTCCCGCATGGCGAGGCGGTCGCGCTCGGGCTGCTCGCCGCCCTGCGTCTGTCGGGTCGAGACACCGCGGAGGTGGAAGCCGAGCTCTCGCCCAAGCCCGTCGCGGTCGATCCGGAGCGTGCGTGGGCCGCGCTTCGACGCGACAAGAAGCGAACCGGCGACGCGATCAACGTCGTGCTCCTCGGAAGCGACGGCCCGGTTGTCGAGGAACGACCGGCCCCGGAAGTCCGGCACGAGCTCGAGCGGCTTATTCAATAGGGTTGGCTGATGCAGGTACTCGTTCTCAACGGTGTCAACCTCGACGCCCTCGCCCGCCGCGATCCGGAGGTCTACGGCGGTCTTTCGCTCAACGAGCTCGAGACGCGGATCTACGAATGGGCAAACGAGCTGAATCTCACCGTGCGCTGCCGCCAGACCAACAGCGAGGGTGAGTACATCGGCTGGATTCATGACGCGCCGGACGACGCCGCCGGCGTGATCGTGAACCCCGGCGCCTGGTCGCACTACAGCTATGCGATCCACGACGCGCTCGAGCTGCTCACCGTGCCGATCATCGAGGTGCACCTGTCGAACATCGAGGAGCGCGAGGAATGGCGCCGGCATTCGGTCATCTCCGATCTCGTCGCGCACCGCGTGATCGGCAAGGGCCCCGACGGTTACCGCGAGGCGCTCGCGTATCTGGCAGGCCACAAGTGACCCGGCTCGAGAAGCTCCGTGAGTCGCTCGACGAGCGGCTGCTCGTCACGAACCTGACGAACATCCGCTACCTGACCGGCTTCGACTCGTCGAACGCGGCGCTCCTCGTCGATCCGGCCGGGCCGGCGCAGCTGTACACCGACTTCCGGTACATCGAGACGGCCGAGCAGATCGAAGAGGTCGAGGCGCACCAGGCGAAGCGGAACCTGCTCGGCGACCTCGCGCAGCGACTCAAGGGCCGGCTCGCATTCGAAGCCGACGTGCTGCCGTACGCGTATGTCGAGCTGCTCGGGAAAGGCGGCCTCGATCTCGTGCCGTCGTCGGGAAAAGTCGAGGCGGTACGCGCCGTGAAGGACGAGGACGAGATCGCGAGCCTCAAGCGCGCCGCGACCGCAGCAGACCGCGCGTTCGAAGCGCTCACGGCGGAGCCGTGGGTTGGACACAGCGAGAAGGAGCTTGCTTGGAAGCTTCGCCAACTGCTGAACGCGCACGGCGTCGTTCGACCCGCGTTCGACGCGATCGTCGCGTCCGGCGTCAACGGATCGCACCCGCACGGCGATCCCACCGACTCGATCATCACCGAGCACACGCTCGTCACAGTCGACTGGGGCGCGATCGCCGACGGCTATTGCTCCGACTGCACGCGCACGATGTCGACCGGCAACGGTTTGCCGAAGGAGCTAAAACGCGCGTACGACGTCTGTCTCGAAGCGCAGCTCGCGGCGGTGGAGGGGATCAAGCCGGGCATGACTGGACACGAAGCAGACGAGGTCGCCCGGCGGATCATCACGAAGGCCGGCTTCGGCGAGGAGTTCGGCCACGGACTCGGCCACGGCGTCGGCGTCGACGTCCACGAAGATCCGAGGCTCGCGCCCGAGTCTGCCAACGTGCTCGAGCCCGGCAACATCGTCACGATCGAGCCGGGCATCTACCTACAGGGCGTCGGCGGCGTGCGGATCGAGGATCTCGCCGTCGTGCGCGAGAACGGCGTCGAGCTGCTGACCTCCTTCCCGAAGGAGCTTACGCCCGTCGGCTGATTGGCTAACCTGGCCCGCTCATGGCGCCCGTTTCGACAAGCGAGTTCCGCAACGGCATGCACATCGAGTGGGAAGGCCAGACGTGGCGGATCGTCGAGTTCCAGCATGTGAAGCCCGGCAAGGGTGGCGCGTTCGTGCGGACGAAGCTCAAGTCGCTCGACTCGGGCGCCGTCGTCGATCGCACCTTCCGCGCGGGCGAGAAGTTCGAGCGCGTGCGCACCGAGACGAAGACCATGCAATACCTCTATGACTCGGGCGACGACGTCATCTTCATGGACGAGGAGACCTACGACCAGATGGCGTTGCCGCGCTCGACGGTCGAGGACGCGCTGGCGTTTCTCCAGCCCTCGTCGTCTGTGCAGATCCTGCTCGTGAACGAGCGTCCGTCCGGGGTCGACCTGCCGGCGTCGGTCGTGCTCGAGGTCACCGATACGGAGCCCGGCGTCAAGGGCGACACCGTCTCGAACGTGACGAAGCCCGCCACGCTCGAGACCGGCGCGGTCGTCCAGGTGCCGCTCTTCGTGAACGTGGGCGACAAGATCAAAGTCGACCCTCGCGAGAAGCGCTACATCTCGAGAGCTTGAGCTGACTCAGCGGCTCTAAGCTGGCAACGCAGACGGACGCGCCGGCAAAGCCGACACGTCCTGAGGTCGGCGCCATCAAGCGGCGCCTCGGGGAGCCTGAGCGCCGCGTAGGCCCTCGGACTAAGGTCCCGATCATGCCGAGGCTGGTCGATACGACGATCCGCGTGCTCTCGCAGGAGCCGCTGGCCGGCTCGATGCCGACCGCGCAACTGCTCCGACTTGCGGAGATCCTGGACGGAGCGGGCTTCGCCTACCTCGAAGTGTCCGGCGGCGGCGTCTTCGATGCGTCCGTCCGGCGCGGCGTCGAGAGCCCGTGGGAGCTCCTTCGCGCGCTCAAATCGCGCGTGAAGACGCCACTCGCGATCGCGGTACGCGGTCGCTTCCTCGTCGGGCCGCGGCCGGTGCCGAACGAGCTCGTCCGCCGCTTCATCCTCAGCGCAGCCGCGAGCGGCATCGACGTCTTCCGTCTCAGTGACCCGCTGAACGACGTCGACAACCTGCGCGGCGCCGCCGAGGCGATTCACGAAGCCGGACGGGAGTTCGACGCCGGCCTTCTCTACGGGAGCCGGCAGCACGACGCGTTGATCGCAGCCGCGACGCGGGTGCCCGAGCTCGGCGCGGCACGTTTGATCCTGCACGACCCCGCCGGATTGCTCCAGCCGCATCGCGCCGGCGAGCTCGTCAAGGAGCTCGCAGAGGCGTCGAGCCTGCCCGTCGGCGTCTATGCCCAGGGGGCAGGGCGGAACGGGCTTTCGATCGCACTCGAAGCTGCGCGCGCGGGCGTCGATCTGGTCGCGTGCGCGGTCTATCCCGTTGCGCTCGCGGGACACCGGCTTTCGGCGGAGGCAGCGGCGGAAGGGCTGGCCGGGATCGGCCATGAGCCGGGCATCGACTCGGGCGCGCTGTGGCAGGCCTCCGATCTCGTCGACGACTACATCGGCGACATGGCGCTCCCGCCGCTGATCCCGCGTATCTCGGTTCGTGCTGCGCGCCGCAAGATGCCGGTCGGCCTGATCGCAGCCGTCGACGTGCAGCTCCGCTCGCGCTCGGCGGGTGACCGGCTCGACGAGGTGCTCGACGAGATCGACCGCGTCCGCCACGAAGCCGGCTCGCCGCCGCTCGCGGCGCCGATGGGGCAGATCGTCGCCTCCCAGGCGCTCGTCAACGTGCTCGGCGCAAATCGCTACGAGACGATGGTCGACGAGTTCCGATCACTGATCAGCGGACGCTTCGGCCAGACGCCGGGGAAGATCGACGCCGCGCTCACGCGAGCGATCGAGCTGCTCGGCGACGGACGAGAAGAGGACGAAGCGCCCGATCTCGACCGGCTGCGCGAGAACGCGAAGGGGTTTGCAGCGAGCGAGGAGGAGCTGCTGCTGCTCGCGCTCTTCCCGGGCGAGGCGGAGCGGCTGCTGCGCTCGATTCGCGACCGCGCCACAGGCGAGGAGGCGACGCGCGTCGAGGGTGTCGACCGCTCGCGCGAGACCCAGATCCGCGAGGTCGTGCGGATCGTGCAGGAGACGGGAGTCGGTGAGATCACCGTTGAAGAACAAGACCTGCGCGTCACCGTACGTCGCACGCCCGAGACACAGCTCGTCTCCACGGTCTCGTCGGCCGTCTCTGCCGAGCCGGCAGCGGCTGCGGCTCCGCCTGCGAGCGGGCTCGTCCGCGTCGAAAGCCCGATGGTCGGCACGTTCTACGGCTCGCCCCAACCGGGAGCGCCGGCGTTCGTCGAGGAGGGAGATCCGGTCGCACCCGGGCAGACGCTCTGCATCCTCGAGGCGATGAAACTGATGAACGAGGTCAAGGCCGAGCTCGAGGCCGTCGTGCGCAAGATCCATGCCGGTAACGGCGACGCGGTCGAGTACGGGCAGCTGCTGTTCGAGCTCGAGCCGCTGAACGGCCGACCCACAGGAATCTGATGTTCGAGCGCGTTCTCGTGGCGAACCGCGGTGAGATCGCGGTGCGCGTGATCCGGGCGCTCCGCGAGCTCGACGTCGAAGCCGTCGCCGTCTACTCCACCGCGGACGCCGACGCACTGCACGTGCGGCTTGCCGACGAGGCGGTTTGCGTCGGGCCGCCGCCGGCGGCCGAGAGCTACCTCCACATCCCGTCGATCGTCGCGGCTGCTCAGACGACCGGCTGTCAAGCCGTGCATCCCGGGTACGGCTTTCTCGCCGAGAACCCGGCGTTCGTCTCGGCGTGCACCGACAACGATCTCGTCTTCGTCGGCCCGCCCGCGCACGTGATGACGCGCATGGGCGACAAGGTGACGGCGCGTCAGGCGATGAAGGCTGCCGACGTGCCGACCGTGCCCGGAACCGAAGGTGCGACGACGATCACCGCCGCGCGTGAGGCGGCCGAGGAGCTCGGCTTTCCTGTGCTCCTGAAGGCGGCGGCAGGCGGCGGCGGCAAGGGCATGCGCCGCGTCGACGTTGCCGACGAGCTCGAAGACGCGTTCGGCGCGGCGGCGGCAGAGGCGCAGGCGGCGTTCGGCAACCCGACGCTCTACATCGAGAAGGTGCTCGACCCCGCGCGCCACGTCGAGATCCAGGTGCTCTGCGATCACCACGGAAGCGTGCTCACCCTCGGCGAGCGCGAGTGCTCGATCCAGCGGCGCCACCAGAAGCTGATCGAAGAGACGCCTTCGCCTGCGCTCTCACCCGAGCTGCGAGAGGAGATGGAGGCTGCAGCCGAGCGCGCATGCCGCGCAGTCGGTTACGTGAACGCCGGGACGCTCGAGTTCCTGCTCGGACCCGACGGCCGGTTCGCGTTCATCGAGCTGAACGCGCGCTTGCAGGTGGAGCATCCGGTGACGGAGCTCACGACCGGCATCGACATCGTGCGTGCGCAACTCCAGATCGCATCCGGCGAGCCGCTCGCAGTCACGGGCCGCGCGCCGCGCCAGGGCCACTCGATCGAGATCCGGCTGAATGCAGAGGATCCTGAGCGCGACTTCATGCCTGCGCCGGGAACGGTGACCCGCTTTCGCCCGGCGCTCGGTCCCGGCGTGCGCGTCGACACGTTCGTCGAGGACGGCACGCGCGTACCGCCCTACTACGACTCGCTGATCGCCAAGCTCGTCGTCTGGGACGTCGACCGGACCGCGGCGATCGAGCGTGCGGTACGCGCGCTCACCGAGACGGTGATCGAAGGCGTTCCTTCGACGCGCGAGCTTGCGATCTCCGTCTTGCGCGGCGACGACTTCGCAAGCGGTGTCTACTCGACCTCGACACTTGCCGGGTTGATGGTGGAGAGCGCGGCGTGATTTCGCGGCGTCAGGCGCGGCGTCAGGCGCTCTTCCTGCTCTACCAGTGGGATCTGAGCGGTCAGGAGATCGGCTCGCAGTACGCGGACGAGATCGACCCGTGGGCGAAGGAGCTCGCGAGCGAGACGGCCGAGCATGCGGCAGAGCTCGACGAGCGGATCACCGCGGCCTCCGAGGCTTGGACGGCAGACCGACTCGGCGTCGTCGAGCGGAGCGCGCTGCGCGTGGCGATTCGCGAGCTCGAGCGTGGCGAGGTGCCGCCTGAGGTCGCGATCGACGAAGCCGTCGCATTTGCGAAACGGTATGCCTCGCCGGACGCGGCGAGGCTCGTGAACGGCATCCTTGGTCGCATCCAACGGGAGGAGGCTGCTTGAGCGCGGACGAATCGTTGACCAAGGCCGAAGGATTGCTCGCGCGGCTCGAGGCTGCGCGCGCGAGCCTGGAGGGGACCGAGGACCCGGACAAGGCGATCGAGGTGCTCCAGGAGCTCGCCGGGCTCGCGCGCGAGATCGAGGTCGAACTACAGAGCGCACGCCGCGCAGCGGAGGCAGATGCCGCGGACGCCTGACGAGCTGCGGGCGATCGTCGAGGACTACCTCGGCGAGCTCGCCCTGATGCCGGAGCTCGGCACGCTCGAAGAGCCCGTGCGCCATGCGCTCTCGGGTGGCGGGAAGCGCGTGCGGCCGGTGCTCTGCCTTGCGACGGGTGACGCCGTCGGCGCCGAGGTGGACGCGATCCTGCCGGCCGCAGCGGCGGTCGAGCTCGTGCACTCGTTCTCGCTCGTGCACGACGACCTGCCGGCACTCGACAACGACACCGAACGGCGTGGCCGGCCGAGCGTGTGGGCGGCGTTCGGCGAAGCGCAGGGGATCCTCGCCGGCGACGCACTCGTGGCGGAGGCGTTCAGGCTCGCGCTCGCCTACGAGAGCACGGCCGTCGCGCGCGAGTTGATGGAGGCGACGCTCGAGATGATCGGTGGCCAGCAGCAGGATCTCGAGGGCGGCCACGACCTCGCGGAGCTTCATCGCCTGAAGACGGGCGCGCTCTTCAACGCATCGATCATGTGCGGCATCTGGGCAGCAGGCGTGCCGATCGAGGAGCACACACCGTGGCGCGCATTCGCGGGCGAGCTCGGCCTGCTGTTCCAGGTCGTCGACGACATCCTCGACAACGACGGCTACGTGCTCGAAGTCGGCGCCGACGGCGCGCGCCGTCTCGCCGACGAAGCAGCGGAGCGCGCACAGAGCCGTCTCGGGGCGCTCGACGCCGACACGACGGTGCTCGCCGACATCGTCGCCGGGCTCGCGTCGCGAACGATCTAGCTTCGTGAAGAAGCGACTCGACGTGCTGCTGGTCGAGCGCGGGCTCGCCGAGAGCCGGGCGCAGGCGCAGGCGCTCGTGATGGCGGGACTCGTTCCGGGCCATGTGAAGGCCGGCGAGCAGGTCGACGAAAATGCCGAGCTCGAAGTCGAGGAGCTGCCGCCATACGTCTCGCGCGCGGGACACAAGCTCGCGAACGCGCTCGACGCGTTTGGCGTCGACCCGGCCGGGCTCGACTGCCTCGACGTCGGCGCGTCGACGGGTGGGTTCACGGACGTGCTCCTGCAGCGCGACGCCGCGCGCGTGATCGCGCTCGACGTCGGTCACGGTCAGCTGCATCCGCGTATCCGGAACGATCCGCGCGTGACAGTGCTCGAGCGCACGAACGCCCGCCACCTTGCCGAGCTTCCGTTCGCTCCGGAGCTCGTGACCTGCGACGTCTCGTTCATCTCGCTGAAGGTCGCGCTGCCGCCGGCGCTTGCGCTCGCGCAGCCGGGCTGGCAGGCGCTCGTGCTCGTGAAGCCGCAGTTCGAGGCAGGCCGGGCCGAGGTGCCGAAGGGAGTCGTGCGCGACCCCGAGGTGCATGAGCGCGTGGTCG
>DASYAO010000052.1:0-4604 GCA_036501285.1 Gaiellaceae bacterium
CGCGATCAGCAAGAGAATGGCGATGTGCAGCGGATTAGAGACGTATCCCACACCAGGAGCGTAGCGCGTTTTTGGGGAGATCGGGCAGGGGAGTCCTGAACAGATGAAGAAACGCCTCGGAGACCAGGTGATCGTCGTCACGGGCGCCTCGAGCGGCCTCGGCCGGGCCGTGGCGCGCATGGCCGGCGCCCGGGGCGCGAAGGTCGTCGTCACCGCGCGCACGGGAGAGGCGCTCGATGCGTGCGTCCGCGAGATCGAGGCGGCGGGATCGGAGGCGCTCGCCGTCACCGCCGACTGCGCCGTCCAGGACGAGGTGCAGCAGGTGGTCGAGCAGGCGGTCGACCGCTTCGGGCGCATCGACTCGTACGTCGCGAACGCCATCGTCACCGTCTACGCGGAGACGTACCGGTACGAGCCCGACGAGCTGCGCCGGATCATGGACGTGAACTTCTTCGGCCAGGTGTACGGCTACTGGGCAGCACTGCCGCACCTGCGCGAGTCGCGCGGCACGTTCGTGTCGATCAACTCCGCGCTCGCGTACCGCGGCATCCCGCTGCAGGGCGGCTACTGCGCGTCGAAAGCGGCGCTGCGCGCGTTCTTCGAGTCCGCGCGCGTCGAGATCGAGAAGGCCGGCTGGGCCGTCGGCGTCAGCGTCGTCCTGCCGGGCGCAATCAACACGCCGCAGTTCGACCGCGACCGGCAGAAGAACGGCAAGCAGCCGCAGCCGGTGCCGCCGATCTACCAGCCCGAGCCGTTCGCGGCCGCCGTCCTGCACTGCTGCGAGCACCCGGTGCGCGAGCTGCCGCTCGGCTGGGGAGCGCAGAAGGCGCTGTGGGGCCAGAAGGTCTCGCCGCGCGCGGGCGACCTGATGCTCCGCCGGATGGGCTGGACGAGCCAGACGACGGGCGAGCCGAAGCCGCTGGACGCGCCGGACAACCTCTTCGGCCCGCTCCCCGGCGACCCGGGCGCGCACGGCCGCTTCGACGACAAGGCGCGCGGCTCGACCGCGTGGACGTCGCTGCGCCTTGCGCTGCGCTCGCCGCAGGCCGCGCTCGCCTTGCTCGGAGTCGGAGCGGTGGCTGCAGGATCCGCTGAGCTGCTGGCCTCGCGGGGTCGGCGGCCGAAGGTCCTCCGCTAGACTGGGGGCAGTCTTTGTGCGGGGCAGAAGCCCCGCTTTTCCTGGAAAAGAGGACGCACTTCGTGGCACTGCTGAAGCTGGAGAATCTGCACGTCGCGCTGGAGGACGGCACCGAGATCGTGAAGGGCGTCGATCTCGAGGTCGACCTGAACGAGGTGCACGCGATCATGGGCCCGAACGGGTCGGGGAAGTCGACGCTCTCGTACGCGATCATGGGCCACCCGGCCTACGAGATCACCGAGGGCCAGATCCTCTTCGACGGCGAGGACATCAGCAAGCTCGGCGCCGACGAGCGCGCGCAGCGCGGTCTCTTCCTCGCGTTCCAGTACCCGCACGCGATCCCGGGCGTCACCGTCACCAACTTCCTGCGCACGGCGATCAACGCCGTCCGCAAGGCACGCGCCGGCGAGAGCGACCCGATGCCGATCCCCGAGTTCCGGACGGAGCTCCTCGCTCAGATGGACCGCCTGAAGGTGAGCCGCGAGCTCGCGTCGCGCTACATCAACGACGGCTTCTCCGGCGGCGAGAAGAAGCGCGTCGAGATCCTCCAGATGGCGATGCTGAAGCCGCGGATCGCGGTGCTCGACGAGACGGATTCGGGCCTCGACATCGACGCGCTGCGCGTCGTCGCCGGCGGCGTGAAGGAGCTCGTCGGCCCGGAGATGGGCGCACTCGTCATCACGCATTACCAGCGCATCCTCGACTACATCACGCCCGACCGCGTGCACGTCTTCGTCGGCGGCCGCATCGTCGAGTCGGGCGGCCCGGAGCTCGCGAAGAAGCTCGAAATCGAAGGCTACGCACCGTACGAGGGAGTGACCGTCTGATGGCACAGACCGAAACCGAGATCGTCCAGGGGATCGGCTCCGACTACGCGATCAAGTACGGCTTCTCCGTGACGGAGGACTACTTCTTCAAGTCCGGGCGCGGCCTCTCGCACGAGCTCGTCGACGCGATCTCCTCGCACAAGAACGAGCCCGACTGGATGCGCAAGTTCCGGCACCGCAGCCTCGACTATTTCTACGCGCGCCCGATCCCGCAGTGGGGCGGCAACCTGAACGACATCGACTTCGAGAACATCTTCTACTACATCAAGCCGACCGAGAAGCAGGCCAACTCCTGGGAGGACCTGCCGGCCGACATCAAGGACACGTGGGACAAGCTGGGCATCCCCGAGGCGGAGAAGAAGTACCTCGCCGGGGTCGGCGCGCAGTACGAGTCCGAGGTCGTCTACCACAAGCTCCAGGAGAACCTCGAGAAGCAGGGCGTCCTCTTCCTCGACATGGACTCGGGGCTGCGCGAGCACGAGGACGTCGTCAAGCAGTACTTCGGGACGATCATCCCGCAGAACGACAACAAGTTCGCGGCGCTCAACTCGGCCGTGTGGTCGGGCGGCTCGTTCATCTACGTCCCGCCGGGCGTGCAGATCGAGATGCCGCTGCAGGCGTACTTCCGCATCAACGCGGAGAACATGGGCCAGTTCGAGCGCACGCTGATCATCGTCGACGAGGGCGCGTACGTGCACTACGTCGAAGGCTGCACCGCGCCGATCTACTCGACCGACTCGCTGCACAGCGCGGTCGTCGAGATCATCGTCAAGGACGGCGGCCGCTGCCGGTACACGACGATCCAGAACTGGTCGAACAACGTCTACAACCTCGTCACCAAGCGCGCCGTCGCGCACAAGGACGCGACGATGGAGTGGGTGGACGGGAACCTCGGCTCGAAGCTGACGATGAAGTACCCGGCCATCTGGCTCATGGGCGAGCGCGCGCACGGCGAAGTGCTGTCGATCGCGTTCGCAGGCAAGGGCCAGCATCAGGACGCGGGCGGCAAGGCCGTGCACGTCGCGCCGAACACGTCGTCGGTGATCACCTCGAAGTCGATCTCGAAGAACGGCGGCCGTGCCGGATACCGCGGGCTGCTCGAGGTGGCGAAGGGCGCCACCGGATCGAAGTCGAAGGTCGTCTGTGACGCGCTGATCCTCGACGAGGAGTCGCGCTCCGACACGTACCCGTACATCAAGATCGAGGAGAACGAGGTCGACATCGGCCACGAGGCGACAGTGTCGAAGATCGGCGACGAGCAGCTCTTCTACCTCATGTCCCGCGGACTCTCCGAGGCCGAGGCGTCGGCGATGATCGTGAGCGGCTTCGTCGAGCCGATCACGAAGGAGCTCCCGCTCGAGTACGCCGTCGAGATGAACCGGCTGATCCAGCTCCAGATGGAGGGCTCGGTCGGTTGAACGTAGAACGCACCGATTTCATCTCGGTGCCGGTGACGGATATGGAGCGGGCGGAGCTGTTCTACGGAGACACGCTCGGCCTGCCGAAGATCTCGACGCGCGGCTTCCCGGAATACCAGCTGGGCGAGAACGTCAGCGTCTATCTCCTGCGCATGGAAGACGTCGGCAGCGAATGGAGCGCGCCGCACAGCGCGCACGTCGCGCTGCGTGTGCCGGACGTCGCCGAGACGCGCAAGGAGCTCGAGGCGAAGGGCGTCCAGTTCGACGGCGACATCCTCGATACGAGCGTGTGCCACATGGCGTTCTTCAAGGATCCGGACGGAAACCAGTTCATGCTCCATCGGAGATACGCGCCCAATGATTGACGTCACGCGCGTCGACTACATCCGTGTTCCCGTCGACGACATCGAGAAGGCGAAGCACTTCTACGGCGGGGTGCTCGGTCTGGCGCGAAACGAGCACCTCGACCACGACGACTGGATCGAGTACGAGGCCTCCAACGTGACGCTCGCCGTGATGACGCCCGAGACGCACGACGACGCGTTCGCGCCCCTGCCGCCGAGCACGATCGCGCTCGGCGTGCCCGACGTCGCGGCGGCGAAGGCGCAGCTCGAGACGCAAGGCGTCGAGGTCGGCGAGATGTGGGACTCCGGCGTCTGCAACGGCGCCGGCCTGACCGATCCCGCCGGTAATCGCATCCTTCTCCACCACCGATACAAGCCGTATGAGCAGGACTGACGCGCTCGCCGCCTACGAGCGGCTGCCGCTGCCGGACACGAACGAGGAGCACTGGCGCTTCACAGACCTCGCCGGCTTCGATCCGGATTCGTTCGCGGGTGCCGCCTCGGCGGAGATCGAGACGCTGCTCGATCTCGACGTCGCCGGCTACGCGACGGTCACCGCAGACGGCATCGAGATCGAGCGCGCGCCTGACGGCGTGATCTTCGCGCCGCTTCCGGAGGACTTCGAGCAGCTGTATTCGCTCGTCGGCTGGAACGAGAAGTTCGCCGCGCACAACGCAGCCATGTGGAAGCACGGTCTCCTGGTCGTCGTCCCCAAGGGCGTCGTGCTCGAGAAGCCGCTGTACGTCCGCATCGCCGTCACCGGTCAGACGTTCTGGCGGCTCGTCGTCGTCGCCGAAGAGGGCGCGCGCGCCTCGCTCATCGAGGAGTACGCGTCGCCCGAGGCGGACACCGTCGCGTACTCGAACGCCGTCACCGA